>NZ_JBSWYH010000010.1:0-164074 GCF_056161025.1 Roseibium sp. AWQ4_254
ACCCTGCTGGCAGCGACTTCGAAGACAACCGTGGACCTGGTGAGGAGGCAACAGGGCTTGGGACTTGACTGTGAGGCCGGAATTAGACAACCAAGCGCGGTCAAATAGGCCATCATCAATTGCGCTTGGTATGAAACAGTGAACGAAAAGGGCGGCACAGGGCCGCCCTTTTGAAGATGACAAGGCGCACGCGTCAGTTCGCAACCACCTTCACATTCAACAGATCCGGCAGCCCCTGGGGGGCGGCCATGCTGCCGAGGATCTGGGCGAGCGGCACCGGATTTGCCGGGGCCAGCGTCACTTTCAGGGACTTCGGATCGTCCAGATAGGTTTTGACAGCGTCGGAAACCATCTTGGTGAAGGCCGGGTTCTGGATCGGGGCCGCGGCCTGGCCAGCCTGGGCCACCAGAGCCTCGCGCAGGGCGTCTTCCGGAATTCCCTGGGTTTCCGCCGCGTGTTTCAGCCCCTTTGACGTAAAGCCTGCATCCTGGAAGGTGAAGGACGCAGTCACGAACTGGGCGGTAATGGCCGCCAGCTGGCCCTGTCCTTGCGGATCTTCAAACAAAGCCCTCGGCACATTGGCGAATTTGGCGGACGCTTCCACTGTGCCGAGACCCTCAACGTTTATTCGCAGACGTTCCAGGTTGAGCTCTTTGGTGGCTTCGTCCCAATAGAGCCGGGTCTCGTCAGACCAGACCAGAGTGTCGAGGCCAAGGGCGGTCAAAAGGGCTCGGGCTTCCGGATCGTCCAGGGCCGCCACCGGCACGTGCACGCCTTCACTCTTCTGGTGAAAGCTGGTCGGGATCGGCGGAACGGTGCTGGACAGAGTCATTTCGGCCTTGCCGATCTGCACCCGGCCGGTGTCGGGCACCGTTACGTCCAGCCCTTCGATCTCATAGCCAAAGGAACGGGGCAGAAAGGTGCGGGCCACCTCGAGCGGGTTCTTCTGTGCATAGGTGCTGTCGGCGATCATTTTCTGGATCACACCTTCCATCGGCGCATAGTCGGCAAATTCAATCCCGCCGATCGCAGCCCAATCCAGTTTGACGGAGGCATCTTTGGGCAGGGCCGGTGCATTCAGGCCGACGAGCATCATCTCTTCAACTCCGCTGGCGCCCACATTTGTCATGGCCATTTCCTTGATGGTGATGGCGGAGTCCAGGCCCGGCGCGATGGGCACGATCAGCGACACGCCGCTGACGCGGGCATCGGCAACAGCAAAGGAGCGGTAGAACTGAAACAGGTTGACGAGAAGCTCTTCCGGGGTAGGCGTCTTCTTGTTCAGGACGTCGTCGATCAGGCCCAGAACCGAATTGTCCCGCTTGATTACCGAGACCTTGTCGATCGTAGCGGTCTCAGCCGTGGCCTTGATGCTGAGACCGTTAGCGATTTCCTGGTCCGACACATAGTCGACGGCGGTTCCGGAGCCGACCAGCGTGCGTTCTTCGCCGGTTTCGGAAACCGAAGGATCGAACAGATCCAGCAGGGCGCCGATGTCAATATTGGAATAGACGGTTTTGCCCTGGCTGGTCGTCTGGGCCAGCATCTGGCCGGACGGCGCGTCCAGGGTTTTCATGTTCTGGACCATCCGGTCGATCGAATACTCAGCGATCAGGCCGTCCCTGGCCCCGCTCATGTGGTATCCATCCATCTGGATCGTGCTTGACATCACCAGCTTTTCCTTGTCGCCGCTGGTGTCATACGCTTCCAGGGTTGTGCCTGAATTGTCGACTTTGACGTCGTCAAAGGATGTCAGCAGGGCTGCCTTGACGAAAGGGAGCCAGCGGCTGGCCTGTTGAGCCGGATTGTCCGGTGGCAAGTCCGGCAGGACGAAGTCGTAGCGTGTTGCGCTCATGCCGGCGAAGCGGGTTTCCGCCTTCAGCCGACCCTTGCCGCTCACCGAACCGCTGAGGAGCATCTTTGTGTCGTCCGAATAGACCCAGTTTTCGGCGGAGAACCGGTTGCCGTCATGGGTCAGTCCGGAGATCGTCACAGTGCCGGAAGAGAAAGACACCTTGAAGCTCAGAGTGGACGGTTTGGGCTGATCAGTCTCAGTGGCGCCGTCCGCGCCTGTGTCATCGGTTTCCTTGGCTGTGAGATCCTGGATCATGCCGCCGAAAGAAAGCGTGCTGTCGGTCAGGGTCAGGGTGTCGCTGCCCGGGTCATAGTCGACTAGGCCGTTTTCAATGGTCATGCCGAACCTTTTCAGGCCGTCCATATAGGCGTTGAAGGCCTCAAGCCCCTTGTCCTGGGCAAAGGCTGAGCTGGAGACCAGAACCAAGGCGGTTCCCAGATACAGCGACCGCGCATGGAAGCGGGCCTTCTTTTGGGGAAGTGACGAAGCAGGCAATAAAAACAAGGTTTTGGCTCCAAATCATATGGTGAGAAAAGACCGGATTATTCGATCCGTCCCGATAGAGTCGGCCCTCTTTGGCCATTGTGTGACTATGGCGTATTCTTGTGACAAGGTCTAATCGCAACAGGGATGATCTCGGAGAAGTGACGGTCAGGCCTGGGGCCGGCTAAGCCTGCTTCCGGCGGAGCCACTCCGCGCGGACACCTGAGTCGGCTTCGCCTGCAAGCGCGGTACGCTTTCGGCCGGCACTCTCTGACGCATCCGCCAGCTGGCAAAAGGCCCACACGGCGGCCCCGCGCACGGTCGGGTCCGGATCCTCAAGGTGTGGGGTGACCTGTGCAAGAAGGGCCGGGAGGTTTGAATTTCCCGCAGCGATCAGGACATTGCGCAAGAACCGGTTGCGTCCGATCCGCTTGATGGGAGAGCCGGAGAAATAGGTGCGGAACCCGGCATCATCGAGGGTCAGCAGCCGGGCAAGGGGCGGGTTCTGCATTTGCTCCCGCGCGGCCAGCTTGGCTTCGCGGGCCGCGCTGGCGAACTTGTTCCAGGGGCAGGCCGCAAGGCAATCATCACAGCCATAGATGCGGTTGCCCATGGGCGCGCGGAACTCTTCTGGAATGGGGCCCGGGTGCTCGATGGTGAGATAGGATATGCAGCGGCGTGCATCGAGCTGGTAGGGCGCGGGAAAGGCGTCGGTCGGGCAGCTGTCGAGACAGGCGCGGCAGGAGCCGCAATGGTCGGTTTCCGCCCCGCTGGGCGGCAACTCCAGCGTGGTGAAGAGGGCGCCGAGGAAAAACCAGGACCCGAGCTCGCGCGAGACCAGATTGGTGTGTTTGCCCTGCCAGCCCAGCCCAGCGGCCTGCCCCAGAGGTTTTTCCATCACGGGGGCCGTGTCGACAAACACTTTCACATCGCCGCCGGCCCGTGACACCAGGAAACTGGCCAGTTCCTTCAACCGGCCCTTAATGACATCGTGATAGTCCCGGTGGCGGGCATAGACGGAAATGCCGCCGCTTTCCGGATCCTCCAGATGGGCCAGCGGATGGTTCTGGGGGCTGTCATCGGGGCCGTAATTCATGGCCAGCATCAGCACCGATTTCACCTCTGGCCAAAGCGCCTTTGGGGCTCCTCGGCGGCCGGCGGTCTCTTCCATCCAGGCCATGGTGCCGTGATAGCCCTTGTCCAGAAAATCGCGCAGCCTTTTTGGCGCGTCCGGGATGCTGTCCGCAGCGGCAATCTTCAGCCCGTCAAAGCCAAGGGCCTGTGCCTTGCCGTCCAGCGCATTCAGCAGTTTTTGCGTTTTTCTGTCCAAGGGTCGCCGGGCGTCAAAGGGTCAAAACCGTCAGAAGTCCAGATCCGCATAGGTGGCGGCGGGCGGCATGCCCAGGACCTTTTCCCCCAGAAGCGGCCGCATGCTGGGACGTGATTTCACCCGCGCATACCAGCTTTTGACATCGTCTTCGTTGCTCCAGGGCACTTCCCCCAGATAATCTGCGCAAGAGAGCCCGGCTGCAAGGGCAAAATCGGCGAAGGACAGGCGGTCGCCAGCCAGCCAGCGCCGGGAAGCGACCAGATAGCCAAAATATTTCAGATGGTGGTGAATGTTGGCCCTTGCCACCCGCAGGGCTGCGGAATCCGGTTCCCCGCCGCCAGCGGATTTCGGCATGATCTGCTTGTAAATGCGCTCGCGCACCAGATGGCCGACCACCTCCTGGTCGAATTTGGTCAGGCTCCAGTCCACCAGCCGCCGGGTTTCGGCCCGCGCATCTGGATGATCGGGCATCAACCGCCGGTCGGTCAGAGCATAGCCCCGCGTCTCGTCCAGATACTCCATGATCGGCCCCGGCCCGCAAATGCCCGGGCCGTCATTTTCCACCAGGACAGGAACGGTTCCTGCCGCGTTCAGCAGCAGAAGCTGCTGCGGCCGTTCCCAGGGGTCGACATGCTGTTCGTCAAAGGCAGCCCCGTATTCGCTCAGCACAAGGCGCACGAACCGGGAAGAGGGTGAAAAGGGGTGGTGGTAAAGCGTCAGCATGAAAGGAAGGATACCAAAGGATGTTGCTTATGCCTCATAAGGCCTGAGACGTTGAAACCGGAAAAGTTCAGACCAGAAACGCTTCGACGGGAATCCTCTTGGCCGGATCTGGATCTGCCGAAACCGGATGTCCCCGGTGCCCCTGTCAGCCCGGTCCGGCGGCACCGGGCAACCCGCCCGCCCGGCTGGCGCTCAAGGTGCCTCACATGGGTCATATTCAACTTCCTTCGGTATAAGGACCGCAACTGTGGCGAGACTAAGAATCCCAGTTTGCCCCAAATATGGTTATCAAGGGTTTGACGCCACCCGGTTGGTCCTGCAAATAGACGTGGGTCAGGCCGTGCCTGCATCCGCATTTTTGCCAGTTCAGGCCACACTTCATCACGCCAATCGGAGATATACCATCCCATGGACGGCCAAACGATTGTAAACGCGCTTATTTTAGGAATTGTAGAAGGCTTGACCGAATTCATTCCGGTCTCTTCCACCGGGCATATTCTGCTGCTTGGCCACTTTCTGGGCTTTGAAAGCAAGGGTAAGACCTTTGAAGTTTTGATCCAGCTCGGCGCGATCCTTGCGATCCTGTCTGTCTATTTCGGCAGGCTCTGGAGCCTTGCGGTGACGCTGCCGAGTGCCCCTGCCAGCCGGCGGTTCGTGGCTGGCATTCTGATCGCCTTTCTGCCTGCCGCCGTGATCGGTGTGCTTCTGCATGGCTTCATCAAGGAAGTGCTGTTCGAAACCCCGGCCCTGATCTGCACCACCTTGCTGGTGGGCGGTATTGTTCTTTTGTGGATCGACCGGCTGCCGCTGACACCGCGCTACACCAATGTGATGGATTATCCGCTGTCGCTTTGTCTCAAGATCGGCTTTTGCCAGTGCCTGGCCATGGTGCCCGGCGTGTCCCGCTCCGGGGCAACCATCGCCGGAGCCCTGCTGATGGGTACGGACAAGCGTTCGGCGGCTGAGTTCTCCTTCTTTCTGGCCATGCCAACCATGGCGGGTGCGTTTGCCTATGACCTTTACAAGAACCGGAACGTGCTTTCTGCCGATGACGCCACCTTGATTGTCATTGGCTTTGTTGCATCGTTCATTTCCGGCGTCTTTGTGGTGAAGGGCCTTCTGGATTTTGTCTCCCGGCACGGCTTTGCCCCCTTTGCGTGGTGGCGGATCTTCATTGGCCTTGCCGGGTTCGCAGGGCTGTATTTCCTGGGCTGACCCAGCGCAGGATAAGGATCAGGGCTGCTGCGGGCCGGGTGCTTCAGGCGTAAAGCGCGCTCAGACCGGCCAGTTCTTCGGCCAGGTCCCGGCGCAGATGGTCCGGGCCGATCAGCTCAGCCCCCGGGCCGAGCCAGCGCACCAGCGGCAGGATCCTGGCCCTGTCGGTGCTGGGAACGCGGATCTTCACCTTACCGTCACCTGCGGGGGTGAACACCGCGTGGCGGTAATACCAGTCCGCCCCCAGCTTGCGGGCTTGTTGGGCGGTGATCAGGATCTCGGCAATCTCCTCATCCTGTTCCCAGCGGCGCATCGCCTGGGAAAGCCAGACCCCGCCAAGTAAGGTCTTTATTGAAAAATCCTTGTCGGGCCGGAAAAAGAGGCCGCTGATCTCCAGATCCCGCACCCGGTCGGCGCGGTAGACCTTGACCGTTTGCGTGTCGACGCAGCGCCCGGCCAGATACCACAGGTCCCGGTCAAACAGGACCCCGTAAGGCTCCACGTCATGGGCCTTGGCACTCTTGCGGGAGGGATTGACATGGTCAAACCGCACCCGCTTGCTGTCCAGAATACCGGCCATGAACCCGTCCAGCGCCATCTGCCAGTCTTCGGACGGTTCCGCCTTGGTGCCGGAATGAAAGATATCCGGTGGGATCGGTTCGATGCCGACAATCCGGTCGGCTTCCTTTAACAGGCCATGGACGGATTTGGGCAGGGTGGCGAGCAGCTTCTGTTCCGCAGAGCTTAGGTCACCGGCAAGGGGCACAGTGCGGCTGCTGCGCACCAGCGCCATGGCCGCCAGCAGGGCGGCGGTCTCGTTCCGCGTCAGGGCAACGGGCGGCTGCAGATAGCCGCTGGCCAGCCGGTAGCCGCCTTCCGCGCCCCGTTCCGCATCCACCGGCACCCCAAGGGCAATCAGCCGGTCAATATCCCGGTAGATGGTGCGCAGGGACACCTGAAAGCGCTCGGCCAGCACCGTGGCCGGAACAAGCTTGCCGCCGGTCAGCAGCAATAAAATGCCGAGCGCACGTTCAATCGGGTTCATGAAAGGACCTCTGGAGGGTTGGTCGTGAAAAAAATCATAGCCCGGGAACAGAACGGGATCAAACCTGACTCCCTGCTGTCAGGATTGATCTGCGAAGGTCTCCTTGTCCCCGAAATTCAGGGGCTGTGTTCCCTCAAGGAGAAGCGAGATGAGTGTTGAGATTGAAACCGTTTTCCGCGGACCTGCCCAGAGCAGCCGCACACTTCTGGCCCTTGTTCGTGTCTGTGCCGATGGGCTGCGCCGTTATCTTCGCCGCCGGGCCACGGCCCGGGCTCTTGCTCATCTGAATGAGGAGGAGCTGAAGGACATTGGCCTCATCCGGACCCCAAGGGGCTACCGCGAGCTGCATCAGGACCGGATTGGGGCGTTTTATTGGGATGACTGAGCGGTTTCCCAGTCAGCAAGGGAGCGTCTGTCACAGGTCTCCGCAGGCCAGCATCGCAATCAGTCTATCGGGCAAAGACAACGCGGGGGCAGAGCGCCGCCCCCGTGCTCACTGGGCCCGCATTCAGCTGCGGGGCGCGCGCATCAGGCTTTTGATCTCCGGTTTGTTCCAGACCAGGATCATGGCCAGCATGGCCACAAGGGCAGCGGCAATCACGATATAGAACGGCAGATCGAGATTGATGCCCATCAGCTCACCGCCGACAAGTGACATCACACCAGCGACAAAGGTGAAAACGGCAACCGTGATGCCCATCACCCAGCCCTGTTCCTCCTCGCCTACCGCTGCGGAAAAGATGCCCAGAAGGATAGGGTAGGTGGCGCCGAACATCAGATAGAAACAGAAGACCGGAACATAGGTCAGCGGCCCGTCCGGTGACAGAATGAAGGCTGCAGTCGCCACGATCCAGACCCCGAAAGTCGCCGCAATGATCCGCTCCTTGTTAAAGCGCTTTTGCAAGGGCACCACCAGAAAGGTGCTGGAAATCGCAATCGCCGCGCCAATGGTCATCATGGCAAAACTGGTGCCAAGTGTGCCGTAGTCAAAGCGGCTGCTCAGGTAGTTCGCAACAAAGACATAGAAGGTCACATTTGCCAGGTGAAAGAAGAACAGAACGATGGCAAGCCGCAGCACGAGCGGAAACTCCCGGATGCGCCACAGCGTTTCGAAAATGGCCGCAGGCCGCAGGGCAAAGGCCTCCCGCGCACCCGGCGCCTCATGATAGAAAAACACCACCAGAATGACGGCACACGCGACCAGTGCCAGACAGGCATAGAAGGGCAGCTTGATGCTGGCGGAGGCCCCGATCAGCACCGGGTCTGACAGAAATCCGCCGATCAATGGGCCGCCCACAAGGCCCAGGCTGATGCCGACCATGATGAAGCCCATATTGCGCGACAGGTCTTCTTCACCGGTGCTGCCATCGACCATGGCTGCCTGGGCAATCGGCTGGTTGCCCGCCGTCAGGCCAGTGATGGCGCGGCCCAGGATCAGCAGCAGGAAACTGTTCACATAAAGCGCGGCGATGGTGAGCGCATATCCGGCCAATGCTCCGAACAGGCAGATCAGGATCGCGTTCTTGCGGCCGATCTGGTCGGACAGTTTGGAGATGTAGGGAGCGCCGAAAAACCAGCACAGAAAGAAGATGCCGATGATCAGGCCATAGTTGAAATGCCGCATGGCCATGGAGGTGGTCTGCGGCAGGATCGACGTGCCGGGCTCCATGATCAGGGAATTGAGGATCGGAAAGACCAGCCCCTGTCCGAGAAGATCGACAAATACAACAAAGACCATGGTGATCTTGGCAAATGGAGACATGCGTTTTCCCCCTTGGACAAAGCCTAGGCGACCCTGCGGAAAGCAGCAATGGCAAAAGGACGGATTTTCAACCGCATTTTATGCGGGCGGAAGACCCGTCCCGAGCCTGCGGCCCCAGCGTCCTTTGATCCGGGGCCATCAGATCCGGGGGCATCTTGCCCGGTGCCCTCTTCCCGGTGTCTCAGGTCAGGACGCCGCTCCCCTTTGCGGCGGCCTGTTCCGTGTTCCCGGATTCTCGGGCTGTCAGACGGGGCGGTGGGCGTCGTACTGGCCGTGCTCGCGGAACCGGTCCAGATAGGTCGGCAGGATAGCGGCCAGGGTGGCCGGCTCGATGCCGATTCCGGTCAGGGTGCGGCTTTCAGCGATCGCAGCGTCTGAGACGACATTGTCGGTCTTCAGCAGCTCCACCTGATCTGCCGTCAGCGGAGCAAAGGGCAGCAACTGCATCACTTTGCCCATGGCGGAGGCAACGGGGAAGGGCAGCGTCACCAGAGGACGGCTGCGCCGCGTCACTGCCAGCATGTCCTGAAGGCATTCTTTGAAGCTTTTGATTTCCGGTCCGCCGAGCTCATAGACCGTGCCGGGGATCAACGCGCCGTCCACCGCGCGGGCCACCGCCTCGGCCACGTCACAGACATAGACCGGCTGAAACTTGGTCAGGCCGCCGCCGATCAGCGGCAGGGCAGGGGCAAAGCGTGCCATGTCGGCGAATTTGTTGAAGAAGTCGTCTTCCGGGCCGAACACGATGGACGGGCGCAGCAGGATGCTGTCCGGCAGGGTGTCCAGAATGGCCGCTTCGCCGGCCGCCTTGGTGCGGGCATAGACGGACCGGCTGTCCTTGTCCGCGCCGATGGCCGACAGATGGGTGAGCGCGGTGATCCCGGCAGCCCGCGCCGCCTCCGCAATGGCGCGGGGGCCAAAGGCCTGCACCGCGTCAAAGGTCTGTTTGCCGGAAGGGGCAAGAATGCCGACCGCATTCACAACCGCATTTGCGCCCTCAACAGCCCGTTCCACCGACCAGCGGTAGCGCAGATTGGCTTGCACCGGCATGATCTGCCCGGGAGCGCCGAGCGGCTGCACATGGGTGGCCAGGTCCGGGCGGCGCACGGCCACGCGGATCCGGTAGCCGCGTCTGGCGAGCGCTTGCACAATATGCCGGCCGAGAAAGCCCGACCCACCGAAAATCGTGACGAGTTTGCCGTTAAGTGCTGTGGACATCCTCAACTGCCTTTTGTTGCGTGGCAAGGAGGGCTCGGATGCGAAACGCCAAGCCTTTCCTTTTGTTTTTTAGGGCTTTGCGGGCCGCGTGGAAAGGGCTCTATGTGATTGACGGAAAAAAGTTTCATTTGCTGATTGACAAGGTGCAGCCCGGCCCTTAAAAGCCCCCCTCACAGCCCAGGTGGCGGAACTGGTAGACGCGCTAGCTTCAGGTGCTAGTGCCCTTACGGGCGTGGAGGTTCGAGTCCTCTCCTGGGCACCAAAATTTTTCCGGAACAACCAGTTCGAACCGGAAATATTCGAAAAAAAGCTCCGGTCTTCCGGGGCTTTTTTCGTGTTGGGGAAAGAGTTTGGGGCGTCCGGCGGGGAACGCAAAGTGGTTCTGTGCTGTGGACATTTCTTCGCCCGAAAACGGCCCGGTCTTGAGACACGAGGGCCCTCTTTAAGACACTGTTTACCATAATATTGTTCGCTCAATGGACTTGCCTGCCGCTGCGTTGCAGGGGCGGGCGAGGATGGTTTGGGCCGGTTTGCAGCCGGGTCTGGCGCTTTTTGAGGGATCTGACCCGGGGCGGGTCTTCCCAAAAAGCTGGGCCCGGGAGACTGGTTACAGGAGACTGGGCCCGGGAGTGCCCCGGAAACCGGGTGCGGGAAGGGATGTGAGAATGGCGACAGGTTTGAGCCGCCGCAGTCTGATTGCCGGGATACCGCTGCTGCTGGCGGCCTGTCAAAGCCAGAAAAAATCGATTGTCGAAGCGGGCCTGACCCCGCTGGCCGATGGCAGGCCGGATTATGCGACCGCCTATGCGCCGGTCCATGATGGCGGCTTTTCGCTGCCGGCGATCAATTACACAGCCTTTGATCCCAAATTTCTGCGCCAGACGGTCTATTATCCGACCCGCTATCCGGCAGGCACGATCGTGGTCGATCCGCACCAGAAATTTCTCTATCTGATTCAGCCCGGCGGGCGGGCGATCCGTTACGGGATCGGGGTTGGCCGGGCAGGCTTTGCCTGGAGCGGCGATGCGGTCATCCGGTTCAAGCGCGAATGGCCGAAATGGTTCCCGCCCGACGAGATGATCGAGCGGGACCCGAGCCTTGAAAAATACCGGGACGGACAGGAGGGCGGACCGAACAATCCCATCGGCGCGCGCGGTCTGTACCTGTGGCAGGGCAACAAGGACACGCTTTACCGTATCCACAGCACCAACCAGCCAAGCAGCATCGGCACCAATGCCTCCAGCGGCTGTATCCGCATGTGGCATCAGGACATTATCGACCTCTATAACCGGGTCGAACTGGGCACCAAGGTGGTGGTGCTCTAGCCTTGAGCTGCTCCTGCGTCAATTGGGCCGGTCCCCGGTCACGGGACTCAGGCCGGGGCGAACATGTCCTGATACTTATCCCGCAAGATGTTTTTCTGCACCTTGCCCATGGTGTTGCGGGGCAGCTCGTCCACCAGCAGCAGCTTGCGGGGGTGTTTGAAACGGGCGAGCGACGACTGAACGGCCGCCTGAATGGCCTCAAGGTCTGGGGAGGCGCCTTTTTGCGGCACCAGAACCCCCAGCACCGTCTCGCCGAAATCGGGATGGGGCACGCCGATCACCGCGCTTTCCAGAACGCCGGGTTGTTCATCCAGCACCAGCTCGATTTCCTTGGGATAGATGTTGTAGCCACCGGAAATGATCAGATCCTTGTTGCGCCCGACAATGTGCACATAGCCGTCCGCATCGATCTTGCCGAGATCTCCAGTGATGAAAAAACCGTCAGCGCGTAACTCGGCGGCGGTCTTGTCCGGCATCTGCCAGTAGCCCTTGAAAACGTTCGGCCCGCGCACTTCGATCTGGCCGACTTCGCCGTTTGGTAAAGAAGCACCGGTTTCCGGATTGGTGATCTTCAGCTCCACGCCGGGCAGGGGAAAGCCAACCGTGCCGGCCCGGCGCTCGCCGTCATAGGGGTTGGACGTGTTCATATTGGTTTCCGTCATGCCATAGCGCTCCAGAATCCGGTGCCCGGTGCGGCTTTCAAACTGCACATGGGTTTCTGCCAGAAGCGGGGCGGAACCAGAGACGAAGAGGCGCATATGCGCGGCCAGTTCTTTTGTGAAGCGGCTGTCGTCCAGTAGCCGGGTATAGAAGGTCGGAACCCCCATCATGGCGCTGGCCTTCGGCAGGTGTGCCAGAAGGGCTTCCAGATCGAATTTGGGCAAAAAGATCATGCTGCCCCCGGCCGCCAGCGTGACATTGGTGGCCACAAACAGCCCGTGGGTGTGGAAGATGGGCAGGGCGTGTAAAAGCACATCCTTGTCCGTGAACCGCCATTCCCGCACAAGCGTCTGCGCATTCGACAGAAGATTGTTCTGGGTCAGCATCGCGCCCTTGGAGCGGCCGGTGGTGCCGGACGTATACAGAAAGGCTGCCAGGTCTTCGCCGCTCCGGTCAACAGTGTCAAAGCTGGCGGAAAGGGAGGCTGCTGCGTTTTTCAAGGAGCCGCTGCCATCGGCGTTCAGGGTCTCGAGCCGGGCGTTCAGCTGTGCGGCAATCGGGGCAAGGGCGGCTTCGCTGGTCCCGTCACACACGATCAGCGCGGCGCCGCTGTTCTCGATGAAATAGGTCAGCTCGTCGACCGTATAGGCCGTGTTGAGCGGCAGGAACACCATGCCCGCCTGGGCGCAGGCCGCATAAAGGGCAAGCGCTTCGGGGGATTTTTGCACCTGAACGGCCACCCGGTCGCCGGGGGCGAGGCCAAACCCGCTCAAGGCGTTGGCGATCCGGGCGGTCTGGGCGAGAAAATCCTGATGGGTGAGGGTGCTGCCATCCAGAAGGTGAAGAAAGGGCGTTGTCTTGCCGGCATGGGCGCCAAAAAGTGTGTCATAGAGGGGGTTAGGCATCGGCGGTCCCTTTTTTTCCTTTCTGGGAGAGAGCACTGGAGCGGGCGAGGGAGCGAACGGCATCTGCCGCCGTCACATCCTGCGTTGTGGCGAATTTCTCGTGGTTTTGCGAGACTTTGGCAAGATCGTAAAGATAGTTGACCATCATTCCGCCAGATTGGGCCTGCCCTTTTTCCGACAGGTCCGCATTGGCATGGACAGCATGGACAAGGGCCCCGTTGCCCAGGTGAAACCGGGCGACCGGGTCATAGGGGCGCCCGCCACGGGCCTTTGCATTCAAAAGGTAAAAGGCGGTTGCGGCCTTCAGGTCCTGTTCTGAATACTGTTTCCAGTCCTCTTCCTCGCGTTCCAGCCATTTGGTGAGTTTGGGAATGGGCGACAGGGTGACGAAGGTCTTCAGCCCGCCAAGTTCGGCGGCCAGGTCAGCTGCCACCTGTTTGATCAGCGAATTGCCGAAGGAGATGCTGGCCAGACCCGCCTGGCAGTTGGAGATCGAATAGAACACCGCCGTATCCGCCTCTTCGGCGGCAAGGGCCTCCCGGTCTCCGGCCAGAAGCGCCTGGATCGAGCTGGCAATGCCCTTGGTTAGGGCCACTTCCACAAAAATCAGCGGTTCATCGGGCATGGCCGGGTGAAAGAAGGCAAAACAGCGCCGGTCCGCCGGCTCCAGGCGGCGGCGCAGGTCGTCCCAGCTGTGGATCGCATGAACGGCCTCATAGGCGATGATCTTTTCCAGAATATGGGCCGGGCTTTCCCAATTGATCGGCCGCAGCACCAGAAAGCCACGGTTGAACCAGGACGCAAAAAGGTGCCGGAGATCCTGGTCAAAGGCTTCAAGCTCCGGGTCCCTGCCGCCAAGGCGCAGCAGGTCCGCCCGCATGTTGACCAGGGCTTCGGTCGCACCCGGCACCATATTGAGGCGCCGGAAAAGCTCCTGGCGGCGGGGTTCGGCCGCGTTCATGAAATCCCGGTAGGTGGTTTTGGAGGGCGCGCGCTCATAGGCGTCCAGGGCCGTGCGCACCGCTTCCGGGTCCAGGTTAAGCCGTTCGGCGGCTGTCTTGAAGAAAGCGAGCTTGTCGACGTCTTCAAGATCCTTGAAGCGCGACAGAATATCCTGGGCAAGCGCCAGTCCCGAGGTTTCCCCGGCCGAGCCGACCAGATCGGTGGCCAGTTCCTCCAGCGGGCGGCCGTCATGGCTCTTGCGGGCGGGCTGGCGGTAGCGCCGTTCAAAGACGGTGGACAGAAGATCGGCAAGAAGTGTCATATGGATTTCCCCATGATCAGATCGGGCAGCCAGGTTGCCAGTTCCGGGAACAGGCACAGCAATATAATGGCCAGCACCATGCATCCGACAAAGGGCAGGGAGCCGGTCAGGATCGTCTTCAAAGAGATATCCGGCGCGATCCCGTTGATCACATATAGGTTCAGGCCGACCGGAGGGGAAATCAGGCCGATTTCCATGTTGATGGTCAGGACGACCGCAAACCAGATCGGATCAAAGCCCGCCGTGGTGATGATCGGCAGAAGGATCGGTGCGGCCATCAGGATCACAGCGACGGGTGGCAGGAAAAATCCGGCAATCAGCAGGAAGAAGTTGACCGCGCCCATCAGCACCCAGCGGTTCACATCCAGCGTGCCGATCCATTCGGCAATTGACTGGGTGATGAAGAGCGAGCTGAGCATATAGGAAAAGACACCGGCGGTGGCGATGATGAAAAGGATCATCACCGATTCCTTGGTGCTGTCACGCAGGACCACCCACAGCGCCTGGGGCTGCCAGAGCCGGTAGATGATCACCGCGATCAGCAGGCAGAGAAGGGCGCCGACGGCAGCGGTTTCCGACGGGGTGGCGATGCCGCCATACATGGCATAAAGAACGCCGGCAATGATCGCCAGAAAGGGCAGCACCCGCGGCAGGATCTCCAACCGTTCACTCCAGCTGTAGCGCCCCGCGCTCAGCCGCACACCGTCGCCCGACTTCCAGGTGGAATACAGCGACCAGGCCATGAACAGGCTGACCAGCAGCAGGCCCGGGATCACACCGGCCAGAAACAGGCGCCCGATCGAGGTTTCCGTGGCAATCCCATACACAATCATGGTGACGGAAGGCGGAATGAGAATACCGAGCGTGCCTCCGGCGGCAATCGACCCGGCGGCCACCCCGTCCGGATAGCCGCGCTTGCGCATTTCGGGAATGCCCATCTTGCCAATGGCGGCGCAGGTGGCAGGCGAAGAGCCTGACATGGCCGCAAACAGGGCGCAGGCCCCCAGATTGGAGACCACCAGCCCGCCCGGCACCCGGGTCAGCCATCGTTCGAGCGCCTCATAAAGGTCGGCCCCGGCCCGGGTGGAGGCAATGGACGCCCCCATGATGATGAACATGGGGATGGACAGAAGCGCGAAATTATCGAGTTTGCCGAACAGGATTTCCGGCATCAGTTCCAGTGAGCGTGGCCCGTCGAAAATGATCAGAAAACCTGCGGAGACGATCAGAAGGCCGATGGCGACGGAGACGCCGGAAAACAGCACCAGAATGGTGGCAAGCGCGACAATGACGCCGAGAAACAGGGGATCCATTGCGCTTACTCCAGGCCGAAGGGTTTGTCTGTGCCGGTGATGACCGCAACCAGATCGGCGATCAGCTGCAAAAGGAGCAGCCCGAAGCCGACCGGGATGGAAAGATAGGGGATCCAGAGCCTTACGCCCCAGACCGTGTCGGAGCGCCAGCCCCGTTCCCAGGCGAAATGCCAGTATTCAAAGCCATAGACCAGCATGATCGTGATGATCACGATGGACAGCACCGAGGTCAGAATGGCCAGGCAAAACCGGGCACGCGGACCCAGGGAGATCGGGATCAGATCGACATTCACATGCCCGCGCAAACGCTGCACATAGGGCAGGCCGACCAGGGTGGCTGCGATCACCAGATAGATGACCGCTTCTGTCTGCCAGATGGTGGAGCCGTTGAGCATGAACCGCACGAAGATCATCTGGCAGGTGATGGCGACAGCGGCAACGATCATGGCCGCAGAGCACCAGCCGGCCAGGGTGGACAGCGCGGCAGCGGCGCGCAGGAACGGATTGTTGCCCGTGCGGGCGGCAACAGCGGAACTATGGCCGGCCATGACCGACTCCCCATGAATAAGATGTGACGGGAAAGAAAGGAAAGGGGCGGCCGGGCCGCCCCTCTGGCCTGGGCTTATTCGACAGCCAGGGCCTTATCGAGCAGCTCCTGCCCGTCCGGCACTTCCTCGACAAATTTCTTGTAGGAGGTTTCCATCGCCAGCTTGCGCCAGGCCTCGAAATCTTCCGGGGTCATTTCGGCAATTTCCACGCCCGCTTCCTGGAAGACTTGCACCGAGGCAGCATCCTGTTTCTTGGCTTCGGCCAGATAGAAGGCTTCGGCTTTTTCGGCGGCGGCCAGAAGCGCGGACTGCTGGGCTTCCGTCAGCCCTTCAAAGGTGGATTTGTTCATGAGAAGTGGCTGATACATGAACCAGAGAGCCACCTCTCCGGCCGGCGTATAGCATTTGACCTGCTCATAGATCCGGTAGGAGACGAAAGAGGAGGACGAGGTGTTGGCCGCCTGGAGCACGCCGGTCTGCATGGCGTTGTAGATTTCCGACGAAGCCATGGACGCAATTGACGCGCCGGCTCCGGCCAGCATCTGCTCAAACGACTTTCCGGCGGCGCGGGTCTGCAGGCCCTTCACGTCGTCCGGCTTGGTGATGCATTTGTCCTTGCCTGCAAAACCGCCGGCCAGGTAGCCATGCACGAGCACCATGACATCGTCCTCGGCCATCTTGGCTTCCAGAGCGTCCATGAACGGGGACTGGCTGAGCCGGGCTGCGTGGTCGTGGTTCTTCACCAGACCGGGCATCAGGGTCAGGTTATAGGCAGGCTGCTGGCCGCCCGCATAGCTGAGCGGCAGCACCGTCATGTCGAGCTGGCCCCGGCTGAGCGGCTTATATTGTTCGCGCGGCTTGAACAGCGACTTGGACCCATAGATCTTGATCTCAAGATCCACGTTGGCAGCGGCCACTTCGTCGGCGACGATCTGGGCCACCTGATGGCGCACATCCTTGTTCGACCATTGGTGCGACAGGCGCAGTTCCGTTGCCTGGGCAAAGGAGACCGTGCTCATGAGCGCGACGGCTGCGACCGCGCTTTTCAAAATGGTTTTCATATTTTCCTCCCAAAAGTCCGCCCGGCAGAGCCGACCGGTTCAGGGAGAGTAGCGGAGTGCTGTATTTTTAGTCAATGTTCTTGTATACAAAAAGTACGAGATTGCGTTTTTCAGATGGGCGGGCTAGAAAAAATCATGGAACAACGCCGCGCAGATAACATTGCCGAAGCTTTGGAAGAGCATATTTTCAGCGGCGTTTTCGTTGATGGCGACCGGCTGGACGAAGTCCGGCTGGCCGAGCAGTTCGGCGTGTCCCGCACCCCCTTGCGGGAAGCCTTCCAGCGGCTGGCCCTGTCCGGCCTGGTGGAGCTCGTGCCCCGCCGGGGCGCCTTTGTCCGACAGCCGGGGCCGATTGAACTGATGGAAATGTTTGAGGTCATGGCCGAACTGGAAGCCGTGTGCGGCCGTCTCGCGGCGCTCAGGATCTGCGATGAGGCGCTGGATGATCTGCGCGATGCCAATGCCAAATGCCGCATAGCGGTCGAAGCGGTGGACCCCGATGCCTATTATCTGGAAAACGAGCGCTTCCATCAGACGATATACCGCCAGTCCGGCAACGGCTTTCTGGAGCAGGAAGCTGCCAAACTGCACAAGCGGCTGAAGCCGTTCCGCCGCCAGCAATTGCGCTTCCGGGGCCGGATGGCCCAGTCGATGGCGGAACATGAAGCCGTCGTCGAGGCGCTGGCGGACGGAAAGCCGGAGGACGCGGCCATGGCGCTGCGCCACCATGTGGCCGTTCAGGGCGAGAAATTCCACAATCTGATGACCAGCTTGAAGGCGAAGGCTGGTTGAGCGCAGCGGCGTGAGGGCTGTTCTGCAGACCGCGCTGTTGAGCCCATTCCCGGTTTTGGCTTTGCTGCCCGTACCCGTACCCGTACCCGTACCCGTACCCGTACCCGTACCCGTACCCGTACCCGTACCCGTACCCGTACCCGTGCCCGTGCCCGTGCCCGTGTCTGGAGATGCATTGCGCCTCAGGCGGCGGACGCTGTAAAACCGGGGCAGAAACACCAGTGAGGCCGCAGCCATGAATATCGGCACCGCATCAGATTTGAGCCATCTGCCGGTCAAGACGATCCGCTACTATGAGGAGATCGGCCTTGTCACGCCCGAGCGCCGGGGCAATGGTTACCGGGATTTTTCGGACGGCGACGTGCAGCGGCTGCGGTTTGTGCAAAGGGCGAGAAGCCTGGGGTTTTCAATCGAGGAATGCCGGGACCTGCTGTCGCTTTATCAGGACGGCAACCGGGCCAGCGCGGATGTGAAAGCGCTCACAGAGGCCAAGATCGAGGAAGTGGACCGCAAGATCGGGGAACTGCAATCGCTCAAACGGGTACTGAAGACCCTGGTGAACGCCTGCCATGGGGACACCCGCCCGGACTGTCCGATCATTGATGATCTGGCCGGAACCATAAGAGACGGGCAATAAAGGCACGGCCGGGAAGAAAACGGGTCGCTTGCCGGGGAGCGGGGCGGCGGAAGCCGTTCAAATGCCGTAATCTGCTTGCCACATCCCCACGCTTGTTCTACCTCACGGAGAAATCTTCCCTGAAGGTTTTATATATGCGCGCGGACAAGAGATAGGAGACGAGGCAGCATGACCATTCGGCACCACAAGGGCGACCTACCCGATCTGGCAGCCTATGAATCGGCGGACGCGGTTGCGGTCGACACGGAAACGCTGGGCCTCAATCCGCTGCGTGACCGGCTGTGTGTGGTGCAATTGTCTTCCGGCGACGGCTCTGCCGATGTGGTGCAGATTGCGCGGGGCCAGAGCGAAGCGCCGAACCTGGCCCGCCTGTTCTCCGATCCGTCAAAGCCCAAGATATTTCACTTCGCACGGTTTGATGTTGCCGTCTTGCGGCACTATCTGGGCATTGAGGTCAATCCGGTCTGGTGCACCAAGATCGCCTCGAAACTGGTGCGCACCTATACGGACCGGCACGGACTGAAGGACATCACGCGGGAGCTTCTCGGTGTGGAACTGTCCAAGCAGCAGCAAAGCTCGGACTGGGCCGCGGACACCCTGTCGCCGGCGCAGCTTGAATATGCAGCCTCCGATGTCTTGCATTTGCATGGCTTGAGGGAAAAGCTGCAGGCCATGCTGGAGCGGGAAGGACGCACTCACTTGGCCGAGGCCTGTTTCGGGTTCTTGCCGGTCCGGGGCGAATTGGACCTGAAGGGCTGGGAAGAGACTGATATTTTCGCTCATTCCTGAGCAGGAAAACCGTTTGGGTGCCTTTCTGGGGCGCCGGTTTGGAGTTGATATTTGAGCGTCCTCAGCGGCTACCCGCAACAGACCATCCGGCAGCCCGGCCTGAGCCGGGCGCAAAGGGCGGCGCGCCGGCACAGCATTCTGGTTCGTGTGCTGCGCTGGGTCTTTCCCGGCATCGGCTTTCTGATCCTTGCCGGAATGATCGGTCTGGTGGTGCTGTTCAACGTTTTGAGCAGTTTTGGTGCTGCCAACATGATGCTGACCAGCAAGGGCCTGGTGATGGATCACCCCGAGCTTTCCGGCCATGACGGTGACCGCTCTTACAAGGTCCATGCCCGCCGGGCCATTCAGAGACTGAGCGACCCGCGCATTATCGATCTGGAAACGATCCGGGCGGATATTGTCCTTGGCAAGGATGAGGAAGCCAATATTGTGGCCCTGAAGGGAACCTACAACAACGCCGCTGAGACCCTGCGCCTGTTCGATGGCATCCAGATCGAATGGAGCCAGGGCTACACTGTGGATCTCTCGGAAGTGGAGATCGACATGAAGGATGGCGGGATGAAGACATCCGAACCGGTCACCATCCGCTCTGATCAGGGAAGGGTGCATTCCGGCAAACTTTCCTATGACAAGGAAAAAGGGATCGTCCGGTTCTCAGATGGTGTGAAAATGACCATTAACCCGGCTGCGGCGCAAGGACAGTAGAAGATGAGATGTTTCAAACAAGCGGCCCTGGCCGCCGCTGTAATGGTTGTGGCGACGGCCGTTCAGGCCCAGACCTTTTCCGATTCCTTCGCCGGGTTCGGTTCCAATGATGGCGAGCCGATCGAGATCGAGGCGAGTGAGCTGCGGGTGGAAGACAACAAGAACACGGCGACCTTTGTCGGCGATGTGGTGGTCACCCAGGGCGAGACCAAGCTGAAGACCGAACGGCTGAAAGTGTTTTACGCAGGCTCCGGCGCGTCGACCAATGAAGAAGCGGTTCAGCAGCGCATCTCCCGCCTGGAGGCTGAAGGCGGGGTGCATGTGACCTCCAAGGACCAGACCGCGACCGGTGATCAGGCCAATTTCGACATGACGCGGGAAGTCATGGTCATGACCGGCCGCGAAGTTGTCCTGAGCCAGGGGCCGAATGTGGTTGTCGGCAAGAAACTCACGGTCAACCTGAAGACCGGCGAAGCCAATCTGACGGCGGGCAACGCGGCCACTTCGCCGTCTTCAAATGGCGGGCGGGTCAAGGTCCGGATCATGCCCAACAGCGTCAACCAGGACCAGAACTAGAGCCCGCAGGACAAAGGCTCGATCAAGCTAAAAGCGATCAATGTTGAGGCCCGGCAGCGGCCGGTTGAGCATTGGTTGATCCAGGCCCGGCAAGAGGCTGACTCGACAGACCTTGTGTCAAACCTTATGTGGGGTTTGTGCGGGGCAGCAATGGACAGTGCTTACGTGAAAAGATCGTCTCCGGATTTCAATGGATTGCATGTGGATATGGCCGGGTCTGCCCGCACTGAAGAGGACTTGTCGCAGGCCCTTGTGGTCGATGGGATCGGCAAGACCTACGGGCGGCGGCAGGTGGTCAAATATGTCAGCCTGACGGTCAAGCCGGGCGAGGCGGTCGGCCTTCTGGGACCGAACGGGGCCGGCAAGACCACGACCTTTTACATGATCACGGGCCTGATCCGGCCCGATCAAGGCCAGATCCTGCTGGAAGGCTTCAACATCACCCGCATGCCCATGTACCGGCGCGCGCGCCTGGGCATTGGCTATCTGCCGCAGGAAGCCTCGATCTTCCGGGGGCTGACCGTTGAGGAAAACATCCGCGCCGTTTTGGAAGTGATCGAGCCTAACAGGCGCAAGCGGCGCGAGGAACTCGATTCCCTTCTGGCGGAATTCGGCCTCACCCATTTGCGCAAATCGCCGAGTATCGCCTTGTCGGGCGGGGAACGCCGCCGGGTGGAAATTGCCCGCGCGCTGGCCAGCCGGCCCTCCTTCATGCTGCTGGACGAGCCCTTTGCGGGCATTGATCCAATTGCGGTCGGCGATATTCAGCAGCTTGTGCGCCATCTGACCCAGCGCGGTATTGGCGTGCTGATCACGGACCACAATGTGCGCGAAACGCTGGGTCTCATCGACCGGGCCTATATCATTGCGGCCGGTGAAGTTCTGACCGAAGGATTGCCCCAGGATATCGTCACCAATCCGGATGTGCGACGGCTTTACCTTGGGGAGCAATTTACGCTTTGATGATCAGTGTCCGGCTAGGCTATAGTGCGCGCCTGCAATGATAAGCAAAAAGCAGACCACTAGAAGCTGACAATCGCCCGGGAACTCGATGGCCATTTCAACAAAGTTGGAGATGCGGCAAAGCCAGTCGCTGGTGATGACGCCGCAGCTGATGCAGGCGATCAAGCTGCTGCAGATGTCCAACCTTGATCTGGTCTCCTATGTCGAGGCCGAGCTGGAGCGCAATCCCCTTCTGGAAAAGAGCGAAACTGATACAGGCGGCGCAGACGCGCCGGAGCCGGACAGGCCGTCCCCGCAGGACGGGGACGCGGACCGGCACGACGCAGCTGCGGGCCAGGCGGATGACCCGAATACGGGCGACTGGATGCAGAGCGATCTGGAAACCGGCTCGGAAGCGATCGCCGCGCGCATGGACACCGATCTCGGCAATGTGTTTCCCGATGAGCCGGGCGTGCCTGCCTCCCCGGATCCGGCTCTTTTGAAGTCTGGGGACAGCTACAAGAACGCGACCAGCGGCCAGGCGTCGGAAGACTACAATCTGGAAGCGTTTGTGGCCGAGGAAGCCTCTCTGGTCCAGTTCCTGGAAGAACAGATGCATCTGGCGCTGACGGATGAGGCCGACCGGCTGATCGGCGGCCATCTGATCAATTCGCTTGATGAAAACGGCTATCTCTATTTCGATCTGGAAGAGACGGCAGAGCAGTTCGGGGTGGAGGCACAACGGATTGAAACAGTGCTCTCGGTGCTGCAATCCTTTGAACCGGCCGGAGTGTTTGCGCGCAATCTGGCCGAATGCCTGAAGCTGCAATTGCTGGACCGGAACCGGTTTGATCCGGCGATGGAAGCGCTGATCGGCAATATCGAGTTGCTGGCCAAGCGGGACCTTGCCGCGTTGCGGAAAGTCTGCGGTGTGGATGACGAGGATCTGGTTGAAATGATCGGCGAGATCCGTGCGCTTGATCCCAAGCCGGGAAGTGTCTTTGGCTCCGCCCTGGTGCAGCCTGTGGTCCCGGATGTGTTTGTGCGCCCGGCCAGTGACGGCACCTGGGCGGTGGAACTGAATTCGGACACCTTGCCGAAAGTGCTGGTCAACCAGACCTATTTTGCAAAGGTCATCAAGACGGCGCGCAATGAGACTGAAAAAGAATATCTGACGGAGTCTCTTCAGACCGCCAACTGGCTGGCCAAGAGCCTGGATCAGCGCGCCAAGACCATCTTGAAAGTGTCGACGGAAATCGTGCGCCAGCAGGACGGCTTTCTGACCTACGGCATCGAGCATTTGCGGCCGCTCAATCTGCGCACGGTCGCCGAAGCCATCAGCATGCACGAATCCACTGTCAGCCGGGTGACGTCCAATAAATACATGGCCACGCCGCGCGGCATTTTCGAGCTGAAATATTTCTTCTCGTCCGCCATTGCCGGCACGGCGGATGGTGATGCGCATTCGGCGGAATCCGTGCGCCACAGGATCCGCCAGATGATTGATGCGGAAGATCCCAAGGCCATTCTCTCCGATGATACGATCGTGAAAATTCTCAAAGGTGATGGTGTCGATATCGCGCGCCGGACCGTTGCCAAATATCGCGAGGCGATGAAGATCGGATCATCCGTGCAGCGCCGCCGGGAGAAAAATGCAAGGCTCTAGCAACCCTCTTTTTCCCCAGTCGGCAGGCCCGCAGCATCTTTTGCAAAGACCGAAAACGCCTTTCAAATTGCCTGAACGGTAGTTTGCCGGGTCTCGAATTTCAAGATATCCACCGATACAATTCCTTGAGTGAAAACGGTTTTTTTCTCAGCCGTGCACACCTATCTACAAAGAATTGACACTTTGCGTTAGCGCAATTATAGCACCGCCCTCATGACGTAATCAGGGGATGGCGCTCTAGCGCTGACTGGTCCATTCTGTGGACTTGAGACGTTTCGCGTCTCAACACCGGCACAATCCGGTGGCATATCGGCCTATAGAAAAAGAAGAGGTCCCCATGGCTTTGCGGATTTCGGGTAAACATGTTGATGTCGGCGATGCACTGCGCGTTCACGTCACAGACCGAATTGAAGATGCCCTGTCGAAATATTTCACGGGTGGATTCACTGGCCACGTTACGCTCAGCAGGGAAGGTACAGGCTTTAAGTCGGAATGCAGCCTGCATCTGGACACGGGAATCGTGTTACAGGTATCTGCGCAAGATCCAGACCCGCGCAACAGTTTTGATGCTGCTGCGGACAAGATCGAAAAAAGGCTTCGCCGCTACAAGCGCAAGCTGAAAGACCATCACGGCCACAATGGCCACGGTCGCGACGCGTTTGAGGCTGCGTCCTACGTTCTCGCCTCTCCGGAGGAAGACGAGGAAGTGCCGGCGGATTTCAATCCGCTTGTCATTGCGGAAACCTCGGCCAAGGTGAAGACCATGACGGTCGGCATGGCCGTTATGGAACTGGATCTGACCGAAGCCCCGGTCGTATTGTTTAAAAATGCGGCAAATGGCGGTGTAAATGTTGTTTACCGCAGGCCGGACGGGAATATAGGCTGGATCGATCCGGCCTTGGTGGCCACTCAGGCTGCGGAATAATACTTTGAAGCGCTAGAAGCCGGCACCCTGCCGGGGCCGGCTTCTGAAACTTGTAGGCAAACGAATGGATCTTGGCGATCTTCTTGGAAAAGATGCGGTCATTGCCGACCTGAAAGCGAAAAGCAAAAAGCAGGCAATTCAGGAACTGTCCGCGCGGGCGGCAGAGCTGACCGGTCTTTCGGAACGCGAAATTTTCGAAACGCTTCTGCAGCGCGAGCGTCTGGGCTCCACCGGTGTCGGTCATGGCATTGCTATCCCCCATGGAAAGCTGACGCGTCTGGACCGCCTTGTGGGCCTGTTTGCAAAACTGGACAAACCGGTCGATTTTGATGCGCTCGACGATGAGCCGGTCGATCTGGTGTTCCTGCTGCTGGCACCGGAAGGTGCCGGTGCCGATCATCTCAAGGCTTTGGCGCGGATTGCCCGCCAGTTGCGGGATGCGGCCGTCACCCAAGGGGTGCGGGCGTCCTCCGATCCGCAGGAAATTTACGGCTATCTGACCCAGTCCTTGACCTCTTCCAACGCAGCTTAGTACCAACCTTACCAATCAAGCAGCTATTGGATCGGTTTTTCAGGTTCTCCGGCTCGGAGAGGCGCGCAGACCGGCCTTGGTTGGCCTGGCAAACGGGGTGACACAGCCCGGCGGGCCTGGACAAACCAACGAAGGCTGCGGCATGAAAGCGTTCCACCGTGTCGCGCGTCCTGGACGATGCCCCGCATCGCCCTGTAACACGCTTTTTTCTGAGCGCTCTCATGTCACGGTCGAATAGGGTCTTATTTGTTGAGGCGGGAATAAGGCGCGCCGCGTCTCGGTTGCTTTCAAGCTGTTCGGCCCTGCAGGATGGGCTGTTAGAGTAAAGTGTGTTTGACGGGTTTTGTCTTTCGTTGCCTGACATCACGGGGTTCAACGCAAAAGACAAAGCCGTTTGAAACTCGATGAACGCGGCACGCTCCCGCTCTCTGCAGCTCAAACCCGATCATAAAAAGACCGGCTTCGCGCCGGTTTTTTGAGGACCCCAGAGGGGCTGTGCGCAAACAGGAAGGGCGGCTCGGCGGCCGCCCTGTCACACATTCAAGCCTCAGCTGGCTTGGCGCCGGTCCGCACCAGGGCGGGCTCGGCTGTGGCCGGAGCCGGGTTCTTGGCAAGCGCGGGCAGGTGCAGGCTGGCCAGTTCGGGGGGCGGGGCGGTTTCTTCCGGAATGCGCCAAAGTGTTGAGCGGATGCCCAGTTTGCCGAGGGTTTTGGTGGAGGTCGCAACGGCCAGAAGGATGGCGCAAAGCGGCCCGACAGCAATCGGAATAACCGGCCAGACCAGCTCAAGCGGCTGATGGATCAGCCAGGCGAGGCCCAGAAGGCCAAAGAGGGTCTGCGGCCACAGCTTTCCGGCGGCCAGGGCGAGCGGCAGGCGGGCGACGCCGCGGGCCTGAGCGCCCCAGCCGATGGTTTTGCCGGCAACAAGCCCGCCCATAAACAGCGTGTGCGCGACGGCCATGATCGGGGCCAGCATGGAGGCATACAGGATTTCGCCTGCGGTACTGACCAGAATGCGCACGGGGCCGCCAAAGGCCTGGCGCAGATCCTTGCGCGCCAGAACGTCGGCAACGGTCGCCAGTTTGGGGGCAAACACCATGCTCAAAATGGTTATGAACAGGGTTATCCCCGTATCCGCCCGGTAGGGTGCATAATTTGTGGTCATTCCCAGAACGGCCGAAGCAACCATGAAACCGATCCAGGCGGGAGAGCCCAGGAACATTAGCATGGCCAGGAACAACTGGGCCCGGCTGACCAGTTTCAACCCCTTCAGACCCAACAGGCGGCGGTATTGCAGGTTGCCCTGGCACCAGCGTAGATCCCGGCGGATGAACTCCAGAAGATGGGGCGGGTTTGTCTCGTAGCTGCCGGTTTCCAGAGGCAGCACGCGCACCTCATAACCGGCCCGGCGCATCAGGACGGCCTCGACCTGATCATGGGAGAGGATCGTACCGGCCAGCGGGCCCTTGCCCGGAAGAACCGGCAAGCGGCAATGCTCCTTGAACGGCTGCAGCCGCAACAGCGCATTGTGGCCCCAATAGGGACCGCAATCGCCCTGCCACCAGGCGCTGCCGATGGTGTAGGAGCGCATGCCGAGGCGCATGCCGAACTGGAAGACACGGGCAAAGGCACTGTCCGTCGGCAGGCCGACGACGAGGCTTTGCAAGATGCCGACCGCGGGGTTCGCTTCCATCCGGCGGACCAGACCGATGACCGCCTCGGCCGACAGGAAGCTGTCCGCATCCAGCACAAGAGCGAAATCGTGCTGGCTGGCCCAACGATCGCAGAAGTCTTCAATGTTGCCGGCCTTGAAACCGGTGTTCAGGCTGCGGCGCCGGTAGACGACTTGCATTTGACCGTCAAAGCGTTCTTGCAGGCGGGCGGTCATTTCCTGCTCCTGCAGGGCGATGTCGTTCTGGGACGTGTCGCTCAGCACATAAAGCTTGAAATGGGCGCCGTGCCCGGTCTGGAGGAGATCACTCACCATGGCGCTGAGATGTGTCTCCAGTGCGGCTGTATCTTCATCCCGGACACAGGACAAAAGCGCGGTTGAACTCGTCAAGGGACCCTCAAGATCCCCGGGGCGGAGTGGCGAGACAGTTTCAATCGGGTCGCGGGCGAGCCGCATCACCAGCAGACCGATGACCGCATTCCAGAACCCGATAATGGTCCAGGGTAGGGTGATCATGAAACACAGCAGGATGAACAAATCGAGCGGAGACAGGCCTCCGGGGGACAGTGTTGCGGCCATCAAAGCTGTTAACGCAACGAAACTGACCAAAAGAAGAGTTGCAAAAATGCATCTGCGAACTGTCATGTGGGGCGGTTTTGCAAGTGAAATGACTGGGCCAAAAGCTCGGAACATATTTTTGACTTTCAAAAAGGGCACTCATGACGATAGTTCACATGCCAAAGTGGCCTATTGTTGACAATGTAAAATTTCAAGATCCGGAACGTTGCGTGAATGACGGAGAGTTTTGATTTGACTGGGAAAACGGGCGCGGCCCAGGCCCTTTGGTATCGAGAGCGCGAGGTTTGCGGGCTTGATCCGGTGTCGCTGGAAAGACCAAAATGTGGCGAGGTGCTGGTGCGTACGCGCTTTAGTTGCATCAGCCGGGGCACCGAAAGTCTGATTTTTCGCGGTGCTGTCCCCGAAAGCGAGTGGCAGCGCATGCGCGCGCCGTTCCAGGCTGGCGAGTTTCCTTTCCCGGTTAAATATGGCTACGCCAATGTAGGCACCGTCGTGGAAGGAGAGCCCGACCTGGTCGGCCAGACCGTCTTTTCGCTCTTTCCCCATCAAAGCCTTTTTTCGCTCCCGTCTCACGCCTGCGTGCCGGTTCCAGCCGGTCTTCCGCCCGAACGTGCTGTTCTTGCTGCCAATATGGAGACAGCGCTCAATTCTATATGGGACGGAAAACCATCACCTGGGGATCACATCTGCGTGGTTGGCGGCGGAGTTGTCGGGCTGTTAACGGCCTATCTGGCGGCCCGCATGCCCGCGACACAGGTCACGCTGGTGGATGTGAACCCGGCCCGCGCGGCAACGGCAAAGGCGTTGGGGCTTGCCTTTGCGCTGCCTCAGGAGGCCCCGTGCAACCAGGATCTGGTGTTCCATGCCAGCGCGTGCGCCGAGGGCCTGTCAACGGCGCTCTCCTGCGCCGGGGATGGCGCGTCCGTGATTGAAATGAGCTGGTACGGCACCCAGAATGTGGCGGTGCCGCTTGGGGCTGACTTTCATTCACGGCGTTTGAAACTGGTGTCCAGCCAGGTTGGAACCATTCCCTTTGAGCGCCAGCCCCGCTGGACCTTCAAACGCCGGCTGACAACCGCCTTGGGCCTGTTGCAGGACCCGGCGCTTGATCATCTGATCACACACCGCCTGCCGTTCCAGGCTCTGCCCGAACGCCTTCCCGAAGTTTTGACCAGGGATGCGGATGTCCTGGCAGCGCTTGTTGTTTATGACGATCCCTCTTGCCCGGCCGCCTGACGGCCGGTTCCTTCCCGACCCTTTCAGGATTAGACCATGTTTGCAGTAGAAGTTCGCGACCACGTCATGATTGCCCACTCCTTCAAGGGGGAGCTTTTTGGCCCTGCTCAGGCATTGCATGGCGCAACCTTTGTGGTGGATGCCGCCTTTTTGTCCGAAAGCCTCGATGAGAATGGCGTTGTGATTGATATCGGCCGGGCCCACGAGGTTTTGAAGGAAGTTCTGCAGCCCCTGAACTACAAGAACCTGGATGAGGTTCCCGCCTTTGCCGGGGTCAACACGACAACCGAGTTCCTCACCAAGCACATTCATGATCATCTGGCGGGGGCTGCCCGTGACGGGCGCCTCGGGCGGTCGGGCTCGGAACTGTCGGCCATCCGGATTTCCATTTCGGAGTCCCATGTGGCCCGCGCCTGGTATGAAGCCCGGATCTGATCCTTTGAAGACACTTTATTTTGCCTATCCCGGTGACCTGGACACGCCAACCGGGGGCTATGGCTATGACCGCCGGATCATTGCCGGCTTGGAAGAGCTTGGCTGGGACGTTCATCCGCTGTCGCTTGGCGGCGGCTTTCCCTTCCCGGCCGAGGCCGATCTCGTCCGGGCTCAGGCGGTGCTGGATCTGGTTCCGGACGGGGCGCTTCTGACCATTGACGGGCTCGCCTTCGGTGTCTTCGACATTATGGCAGAAGCGCTGGCCCAGCGGCTGACCCTCGTGGCGCTTGTTCACCATCCCCTTTGCCAGGAGACCGGTCTGACGCTGCAACGGGCTGAGAGTCTGAGGGTGCGCGAGAATTGTGCGCTTGGTTTTGCCCATCATATCATCGTGACCAGCCCGGCCACGGCAGATCAGGTCAAGGGCCTCTTTGAGGTTCCGGACGGCAAGATTGCGGTTGTTCTGCCCGGAACCGATAAGCCGGCCCCTTTTCCACACAGTCCGGGCCCGGCTGTCCAGCTGCTCAGCGTCGGAACGCTGGTGCCGCGAAAGGGCTATGACTTGCTCTTGTCCGCGCTTGCAGAGCTTAAGGACCAGGACTGGCATCTGGACATTGTCGGCGGCAAGGAGGCTGATCCGGACTGTGCGGCACGGCTTCAAGCTGAAACTGACAAGCTGGGTCTCGGTGACCGGGTGACTTTCCACGGTGCTGTACCCTCCGCCAGCCTGCTGGACTTTTACCGCAAGGCGGATCTCTTCGTTCTTGCCAGCCGCTATGAGGGCTATGGCATGGCCTACACGGAAGCGATTGCCCACGGACTGCCGGTTATCGGCAGTGGCGCTGGCGCGGTCGAAGAAACCTTGCCACCGGATGCTGCGCTTTATTGCGGAACGGAGGACACGGACCGGTTGCGCCAGGCTCTGGCGCTGCTGATCGGCAACAAAGACCAACGTACGAATATGGCAGAGGCAGCCTGGAAAGCCGCAGCAGCTCTGCCAGATTGGAAGGCGGCTGCCGGGCGCTTTGCCGCGGCCCTTGAGGAGGCCCATCAATGAGTGGATTTTCGAGCCAGTGGCTGGCCTTGCGCGAGCCCGTGGACCTTGCGGCCCGCAACCGGGACGTGGAGGCGGCTTTTCTGGCCCAGTGTCCGGAAGATGGCGTGAAGCTGCTGGATCTGGCCAGCGGCGCAGGTTCAACCCGGGCGGCCCTGCGGGACCGGCTGCCGGAGGCGACGGCCTGGCGGATGACCGACTATGATCCGGCCCTGATTGGCGCGGCGTCCGCCCGCCTGAGCGATAAGGACCAGGACCAGGTGTCTTTCCAGCAGATTGATCTGGCCGCAGACCTTGAGAGCCTTCCCTTTGCCGGGGTTGACGGGGTGACCACGTCTGCCTTTCTGGATCTTGTTTCGGAACCCTTCCTCGCCCGGTTGGCCACATGTGTGGCCAAGGCGCGCAAACCGTTCCTGGCCAGTCTCACCTATGACGGACGGGCGAGCTTCGCACCGGACGCCGGTTTGGACGGGGCAATGCGGGAGGCGATGAACCGGGACCAGCGCAGCGACAAGGGTTTTGGTCCGGCTCTTGGGCCGGAGGCGGCAGCCGCAGCCATCGGCCTGTTTGAGGCGCAAGGCTACCGGGTGGTCCAAGGACGCTCGGACTGGCAGGCGGGTGCGCAGGACAGCGCCTTTCTTCTGGAATTTCTGGAAGGCTGGGCCGGTGTGGGCCGCAAGAGCGGCCTGGACGGCGAGGCTGTCGGGGCCTGGTGGCAGCAGCGTCAAAGGGAGATCCGCACCGGCGCGCTTGAAGTCACGGTGGGCCATGTGGATTTCGCCGCGCTGCCCGTTTGACCGCCGCCGCTGATGTTAAGCGTTTGCTAAGTATAATTTCACCAATTCGGCCGAAGCGGCAGTATTTCTGCGGGAAATGTTCTTTTTCTGCTCCCGTTCCGGGTGTTCTAAAGCGCATGATAAGAAACGTTTGCTAAGGCTCTGACAGTGAGACACAAGATCAGCCAATGTGCAACGGGACACGGTTTGGCATTGAAAGGCTGGTCGCTTCAAAGATGCTTTTGTGAAGACAGTGGAATGGATCAGCGTTTAAAGAGCACCGATAGGCCCATCTATGTGGACTTGGATGGGACCCTGCTGCGGACCGATTTGCTCTGGGAGAGCCTGTTTCAGGCGCTGCGCCGGAAGCCGGAGGTGATCCTTGCGCTGTTCGGCTGGCTGTTGAACGGGATTGCCTATACCAAGGCACGGCTTGCCGAAGCGGCGGACATTGATGTCACCTCCTTGCCATATCGCAGCGAGGTCGTGGACCGGCTGAAAGATGAAAAAGCCCTTGGGCGGCGGCTCGTTCTGGCGACCGGGTCGACGGACAGCCTGGCACAGGCGGTTGCCGGGCATTTAGGGTTGTTTGACGCTGTTCTGGCCTCGGACGAGGCCACAAATCTGACGTCGGAGCGGAAGCTGGCGCGCATCCGGGCGGAGGCGGACGCCAACGGGTTCGACTATTACGGCAATTCCCACCATGATATCTGCCTGTTCGGTGCGGCTGTGGAGGCGACAGTGGTGGCTCCGGACCGGGCCGCCAGCCAATGGCAGGCCCAGTCCGGCGCGGAGCGGATTGAGGCAGCGGACAGCCAGGTCAAGGCTGCGCTGCATGCCATGCGTCCGCACCAGTGGATCAAGAACACTCTTGTGTTCGTGCCCGCCATTCTGGACCACGAGATCTTCCATGGGGCCGTTCTCCTCAGCGCGTTTCTGGCATTCCTAGCCTTTTCGCTGGCGGCGTCGGCAATCTATATTCTCAACGACCTGATGGATCTGGAAGCGGACCGCAAACACAGCAGCAAATACAAACGGCCCTTTGCGAGCGGGCGCCTCAGCGTTCCGGCGGGTTTGCTGCTGGCGCTGGGCCTTGTCGCGACCGCCTTCGCGCTGGCCGCGTTTCTGCCGATTGAATTTGCCGGGGTGCTGATGCTCTACCTGTTCATCACCACCGCCTATTCCATGGCAGTCAAGCGCATGCTGTTGCTCGACGTCTTTGTTCTGGCCGGCCTTTATACGATCCGGGTTCTGGCTGGCGGGGTGGCCGCCAGTATCGAATATTCCTTCTGGCTTCTGGCCTTTTCCGTCTTCTTCTTCCTGTCCCTGGCGCTGGTGAAGCGCTTCACGGAGCTGCAGCAGGTCGGGGAAACGGCGTCTCGGGCGGTAACCGGACGGGGTTACCGGCATGTGGATCTTGAAGCGATCTCCCAGGCGGGCATGACCTCCGGCTTTGCAGCCGTTCTGGTTCTGGCGCTTTATATCCAGAGCCCGGCCATCGAGCAGGCCTATTCCTTTCCGGAGCTGATCTGGCTTTTGTGCCCGCTCATTCTCTACATCATCATGCGCATCTGGATTCTGGCCCGGCGAAATGAAATGCATGAAGACCCGATTGTCTTCATCTTGCGGGACTGGCGCAGCCAGCTCATGATCGGCTGCGGCGCGCTTCTGTTTCTCATTGCAGCTATCTGGTGACCTCCGTGGCGAAGGCTGTGCAAAGCTGGGGCGGCTTGTCCTTTGAAAATCCGGAGATCCTGCTGCCGGAGGACTATCTTGCAACTGCGATTTCCCCGGGTGGGGCCTTGCCATATGGCAATGGCCGCAGCTATGGCGATAGTTGCCTGAATGCGCAGGGCAAGGCGCTCACCAGTCAGGCGCCCGGCCGGATACTCTTCTTTGACAAGATCACCGGCCAGCTGGAGGCTGAAGCGGGCACGCTGCTTGCCGACATCCTTGCCGCTGCGGCGCCATTCGGATGGTTTCCGCCAGTCCTGCCCGGTACCCAGTTCGTGACCGTCGGTGGCGCGATTGCCAATGACATTCACGGCAAGAACCATCACCGCAAGGGCACATTCGGCTGCCATGTCCTGGAGATCCATCTGGACCGGTCCGACCGGGGGCAGCTGGTGCTCACCCCGGAGGATCAGACGGGACTGTTTGCCGCCACAATCGGCGGTCTGGGCCTGACCGGCCTGATCCGCAAGGCTAAACTGCAGTTGATGCATGTGGGGGCGTCGGCAATCCGTCAGAAAACCACCCGCTTCACATCACTGGAGGCCTATTTTGAGCTGGCGCCAAAGGCCGACGAGACGCATGAATATGCGGTGGCCTGGATCGACTCCCTCGCCAAGGGCAGACAGTTCGGCCGGGGCCATCTGATTGCAGGCGATCACCTGCTCTCCGGCGGCCACCTGGACACAAGGGCGGCCCGGCGGCTCAGCGTACCGTTTACCCTGCCGGTTTCCCCCTTGCAGGGGCCGTTCCTGAAACTCTTCAACGAAGCATTTTTCCGCGGCGCACCGGAAGGCGTATCGGTCCGGGATGTGGCTTCCGAAACATTCTTCTTTCCCCTGGACCGCATCGGACGGTGGAACCGCCTCTATGGGCCGCGTGGACTGCATCAGCACCAAAGCGTGATCCCGGAGGCACAGGGGTTTGAGACTGTTGCAGCGCTTCTGGAGTGCACCCGCCAGCACCGGCACGGGTCATTTCTGACCGTGCTGAAACGGTTCGGCGCTGTTGACAGCCCAGGCTTCATGAGTTTTCCGCGTCCGGGCTATACGCTGACGCTCGACTTTCCAGACAAGGGGCTGGAAACCCTCAAACTGCTGACGAAGCTGGACGAGATTACGCTGGAGGCGGGCGGGGCAGTCAATCCTTACAAGGATCGCCGCATGTCGGCTGACACGTTCAAGGCGTCTTTTCCCCAGTGGCAGCGCCTTGAAACCTTGCGTGATCCGGCGCTGTTATCCGATTTCTGGCGCAGAACGGCCCTCGTAAAGTGAATGTTTATGAATGACGGAGACGTGACGTAATACTTTGTTATTCATAGAAAATCTGTTGTTCAAATTTGCATCGCAATTAAGATAATCTAATGGAAATTCAGGGAAAGTGCCGACGTTGAATTCAGCGTGTGCGGAGAAGCCCTTCATGAGCTCCTATCTTCCCTTCATATTATTTACCGTTCTGACCAATGCCGCTGCGCAAATCATGCTGAAAATGGGCATGACCCGGATCGGCGACCTCAGCACGCTGCACAGCAACCTGATCATCAAATTGCTACAGGTCGTGTTCACCCCCTTTGTCTTTCTGGGGCTGTGCACCTTCGTCATCTCGATGGCTTCGCACCTCTATGTCCTGTCGAAGGTGGAGCTGTCTTACGCCTATCCGTTCCTGTCGCTCGCTTATGTGGTGGTGGCGGTCTATGCCTATTTCATCTTCCGGGAAGATTTGAACACCATGCGGGTTTTCGGCATCGCGCTGATCTGTGCCGGCACGGTCTGCATTGCCCAGGGCGGGTCAAACGGTGCGCAGGCCGGAACCCAGACAAAGATGCAAACGGTTGACCTTGAGGAGAGCTCAAAGTGAAACACATTCTTTTCGGCGGCGACGGGTTTGTCGGCCGTCAACTGGCGAAACGGCTCTCCGAAGAGGGCGAAGAGGTCATTGTCGCCGACATCGCGGACACCAACCGCCAAGTCTATCCCAAAGCCACGTTCCTGGAATGCGACGTTACCAATCCGGATTCGGTTGCTGCCATTCCCATGTCGGCGGGCGATATGGTCTACAATCTCTCGGCCAAGATGCTGTCGCCGATCCAGGTACGTGCCAAGCGGCATGCATTCTTCTATCCGGTCAACTACGACGGCACGAAACACATCATCGAGGCGATGGACCGGGCCGGAGCCAGCAAGCTGGTGCATTACACGACCGACATGGTCTACGGACATACGGTCACATATCCGATGACCGAGGACCATCCGGTCGCTCCGCTCGGTGAATACGGCCAGTCCAAACTGGATACGGAAATTCTGGCGGGCGAGTGGCGCACACGCGGCATGAACATCACACTGTTCCGGCCCCGCCTGATTATCGGACCGGGCCGTCTGGGCATCCTGACCAAGCTGTTCAAACTGATCGACATGAATCTGCCGGTTCCCATGATCGGCTCCGGCAAGAACCCTTATCAGTTCATTTCGGTCTATGACTGTGCCGATGCGGCTTACAAAGCCTGGATGGCGGATGTGCCGAATGAGGCCTATAATCTCGGCTCGATCAATCCGCCGCCAGTCCGCAAGCTGCTTGGCGATTTGGTAAAACATGCTCAGTCGAAATCGCTTCTGGTGCCCACCTGGGGCTTTGCGGTCAAACGGACGCTGGATCTGCTGGATGCTGTCAATCTGCCGTTGATGGACCCGGAGCAGTATCTGATTGCCGACGAAATGTGTGTTCTGGATGTCTCCAAGGGGGAACGGGATCTCGGCTGGGTGCCCGCCTACCGGGATGAGGATATGCTGATCGCCGCCTATGACGAATACCGGGCCCAGAAAGCCGCCGGCAACGGCGTCAACCATGGCAACGCTCAACCGGCAGAATAGGATTACCCATGACGCAGACCCAAGCCGCTCCTGTCGACGATCTTGTCGGTGAAGATCTTATGCCACAAACGTCTTCCAAACCGGATCTAATGAGTGTGGAAGACGCCAAGGCCATGGACACCAAGACCATGGCTGATCTCTTCAAGGCCCATATCAATCCGGGTCAATTTCATTTCATGAAGCTGCTCGGCTTTCACAAGGTCAAGATCGAGCGTGCCGACGGCATGTATTATGTTGACCAGAATGGCCGCCGGATCCTGGACTTTTTCGGCGGCTTCGGCTCGCTGGCCCATGGGCACAATCACCCGCGCGTGCTGGCTGCGCGCAAGGCATTTCAGAAGGAAGACCGGCACGAAATCGCCATAGCCTTCCTGTCGCAATATGCCTCTGCCCTGGCGAAGAACCTTGCGGCATGTTCGCCGGGCGACCTCGACATGGTGTTTCTGGGGTCGTCCGGATCAGAGGCCATGGAAGCGGCCGTCAAGCTTGCCGAGCGCGCCTCCGGGCGGACCAACTGCAAGATCGTGCATGCCGAAAATGCCTTTCACGGCAAGACCAAGGGTGTTCTCTCGATCACCGATTCCGATCTTTATCAAGGGTCCTTCAAGCTGGTGGACAACCGTGTAAAGGTGCCTTTTGGCGATCTGGAGGCCCTGACCCGGGCCATTGAATCCGATCCCGATATCGGCGTGGTTGTTCTGGAGACGGTCCAGGGCGGTGGCGGCATCATCTCCGCGCCGGACAGCTACTGGAAAGGGGTGCGGGCCCTGTGCGACAAGCACGATGTGCTTTGGGTTGCCGACGAGGTTCAGTGCGGCTATGGCCGCACCGGCAAGTTCTACGCCTTTGAACATTACGGCGTTGTTCCTGATATCACGGCGCTGGCCAAATCCCTGGGCGCCGGCAAGGCGGCTGTGGGCGCCATGATCGCGAAAAGCAGCGTCTACATGAAAGCCTATGGCACGCCGAAAACCGCCATGATCCATGCTCAGGCCACCTTTGGCGGCATGGGAGAGGCGAGCATAACCGCGATCGAAGGCCTCAATGTTCTTTACGACGAGGACTTGATCGACAATGCCGCGCAGGTGGGAGACTATCTGATCACCCGCCTGAAAGCGCTTCAGGACAAGTATCCGAAGATCATCAAGGATGTGCGCGGAAAGGGCTTGATGGTTGGTCTGGAATTCCAGGACTTCTCGCGCACCATGCCTATGGTGCTCAGGCCCATGGTGGCCCTTCTGGATGACAAGCTGAAGGGCTCGCTCTCCGGCTTTATCGGTGCGCAGCTCCTGAGGGACTACGATATTCTGGTCGCCTTCACGGAATATAACCGCAATGTCATCCGCCTGGAGCCGCCGTTGATTTGCACACGGCAGAACGTGGACACATTCTGCAACGCCCTTGATGACCTTCTGTCCAAAGGCATCGTCAGCATCGTGCAGGGCTTCATCAAGTCCCAGGCCTCCTGAAGGCCCACCGGCCCGTTTGCAAAAAGAGGACGCCCGCTTGAAACGAGCGGGCGTCCTCTTTTGTGCTCTAGCGGGCGGATTTACGTTATGTATTACCGTGACGCTGCAGACCGTTCTTCGGTGTCCGGATAGGAAAAATCCGGTTTCCAGATATGCATCACCACCATCAGAAGCGGGAGCATATAGGGCAGATAGATCCGGTCGTCCGGCAGGGGAAAGGTCACGAATTTACCGCCGATACACAGGGTGAGGGCGATCACCGCCATCCATTGCCCCTGACTGACATGGCGGCCGGAGCGCAGCAGCAGGGCAAAACCGCACAGGATCACCGCAAGGATCATCAGCCAGTCATAGGCCTGGACGGTCCGGGCCAGATTGATGGCAAGCGCTTTCAGATAGAGCACCGCATCGAAGGCCGGGTCAAAGCCGCGCAGGTCGTCCTGATATTCGATGTTGGAAAAATAGAAATGCGGCCACCAGCCCGGGTGGTCCACGGAGCCAACCACCGGAAAATACAGCGCCACACAGGCACCGAAAAACGCCAGATAGAGAAGGCGGAACCGGTTGACTGCAAGGGCTGCCAAAAGCAGGGCGAAGAACAGCAGGATACCATCCGGGCGCACAAGAAACATCAGATAGAGAAACGGCGCGGCCAGCAGCGGTTTTTCCCGGCTGACAAAATAGATGGCGGGCAGGCTGAACACCGTCATCATCAGGTCGGGCGTTGCCTCGCGGGCGGAAAACACATAGCCGGTGAGCACCGAGGCGGGGGCGATGAGGAACAGCCCCTGAACAAAACCGTGCCGCAGGCTCCAGGCAAAAATGAGAGCCCCGACCAGTGCCGCTGACAGGCTTGAAATCAGCGTTGTTGCCTCAACCCGGCCCACCAGGGCTCCCAACTGTTCAATGGCCGCGATATAGGCGACCTTGACCTGATAGAGTGGGAACAGGGACACAAAATGCTCCGGATTCTCATATTGCCCGACACGGTAGGGAATGCTGGCGGTGACCTTGTAGAATTGGAGATCTGACGCCGCTTCCTTGACCTCGCCATAGGCGGCGGCATGGATGTCCTCGGCGGTCTCTAGACCCAGGCTGTTCTCCGCCGCAATGCCGACATAGGCGAGGATGTCCCAGTTATAGACCGGATTGAAATAGGCCAGCGCCAGGGTGCCGAGAACGACCCCGCCATAAAGTCCGGCTGCAAGGGCGCCCATGGTTTTGCGGGTCAACAATCTGCCGATGGCCCTTAGAAAAGATCCGAACCGGTCGCCGAATACATCAGTCAAGGTCATGGCCGTGCCCTCTTTCTGGTCTGTGATCAGCTGGCGCGGTCCGGACTGGAACTCAGCTTTCCGGCCCTGGCGCCCCCGGCCGATCCGTCTTTCAAATGTTGGTCGGGAGCTTAGAAACAGCCTGTTGATTATTGATTAACCAAACATGAGCGTGTTTGGCCTTTTCACGCATACCGATTTCACTTGATAGAACCTGATATGATGGCCCCTCTCAACGGAGATTGGCATCAGGTCGCTCGGTTCCGGCCAAAGCGGGACTTGAAGGCCTCAACAAGCGGGGCAAGCTCCGCAACGGGCACTGTACGCAGCATGACAAGCGCCGCCAGATAGACGGGGGCTGCGGCCAGGATGGCCAGCGGCAAGTTCCACGGGCTTGAGACTGTGTTCAGAACAATGACAGCTGCTGCAGCGCAAAGGGCCGCAGCGATGAGGCTTTTCAAAAGGGTTTTGAGTGGCAGGAAAAGCTTGAAACAGCGGTGGCAATAGACCGCCAGGATTACCAGTTGCAGCACATTCGCACCGCCGCGCACCCAGGCAGCCCCCATCTGGCCGGACATGGGTATAACGGCCAGAAGCGCAGCAATCGTGACTGCGCACCAGGCAAAGGTCATGCGCAACTCGTCGCGGCTCCTGTTCTTGGCCAGAATGGCTCGGGAAATGACTGCCGACAGGGCCATGGGAATGGAAAAGACCAGAAGCACGCTGGCAGGCCAGACGGCGGGCAGGAAATCGGCTCCGAAAACAAGCGGAATAAGCTCCGGTGCAATCGCGGCGCCGCCGATGGTGATCGGGGCGATGACGATCGTCAGCCAGCGGACCGTTCCGTCAAACGCCTTTCGGAAGGCTTCATCATCGGCCTGATCATGCAGCACGCCAAAGCGTGGGATCACAAAGGCAACGATGAAGAGGGAGAGCTGCACCACCATGCCGGACATGGTCAGGCCGATCGCGTAGTAACCGACCTGGGTCAGGGTGAAGAAAAAGCCGATGATGGCAAGTTCGATGCGGACGCCGAACAGGGCGAGGATGCTGCCGGAGATCCAGTTATTGCGGGCATAGCGCCGGATCTCCTGGGTCAGGGGGACAGACGGAGCTGCTCCGGTCTCAGTGCCGGACCCGGCCGGGCCAAGATACCGCTTCAGATCCAGCGCCTGGGGCAAATGCCGGACAGCATGTCCCAAAATGGCTCCGGCCGGGCCGAGCGCCAGCGCGCCGGCAAGGACTACAACAGGCTGCAACAGACAGCCGGTCAGGGTCATGCGGGCTGCGCGGTCGAACTGGCCAAGCCCCTGGGCAGCGCCAATGACCAGCGTGGAATAGGCATAGCTGAGGAAAAGCACACTCGTCACGGCCCAGACAAAGGCCCCCGGCGCATTGTCCTGACGGGCAAGGACCAGGGCATATCCGATTATGGCAAGGGTCATCAGGGAAGACGCGGCGAGAAAACGGAAAAAGAGCTGGCGGAAGAGCGGGCTCCGGCCCTGGCCGCCCGCGGTGTCCCTGGCAATGAAACGCAGAGCTGCCTGGGGCATACCCAGGTCTGATACAAGCGTTGCAACGGTCATGAACCAAAGGGCATAGGCCACTGTCCCCGTGCCTTCGACCCCAAGCGTGCGCGCCACGATGATGCTGCTTGCAAATCCGGCGAGCATTGACAGCATACCTGCAGAGGTATTCACAATGGACATGCGCAGCATGGAGGCCATCGGGTTCCCTGTCGCCCTTTCTGGTGTCTTGCAGCTTGTGGTCTGATCCGGCCGCCTCGGCTGGCGCGGGACTGTATGACTTAAGGGAATACCGCGCAAAGGCTTAATATCTCTTGAGCATCCAGTCACCTGACTCTGAGGTTCGTCACATTTCCCGGCAGGCTCTGAACGAACTTCAGATCCAAGAAAGTGACCAGCAAATTTATGTTCCTAGTGCGGTTTTCGAATTTGAAAGACGCTCCGGCGGTTCCTGCCAAAATGAGGCGTATTTCAAATTCACCACACGGGCAAGAGATCATAACGCCTTGCAGCGGGCCGCCACATCCGTCCAGTCCAGTACCTCGTCTCCGGGGGCGGCAAAGGGTGTTTCCAGGGCTTTTTGAACCGCCGCTTCAATCGATGCCCGGTCTCCGGGCCGGTAGCCATGGCGGTTGGCCTTGTCCCCGGCCGCAAAATCCGGACAGATTGCAGGAAGGTTCAAATACCCGTATTGCATCAGCTTCATGCTGGAATCGCTCAGATACTCCGCATGGTTCTGGTCATGATAGGGCGCAGCCCCCGCATCGGCATATTTCAAGAACGGCAAAGTGTCCTTGAACGGCATGCGCCCATATTCGGTGACATTGGCCGGGACGCGCTCAAGCGCCGGGGTGCCGATCAGGTGAAATTGAACCTTGGGAAAGGCTGCGGCGGCGGTCTGAAAAAAACCGGCATCAAATAGCATGGAGCCGACGGTCACTATGTTCGTGTCGGCCCGGTAGGGGGTCGGGCCGATCTCGCTGAAGTCGGATTTGGCAATTCCGTGGGGAATGAAATGGACCGGCCGTCCAAAGTTGTCAAAATGCGGTGCCATGGCGCGGGCGCACACCACAATCGCATCTATGGCCTTCCGGTCCCGGAACAGCTGCCCGGCGATAAACGGATGGGCACCGACGGTCTCAAGCAGATCGGACACCAGATAAATGATCTTTGCCTTGGGAGCAGCTTTGCGCAAGCGCCCGATCAGGGCGGCTGTGAGGCCGGATTCCACAAGGATCAGGTCCGCTTCTGCTGCGGCGGTGTCCAGTTCAGCGCAAGGGGAGCTGATCCACCAGCGGAACAGGCCATTGGTGAGGGGGCGAAGCGCACCCAGGCCTTTGCCGAAAGGATGGAGCGCAGAGCGCCAGAGGAAACACGCAACCCCCGCGTGCTCCTCCCATCGGTTTGCAGCTCTGAACAGGTGCTTGCGGTGGTCCGAGGCCAGCAGGGAGAGTGGGCTGAACCCGGCAGAGACAAAGCTGACCCTGTCTCCGAGGGCCACATAGGCATCGGCCAGAAAATGCAGATTGGCGCGCCAGCCGGTCCGGTAGTCATGGCGTGAGACCAGAAGAATGGAGTTGGGCATTCAGGTGTTCCTCACCGCAAACTGAAAACACGGGCTTTGCGTTGCCATCATTTGCCTGCCTTCGGCCCGCATTGGACGGATGCGGTGCTGAAATACGGTTTTAGGACCTCCAGCTGGGGCGTGTTGGTGTCTCCGTCGGGTTGCAGGGACAAGGCATAATCGCCCCACCATTCCCCGGCGGCCCAGGCGGTCCAGCCGATCCAGACATCCCGGTTCTCTTGCAGAACCCCCGCCACCTCCTTCAGGGCCTCCAGACAATCCGGCGACGCGCTGCCGCCAAATTCCCCCAGAAACCCGGTGAAACCGTGCTGGCGCATCCAGCCGGTCACCTCCTGAAGCGCCTGAACCGCGTCTTTGGCGCGCGGGCATGTGGCCTGGGTGCCGGAAAAATTGGCGTCCATATATTGGTGAAACTCGAAAGCAAACCTGTTGTGGCTGTCTGCGAAGCGCTTGAAATTGTCCGCATTGGAGCCGCCCTCTTCGGGGTCGAACCAGTGTGAGGCCCCACTCCAATGGGTGCCCGGCACCAGAACCAGCTGACCGGCCCCGCTTTCCCGAAGGGCTTGCAGGCCTGCCTGAGCCGCGTTGAACCAGTCTTGTGCGCTGACCTCGACCGGCTCGTTCATAAGGCCGAAAACAACTTGGTCATTGCCCGCGAAAACAGGAGCGAGACGGCGCCAGACGTCCACAAAAGCCTCTTTCGTCAGAGCACCCGTTCCCAGCCTGTCGCCGCGATAGGCTGCATAATTGTGAAGATCGAGAATGACGCTCAGGCCCCGGCTGTTGGCGGCCGCAACAGTGATCTGCAGCCGGGCCAGTTCGTCCGGGTCAAAGGCCCCAAACAGCTGCGGCTGCAGCCGCTCCCAGAGAAACGGCAAGCGGATGGCTGTCATGCCCTGGCGGGCGGCCCAGTCAAGGGTGGCCTCGGAGGGGTAGATATAGCCTTTGCCATGGGGGGACCCGGGGTCGCCGAACTCCGCCCCGGCCAGATTGACACCGCGCAGGCAGGAGGCTGCATTGGCCGTCAGGGGCAGGGCGGCCAGACAAAAGGCCAAAAGCCGGATCGGAATCTGCGTCAGCATGGTCGGTGTGGCTCGGAAATCTCAATAAAGGTCTTGTTGAGGGGCGGATGATAGCTTGCTTTCCGACCGTATTACCCGATTAGTCTTGCCGAAACATTTTCGTAAAGGGTCCCTGATGGACACAGTCAGCCTGCCTGCCCAAGCTGAAGGCGGCACCGATCTGCTCAATGACAAGAGCATTGTGCATGTGGTGCGCCAATATGCACCGAGCGTTGGTGGGCTTGAGGATGTGGTCAGAAATCTTGCAACCAGGCAAAAGGAGAGCTTCGCGCAGGTGTCCATCGTGACGCTCGACCGGTTGTTTACGGACCCTGGCAAGCGGCTGGCGCACCGGGAGCAGATGGACGGGCTTGAGATTACCCGCATTCCCTACCGGGGCAGCGCACGCTATCCGTTGGCGCCCTCGGTTTTAAGCCGGATTGGCGGCGCGGATCTGGTCCATGTGCATGCGGTCGATTTCTTCTTCGACTTTCTGGCGTTGACAAAGCCTGTTCACCGCAAGCCGCTGGTGGCCACCACCCATGGTGGCTTTTTTCACACCCGGACCTTCGCGCGGCTCAAGGCCGTCTGGTTCAATTCCCTGACCCGTGTCACCAGCCGCGGCTATGCAGCGCTTGCGTGTTGCAGTTCAAGTGATCTTGATCTTTTCAATAAGGTCGCACCACAGAGAACCCGCCTGATCGAAAACGGTGTGGCGCTGGAAAAATTCCGGAACGCCAGTGCCCCCAGTCCGCAAAAGCGGTTGCTGACGCTGGGCCGGTTTTCCGCCAACAAACGGCTGGACCGGCTGATGGGCCTGATGGAGATCCTGGCAGGGGAGGACCCGCAGTGGCATCTCGATATTGCGGGCATGGAATCCGATCTGAGCCGGCAGGCGCTTCAAGACCAGATCACGGCCCGGGGTCTGTCCGGGCATGTCCATCTTCATGTGGGGCTGCCAAACGCTCAGATCCGGGATCTGATGGGTCAGGCTTCGCTGTTTGTCAGTGCATCGGAGTATGAGGGGTTCGGCTTGGTTCTGATCGAGGCCATGAGTGCGGGTCTTGTGCCGGTGGTGCAGGCCAACGAAGCTTTTGTGGGCCTTGGGGACAAGCACCCCCAGATCAGCACGCTTGATTTTGCAAATGCCCGCCAGGCGGCGGAGGCGGTCACGGCGGCTTACAGGGACCTCGCCGAAAGGCCTGGAGTGCGCTGTGCGGTCATGGAGGCTGTGGCGGGCTATGGCTGGGACGCCAAGGCCGCGCTCTATGAGGCGCTCTATCGGGACGTTCTGGCGCGATAGCTGTTTGTCCCTGGGATCGTCCGTCAGCGGTCCTTCGGTTTGGCCGGGCGCATTACATCCGCGGCCCCGGCAGCCACCCAGAAAAGCGCTGCCATCTTGATGGAAAACACCGAATTGGAAATCGTCATCAAAAGGGCGATGTAGGTGGCCGAGAGGGCCTTGAACTGAATGGCGCGCTGGTCCTCATACGGGGCAAACATATAGAGCGTCCAAAGCCCCAGCAGGCCTATGGCCCCGGCCTGGGCCAGGGCATAGGCGAAGCCATTGTCGGCCAGAAACGGCACATTGGCATCGACCCCGAAAAAGGCTTCCGGTGTGACCTCCTGAATGAGCTGGCTGGCATGCAGCAAGCGGCCTGAAAAGTCATCGCTCCAGCCGATACGGGTGGACCAGCCGCCATAAAGGGCAAGGCCAAAGAGGATCAGCACAGGCAGGCTCCACCAGGTCAACCGGGGCAGAACCCGTCCGGCGGCGGCCGCTCCGATCAGGGCCACGCAGACAAACATGCCAAAACGGGTGTCCGGCAGGACAATGGCAATGAAAGCGGCGGCAAAGAGCAGGGCGCGGCGGCGCATTCCCGACCGGAAAAGGGCCCACAGGCACAGGAAGGCCCCGAAATTGCCCATGGTGACCGGCTCAAGAAACACGGAGGAGGCGCGCACCTCGCCCAAAAACCCGAAAAAGTTCCGGCCGCCAAGCCGGGTGCTGGACACAAACAGGTTCGAGCCTTCGACAAAATTTGCATCCGCGCTCAAGGTGCCGCGGGCAACATAATAATCGAAGATGTTCACTACCCGCGTATAGACATCGAGAAAGAAAAACTCGAACAGCCCGACACTTAGGACGAGTCCGGCGCAGATCCAGACCAGCCGGTCAGCCTCTTCGATATGGCGGATCTGCCGGCCGATCAGGTAAAACACGATCGGGATCAGGAAGTCGCGAACGGCCTTCAGATCAAGCTCGGGCCGCAGGGCCAGGATCAGCGCCATATAGCTGAGATAGAGAAAGACGAGCACCAGAACCAGGGTGTTCCGGCTGAAGGCGAGGACCAGCGCGCCGCCCAGAAGCGCCAGCTCGGAAAGGATAACATGGCTTTCGGAGATGCGCAGTCCATTGGTGTTCACAATGGCGAGCAGGAAATTGAACATCACCGCACCGAGCACGACCGCGTAAACGGCCCGTAGCCAGAGCCGGTATCCGTTCAGGTCCTGCGCCCCGGCGGCCCGGAGGGCGCCCTGCCGGTCAGTCAGGCTTGAGGACAACATTTCCGATGATCCGCTTGTGCCAGGGCTCCAGGAAGGCAGCCGCATGTTCAAACTCGGCGGCCGGTGTGCCGTCCTGTGCCGTGATCAGAAGAATGCCGTCACAATGGCGCAGCAGCACGGGCAGAACCGGGCTTTCGTCGATATGGCCTGCATCCACCAGGAAAATATCTTCGGTTGATGTGGCCAGATCACCGCCTGAGGCATATTTGCGCCGCGAGTCGATCTGCTCCACGTGCAAAAAGCCGGACAGTCCTTCCCCGGTTGCCGCTGTATCCTGCTGGACGCGTTCGGCCGGACCGGAGAATTTGGTCGCCATCTGGGAGAAAATCTCGCGCGCGGATTGTCCGGATTGTCCTGATTGTCCGGGGTGTCCGGGCTGACTGCCCTTTCGCGGCACCTGGCTGGCCTGCCGTGGGGCTTTTGGTCCGGTTGCCGTTTGGGCAAAAAGAACATCCTCGCCCATGTCGTGAAGCTCTTCGGCCAGGCTGCGGACAAAGCCCTTTCCGGCGCCGCTCCGCCCAACGCTCAAGGCCAGAATGTTCGCAGGCCTTGTGTCGGCCAGGGCGTGGCGGACCGCATAGGCTACCCGCGCGCTGGCAACGGCCGTTTCGCGCTCCGGGGCGTGGCGGGCAGGAGAGCCAAGCCTGGGAAAAGCCCTAAAGGAGTGGCCGGGTTTTGGCGGCGCGGTCAGACTGGCCAGGATCGGGGCTCCGGTCCGCGTGACAAGCTGCCGTTCGGTGACCATCGTGCCCTTCAAGAGCGTGATCCCAACGGCACCGGACGCGGCAACGGCAAATCCAAAGACCAGGGCCGCTCCGAGCACAACAAGCTTGCGCGGTCCGCTCGCCTCGCCCGGCACTGGCGCCTCCGACAGGATGCGGGTGGTGCTGGTGTCCAGATCTGGCAGTTCCTCCAGCTCCCGGGAGCGTTTCAGGAAGGCCTCATAGATCGCCCGGCTCGCATCTGCTTCGCTTTGCAATTGCCGCAGTTCAATCAGCGCTTTGCCTTGAGCCGTGGTTTCCGATTGCAGGGATCTTGACCTCTGTTCCAGTGCGTTCACGGTGGCCTGGGCCTGCTCATACTGGCTGCGCACCGATTGTTTGATCCGCTGCAGTTCGCTCTGGATTTCGCGTTTGGTATTGGTAAGCTGCGACCGCAGCTCGCGCAAGGTAGGATGGTTGGTGCCCAGGGTTGCCGCCGCTTCGGCTTCCTGCTGTGCAGCGCGGGCATATTGCACTCTAAGGGAATTGAGAACCGAATTGCCCGTTGCGGGCGGCACGGACCCCGCCTCCACATCCGACAGGGTCAGCGGCGCCATCTGATCGTAAAGCGCCTTGACCCGGTCCAGATCGACACGTGCGGTGGTGATCTGGGTGTTGAGGGCTTCCAGCTGCTGGCCGACCACCGAGCCGCCAGCGGTGCTGATCAGGCCTTGCCGGGCCTTGTAGGTCTCCACGGCTGCCTCGGCAGTTTCCACCCGGGCGCGCAGCTGCCCGGCCTGTTTGCTTAAAGACAGGCTGGCCCGTGCCAGGGCGTCGCTCCGGCTGCTGCGGGTCTGATCAATATAGGCGCGGGCCGTCTCATTGGCGATGGCAGCGGCCAGCTGCGGGTCGGGATGGCTGACCGTGATCGCAAAAACAAAGGACCGGTCCAGCCGGTAGACCTGAAGGATCTCCCGCAGGGCTTCCAGTGTGGCATTGCGGGCGTCGTTTGAGGAGCGCCCCCCGCGGGCAAGCCCGCCCGTGAGCAGTCCGGCCAGACGCTGGCGCAGACCGGGCCGCTGGAAGGATGCATTGTCGTCGAGCTGGAGCGTGTTGGCGACTTCGTTCAGGACACCTGCGGACAGGATGACGAAGATCTGGCTGTCGAGATCCATCCCCTTCAGGCTCTGGTCACCCTGGAGCTGGGTCGGGTCCGTGCCGAGAATCTGGACCCCGTCAGGCTGGATCAGAAGCTGTGTGGTCGTCTGATAGACGGGGGTTTTCAGAACCGCATATCCTAGGGCAAGAGCGGCGAAGACCAGGGGAGACACGATCAGCCACACGGTATGACGCCGCAGGATTGCCGGTATCTCTGAAAGTTCGATCATTCCGCCATCGTTCTGACTTGGGGGCCGTCAAGCGCCCCGGTTGGAGCTGGTTGTTAGGCCATGCGTTCTGCCGGCGCCGGGCAGGGGCAAGTTGCACTGCCGCGCACCGGTCCCTGAGGGTAAACAAACATGATTAACGCATCGCAAAGATCGTTCCTGGATGCAAATCGCAGATAGAACATCTTAAAAGTGTATTTCAGAAAAAATTTTAGATGATGACGAAACGAAATATTCACGATAAACGAGGGGCGTATGACCACGTTAAACCAAATTAAGTTTATTTCCACTAAGAAACATTTGGTCGTTGGCGAAGTAAGAAATGAAGAATGCGTTCAGTAAACTATGGCTTTCCGATAATGAATAAGGTGGATGTCAATCTTCCTGTCCGGGCGGATACCACGACTATCGGGCCGCTGGCGATTTCGCGGCTGACAAGCTCTCAGGCCGTTCAGCTGATAAGGTCCGCGATCTTGATGCATCAACGGCTGGATATTGCCATCTGCAACGCGCATACGACGTTGACCGCACTGGATGATCCGCAGTTTGCCGAAACACTACAAAAGATGACCCTTTTGAATGACGGGGTCGGAGTGAACATTGCAAGTCACTATCTGAACGGGACTTGCTTTCCGGAAAACCTGAATGGCACGGATCTGATCCCGACCCTTCTTGCAGAAGTTGGAACGCCGCTCCGTATCTATCTGCTGGGCGCAAGCGAAGACCGGGTGACACAGGCCAAACGCCATATCGTCGAGACGTACCCCCAGCACAAGGTTGTCGGATGCCGGAACGGTTACTTCGATCTGGCTGACAGTGTGGCCATTTGCGAGGGCATCAACAGCACCGGGGCAGACCTTCTGCTTGTCGGCATGGGCAATCCCCGGCAGGAAAATTTCATTGTCCAGAATCGTGAACACCTGAACGCGACCGTCGCGGTCGGCGTCGGCGCTCTGTTTGATTTCCTGTCAGGATCGGTGATTCGGGCACCCCGTGCCGTACAGGCCGTCGGCCTGGAGTGGTTGTTCCGGTTTCTGCTGGAACCGCGCCGTCTGTTCCGCCGCTATGTCATCGGTATTCCCCGCTTCTTGTTCGCTCTGTGGACTTTGAAGCACAAACAGCCCTGACAGTCCCGCCCGGATCAGGCGTTTCTGGCAAGCTCCTTTTCAACCTGCGCGAACATGTCCTGAAGGCTTGAAACGGTCCTGGTTTCAGGCAGTTGAGGACGGTTGATCATGATCACCGGAACATTCAGCATGCGGGCGGCATCTATCTTTGCATAGGCCCTTGTACCGCCGCTGTTCTTGGTGACCACATGGGTGATGCCATGGTGCCTGAAGAGGGCAAATTCGTCCCGTGCGGAACGCGGCGGCCGGGCCAGAACCAGATCCCAACGGGCCGGCAGGGGCACTGAAGGCGGTTCGATCATCCGCACAAGCGCAGAAAGATCCGTGCGCTGGGTGAACTGGCCGATTTCCTTCCGGCCAATCCCGAGAAAGGCCTTCGCCCCGGCGGGCAGGGCGGAGGCCGCAGCCGCCATCGTCTCCACCTCGATCCATTGGTCGCCGTCTTGCACCGGCCAGGGCGGGCGGTCCAGGCGGATCAGCGGCTGAGCCAGTTGCTGGCAGGCTTTCGTGGCATTGCGGCTCATTTGCGCTGCGAAGGGATGGGTGGCATCGATTACCAGCGTGACCTGTTCTGCCCGCAGATACGCGCAGAGCCCTTCAACCCCGCCAAATCCTCCAACCCGGGTGGGCAGGTCAAGCGCGGGCAGATCCTTGACCGCTCCGGCAAAGGACACCGTGATCCGGAGACCGGGAAAGGCTTGCTTGAGCCTTTCGGCAAGCTGGCGTGCTTCAAAGGTTCCGGCCAGCAGCAAAAGGTGGTCAGGTGTTGTCAAAGCCGCTTTCCCCCAGAACCATGCCGGTACGGTCCGTGACCAGAACCTCAAGCGCCACCGGCGCGTCTTTCAGGATGTGGCGGACCGCCTGTTTTGTGCGCCGGGCCAGCAGCGTGCTCAGGTCCAGCCCGTCCGCAAGCGAGGTGTCGAGCACTTCCTTGGCGGTGTTGGCCGCGGCAGCTTGTTTGATCAGGGCTTCGGATGCGCCTGCCTCCTCCAGCAGCTCCTGAAGAAAGCTGAAGTCGACCGAGCTGCGGGCCGAATGAAGATCGAGGGCGCCTTGCGCCAGCTTGGAGAACTTGGCGAAGCCGCCGGACAGGGTCAGCCGGTCCACGGGGTGGTGGCGCAGATATTTCAACAGCCCGCCCGCAAAGTCGCCCATGTCAAGATAGGCGGCCTCATCCAGCTGATACCGTTTGCGCACCGCCTCTTCCGAAGACGCCCCCGTGGCGCCAACCACATGGGAGAGACCACCCGCCCGGGCGACATCAATGCCCCGGTGAATGGAGGCGATCCAGGCGGCGCAGGAAAAGGGGCGCACAATGCCGGTTGTGCCCAGAACCGACAGGCCGCCGACGATCCCGAGACGCGGGTTCATGGTTTTTTGAGCCAGCTCCGCTCCGCCGTCGATGGAGATTTCAATCTCCACATCCCCCGGCGCTCCATAGGCTGTAGCGGCCCCGGCAATGGCCTCAGCCATCATCTGGCGCGGCACCGGGTTGATGGCCGGTTCCCCAGGCGGGATGGGCAGGCCGGGCCGGGTCACCATGCCAACCCCGTCCCCTGCCGAGAACCGGACCCCGGTGCCGGGCGCCAGCAGGCGCACGGTGGCTGTGATCAGCGCCCCGTGGGTCACATCCGGATCATCGCCCGCATCCTTGGTGATGGTGGCGCTGGCGCTGTCCTTTGACAGCAAGGCGTGCCGGGTGAGGGCAAAATCCGTCTCGCCGCCCTTGGGCAGGGCAATGGTCACCGGATCGGGAAAGCGGCCGCTCAAAAGCGCGCAATAGGCGGCCTTGGCAGCTGCGGTCGCGCAGGCCCCGGTCGTCCAGCCACGTCTGAGGTCTTTAGGCTCCGGTGATGACATGATCCCTCTATAGCCGATGTTCCCACCCTGTGCGCGGCCTCTTTGCCGGTGTCCCATGGCAAAAGGGGAACGGCGGTACCGCGGCGGTGTCGTATTCCTTCTCTTTTCCAGCACGGACCGGCTTGGCGGGCGAAGGATTGCCGGATAAACAGGTTTCATGAACGAACCGCATCATTTGACTGCAATGCCAAGAAGCCTTCCGGTGTTTGAGCCCGGCTGGGTCTGGCTTGCAGGCGCCGGGCCGGGAGATCCGGGCCTTTTGACCCTGCATGCCCTCAACGGCCTGCGCCAGGCGGATGTGGTGGTCTATGATGCGCTGGTCGACCGCAGCATTCTGGACTGGATGAAGCCCGGGGCGGTTGCCGATTATGCAGGCAAGCGTGGCGGCAAACCCAGCCCGAAACAGCGCGACATCACTTTGAAGCTGATTGAGACGGCCCGTGCGGGCAAACGGGTTTTGCGGCTTAAAGGCGGCGATCCGTTTGTGTTCGGCCGGGGCGGGGAAGAGGCGCTCGGGCTGGTGGAGGCCAAAATTCCCTTCCGCATCATACCGGGCATCACGGCGGGTATTGGCGGGCTGGCCTATGCGGGCATTCCGGCCACCCACCGGGACTGCAATCAGGCGGTTACTTTCCTGACCGGCCATGACCAGACCGGCCTGACGCCCGATGCGGTCAATTGGGAAGGCATTGCCAAGGGCTCGCCGGTGATCGTCATGTATATGGCGATGAAGCATCTTGAAAACATAGCCGGCAAACTCATAGCCGGTGGACGGTCTGTGGACGAGCCTGTGGGCATTGTGTGCAATGCGTCTTTGGAGGGCCAGCAGGTGCTGGAGACCACGCTTGGACGCTGCGCGGCCGACGCGGCAGCTTCCAGCCTCAAACCTCCGGCGATTGTCTGTGTCGGTGAGGTGGTGCGCCTGCGCGCCGGGCTCGACTGGCTGGGCGCGCTCTCCGGCAAGGTGCTGGTGAGCGACCCGCTGGGCTTGCATTTGGGCCATCCGCGCGGGCAGCGGTCAGCCGATGCCGGATAGGCTCCTGCCGATGGATCAGATCGCTGGTCCTGCAAAGGGGCTTCTTGTTGCAGCCTCATCCTCCGGCTCGGGCAAGACCACCGTCACCCTGGCTCTGCTGCGGGCGTTCCGCAATGCAGGCCGGTCCGTCGTCTCGGCCAAATCCGGTCCTGACTATATCGATCCCGGCTTTCACCGGGCGGCCAGCGGCAAGGCCTGTTTCAATCTTGATGCCTGGGCCATGGGGACGGGCACATTGAAAGGGCTTGCGTGCGCCCATGGGACAGGGGCGGAGCTGTTGCTGGTGGAAGGGGCCATGGGTCTGTTTGATGGCGCGGCGAACGGGCGCGGATCTGCCGCTGATCTGGCTGCCTGCTTGGCGCTGCCCGTGATTCTGGTGGTGGATTGCGCGCGTCAGGCCCAGTCCATAGCCGCGCTGGTTCATGGCTTTCAAAGCTTTCGCCCCGATATCCATCTGGCAGGCGTGATCCTCAACAGGGTTGGCAGTGCCCGTCACGAGGCCATGCTGCGCGCCGCACTGGCCTCCGGCGGAGTTGACATTTTCGGCGCTCTGCCCCGGTCAGACGAGCTGATCCTGCCAGAGCGCCATCTGGGACTTGTTCAGGCCGGCGAACATGCGGATCTGGAGGCCTTTCTGGACCAGGCCGCGGCGCTCTGTGCACAGCATCTTGATCTGGCGGCCTTGAGTGCCGCCGCAGCCCCCCTTGAGGAGGCTGGCGGGCGTTCCATTGATCTGCCGCAGCCGCCGGGACAGCGAATTGCCATTGCACAGGACACCGCCTTTGCGTTTTCCTATCCTCATCTCCTGTCTTTCTGGCAAGCCCAGGGGGCCGAACTGAGCTTCTTTTCCCCCCTGGCAAATGAAACGCCCGGACCCAGCGCCGACGCGGTTTTTTTGCCCGGCGGCTATCCGGAGCTTCATGCGGGCCGGATTGCAGCGGCGGAGCGTTTTCGATCTGGTATGGAAAAGGCGGCCGCTTCCGGCACGCTGATCTACGGGGAGTGCGGCGGCTATATGACCCTTGGCACCGGCCTCACCGATGCCAAGGGCCTCCGTCACCGGATGCTGGGCCTGTTGCCGCTGGAAACCTCGTTTGCAGCCCGCAAACGGCATCTGGGCTATCGCAGGCTCACACCGCTTGACGGGCATCCCTGGCAGGGCGCGCTGGCAGCCCATGAGTTCCACTATGCCTCGATCCAGTCGGAAGGCACGGCAGAGCGGCTGTTTGCGGCACAGGACGCAGCAGGCACAGCCTTGCCCGATATGGGCCTGAAGTCCGGCTCCGTAATGGGCTCCTTTGCCCATGTGATTTCCAGGCACCCTTAAGATTTCAAACCGAACTCAGCCCGTTCCGCACAGGCTCTCCTGAGTTTCTGCAAGCCGGGCAGGCTTTCTTGCCGTGGTCCCACGCCCGGAAAGGAAGCCCATGGATATTCTGATCGTCAACCCGCCGCACACGGCCATCGGCAGCCGGATTCCGGATGATCATCTGCCGCCTCTAGGGTTGTTGTCGATTGCAGGGCCGCTTCTGGATGACGGGCACAAGGTTCGCCTGCTTGATGCCGAGTTCGGTCCGCTTTCCCCGGACCAGATTGCCCGGAACATTGCGGAGAGCGGCTGTGATCTTTTGCTGATCGGCCACTCCGGATCAACCTCGGCCCATCCGACTGCCGCTAAGATCGCCTGTGAGGCCAAGGCGCTCTGCCCTGGGCTGACGGTGATCTATGGCGGTGTCTTTCCCACCTACCATTGGCGCGAGGTTCTAAAGGACGCGCCGCAATTCGACATCATTGTCCGGGGGGAAGGAGAGGAAACCTGCCGCCAGCTTGTTCAGGCCCTCGCAACGGGGCAGCCTCTCAGCGGGGTGCGCGGCCTTGCGTTCCGGAAGGAGGGCAAAGTTACCTCAACTGCACCACAGCCGGTGATCCGGGATCTGGATGCCTACCGGATCGCCTGGGAGCTGATCGATTTTGCCGACTATTCCTATTGGGGCGGAAAGCGCGCCGTGGTGGTGCAGTTCTCCCGGGGGTGTCCGCATCCGTGCACCTATTGCGGCCAGCGCGGCTTCTGGACCCAATGGCGACACCGCAATCCGGAACGTTTTGCCGGTGAGATTGCCTGGCTGCACCGGAAGCATGGGGTCGAAGTCTTCAATTTTGCCGATGAAAACCCGACGTCTTCAAAAAAGATGTGGCGCCGGTTCCTGGAGGCTCTGATAGCGGAAAACATCGATGTGTCATTGGTCGGGTCCACCCGGGCCGACGATATCGTCCGGGACCGGGATCATCTTCACCTTTACAAGAAAGCAGGTGTCGAACGGTTCCTGATGGGCATGGAACACACAGATGAGGCCGTTTTGAAAAAGGTGCGCAAGGGTGGCGCCACCAGCACCGACCGCGAGGCAATCCGGCTGATGCGGCGCCATGGCATGCTGTCCATGGCCACCTGGGTGGTTGGCTTTGAGGAGGAACGGGACCGGGATTATTGGCGGGTGCTGCGTCTTCTCCTGGTGTATGACCCGGATCAGATCCAGTCGCTCTATGTCACGCCGCACCGCTGGACACCGCTGTTTGCCGAGATCAGCCACCGGCAGGTGATCCAGCTTGACCAGCGCAAATGGGATTACAAACACCAGGTCCTGGCGACCCGCCATGTGCCGCCCTGGCGGGTGTTTTTATGGGTGAAGGCAATCGAGTTTATCGTCCAGTCCCGCCCCAGGGCTCTGTGGCGGCTCTTCACCTTGAAAGACAGGAAGCTGCGCCACGGTCAGGCCTGGTACTACCAGATGGGCAAGCGGGTGTGGTTCCATGAGGTGTTCGGATTTCTCTTCAAGGACAAGAGGGTGAAGGATGGGCCAAGCGTTGCTGGTTTCTGGGGCGACAATCTGGAAGACGAAAACGCCCTGGCACGCCCGCAGCGCCTTGGTTCCGCACCCGGGCTGGCTCCGGGAACCGAGCCAGAAACCGCATCTGGCCCCGGGGCCGGTTAAGAAAGCCGGGAGACCAGACGGATGAAACGCGATTTGCTTTAGAGGTCTTCTGCAAGGTCTACCTTCAAGAGATCCTGCCAGATATCTTCCACCCAGGTTTTGATCTGAAGGGCTTCGTCCCAGCGGTTGGACAGTTCGCGTCCGTCCGGGCCGGTCATGGCATAGTCGGGCGGGCCAAGTTCGCATAAGAAGATGCAGGTGCCGTCCGTGTTGCGGGCCTGCCACCCGGCCAGACCCTCTCGCCACCACCCCTTGAACATCTCCACCCATTTCTGGTTCTGCGGAAAGTCCAGCTGCAGCTGGATCTGGCTGCGGCTGGCCACCCGGCCCTGAAAACTGTCGGAGCGCTCCAGGATGCGGCTCATGTGCGCCGCATCGCGGGGACGCAGGGGGCAGGCCATTTCCCTGGCCGTGACATAGTGGGACAAGTCCGCACAGAGCCGCATTTCGGGAACCGCATCCAGAAGAAGCAGGGTGGCAAAAAGGTCATTGGTGATGCAGTCGCGGTGGGTCTCAAACAGGATCGGCATGCCTTCCTGTTTAGACATGTCGATCCAGGCGCGGATCACCGGGATCATGGCGTCCACACTGAGCGGCATGACCTGGCCGATCACCACCACAAAGGGGGCGCCGAAGTCGCTGGCCAGTTTCAGCGTCGGCCTCAGGCCTTCAACTGTTTTGGGAAAGTCCAACAGAAACGGCGTCAGCCCGGCCCGGGCCATCATGGGCTGAATGCGCTTGATATCCTCCTGCGGGGTCGCGCCGAAATCCAGCGCCATGCCGGCATAGCCGGCCTCTTTTACCTTCTCGACCACCTGTTCGAAGGGCAGCTTCACTCCGCTCGGGTCATGGGGCTGCAGGGCCCAAAGGGACGTGTAGACGTAAAGCGACCGGCTCATTCGGCCGCAATCCGCATCTGGCGGCCATTGACCGGAACAACCCAGACCTCGTTCATCGGATAGGCGCTTTCCTCTTTCTGGCTGAGTTTCTTGATCACCTCGATCTGGAACTCGATCCAGCCCATGCGCCAGACCTCGCCGCCGATCTTGGTCTCGATCTTGTCGTTCAGCTGTTTCAGCTTCCAGAACGGCACGGAGGGAAAGGTGTGATGGGCGGTGTGATAGGGCATTTGCCAGCACAGCCAGCGGATAAAGCCGTTGGCGCGGGTGCTGCGGGTGTTTTCCAGAATATTGTCCTCATGGCTGAGGCCAAGATGCTCGATCGTGTTTTGCAGCTGATGCACCGGTTTGGTCAAAAGCATGGGCAGCAGCCAGAAGGTGGCAAAGGCCCAGCTGCCGAGCAGCACAGATCCGGCGATGATCAGGACGTAGAGCGCCAGGTGAATGCGGCTTTCGCGGATGATCCGGTCCTCTTCATCGGCTCGGATATAAGGTTCGGCGATGATGCCCCGTGCCCGGCGGAGCAGCCCCACCACCCGGTTGCGCCAATAGGTGATCCCGCTGACCCAAAGCAGATAGGTGCCCAGCGTATAGGGTTCGCGCACCAGCTCGCCGTCCCGCTCCCAGTCCTGGGTCCATTTGTGATGGGCAAAGTGCATCACCTGGTCGAAATCCCGGGGAAACAGCATCAAAAAGCCGATGATCCGGCCCCAGATCTCATTCACCCGGCGGGCGGTGAACACCGTGCCATGGGAGAGTTCATGCTGGGCAGCATAAAGGAAGTTCAACAGCACACCGAGGCAGAAGCCGGTCACCAGCACCCAATAGGTGCCCATGGCAGCGGCATGGAGGGCGCCAATAGCGGCAATGGCGCCGATATGGCTGAGCATCTGGGCCCAGCCGCGCAGATCCGAGCGTTTGTTGAGCGCGTGAAGCTCGGCCGGCTCCAGCAATTTGCGGCGGGAAAATTGCGCGTCCATAAAAGGCCCTCTCAGCCAGATATCTCTTCATGAGGCCTCCGGCAGATGGTGCTGGAGCGCCTCATACGCAGAAAATCGTACCGATTAGGTTTTTGCAGGTCTATTGATATTTCCGGCGCTTAATGCTGCAATTCATGCATGAATATGCCTTCTCTTTCTGCGCTTACCGTTCTGGACGCTCTTGCCCGCACCGGCTCTGTGCGGGAGGCGGCCAAGGAGGTGAAACTCAGCCAAAGCGCGGTCAGCCACAAGCTGAAGGCGCTGGAAACCCGGCTGGGTTTCCAACTGACCCGGGCGAAGGGGCGCGGCGTAGTGCTGACCGGAGAGGCCCGGCGCTATGTGGAGGCCATTCGGCCTGCCCTTGCTGTGTTGCGGGCAGCCCATCGCGGCCGGGACCAGGCCCGGGGCAGCCTGGATATCGCTGTCAGTTCAGGGTTTGCGGCGACATGGCTGGCTTCGCGCCTGTCCGGTTTCCTGAGCGGTTATCCGGAAGTGTCCTTGAAGCTGCGCAGTGTTGCAGCCGGGGAAAAGCTGCCCGAGTGCGATCTTGGTATAGTGTTCACCGATCAGCCGCCGGAGGGGGCGGACCATCTTCAGGACGTGTCTTTCTTTCCGGTCTGCAGCCCCGGGTTTTTGAGCCGGAATGGTCCGCTCACCCTCTCCGGGATCCCGTCGCTGCCGCTCCTCCATCTGAACACGCCGCGCGACTGGCAGCTTTGGCTGGAAGCACATGGGGAGGTGTCGGCCCCCGGGCCGGAGAGAGGCACACAGGCAGGCTTGAAACCGGCTGGACTTACGTCGGATCTGGCCACGGGTGGAGCGCTCTTTACCGGCCTGCTGGCCATGTATGCGGCCGCGGAAGCCGGCCTTGGCCTTTGTCTTGGCGACGGTGTCACCTGCGGCAACGCCCTGCGCGCGGGCCGTCTCGTCCGTCCTTTCGGCCTTGAGCATCCCGCCCGCGCCGCCTACTGGCTCACCGGCCCCTCCGCCGGTCTGACAGCCCCGGCCGCCGCCTTTGCCGATTGGCTGCAGGAGGAAGTGGCGGGGTAAGGGAGGATTTGCTTTTTCAACTGGTAGGTTTACGGCACTGCTGCGAAGTTTTCCCTACAGTGCCTCACGTAATAATAACATAATTTTCAATATATATAGCAATATATGGCATAAAATGATATATTGAGAATATTTTATAGTAATATTGTATTATTTTATAATAATTATTTTTGAAATGTACTTTAAAATTGATAAGTGATCTTTTTAGCTGGGATCGTTACAATGTGAGATTGCAGAGAATCAGCTACGACGAAAGCTCAGGGCTTTCCAATCCTTTGTTCTTGGGCTGGTGGATCTATTGGGGCAGGCCTAGGATCTGCTAGTCACCTGAATCTGAAGTTCGTCACATTTCCCGGCACGATCCGAACGAACTTCAGATTCAAGAAGGTGACTAGCAAGTCTATGTTTCTAATGTGGTTTTCGGACTCGAAATACGCTACGGCGTGCGCTGCACAAATCGGGCGTATTTCAATTCCACCACACTAGACAGACACTCAGCCGCATTCGGTGGTCTGGTCAAAGGCGGAGCGCGGGTAGGCGATGGCGGACAGCAAAATAAAGGCCCTGACCCCGGAGGGGGAGGGGCATCAGTTTGTTTTTTACGGGGACAGCTGCTCCGGTATTGCGGAAGCGCTTCATGCGCAAAAGCTGGCCAGGGTGAATGCGGTCGTGCAGCGGTTGGACCCAGCGCCGGAATGGGTTGTTTTTCCGGGGGACGAAATCATTGGTCTGGTGCCCGGAGAAGCGGAACTTCGGCAGCAATGGGCCTATTTTTTCGATGTGGAAATGGCCTGGCTGAGCCAGTCTGGTATTCCGCATTACCATACGACCGGCAACCATACGGTCTATGACAAGATGAGCGAGCGTGTGTTCGCCGCAGTCATGGCGCACCTTCCGCGCAACGGTCCTGAGGGACAAGATGGTCTCTCCTATGTCATTCGCCGGGGTGATGTGGTGATGGTGTTTGTGAACACGCTCTGGAGCGGTTTGGGCGGGGAAGGGCATCTGGAGCTGGACTGGCTGGCAGGAACCTTGAAAACCCACGCGGATGCGCGCTGGAAATTTGTGGTTGGCCACCATCCCGCCTTCACTGTGAACGGCTATGGTGGCCCTTATCAGCGCAATATAGGCCCGGAATATGCCGGAAAGTTCTGGCAGATCCTGACCGGCAATGGTGTGACTGCCTATCTTTGCAGCCATATCCTGGCCTTTGATGTCCAGTGCCATAAGGGTGTCTTGCAAATCACCAGCGCCGGTGCGGGCACCGCGCACCGAATGCCGGACGGTGTTGAATATCTTCACTGTGTTCAGATGGCGGTCGATCAGAACGGGCTGCGGTATCAGGTCCTGGATGAAGACGGCCAGCTCCGCGAGCAGTTGTGCTGGCCTCCGGACGAACCTAAGGCTTTGTCACCGTTGAAGCAGGGCATGCAGTCCTGTCCTTGGGGCGGGCGCACCGGCAGCGATCTGGTAACACAGGTGCGTCTTCAGGGCCGTATTGAGGGAAGCAGCGCAAGACAGACACTTCTGGCGGCCGTTGAGGACGACGGGTCCCGCCCGCTTTGGATCGGTCTCACCGGGCGGCAACGGCAGCTGACACTTGTATTACAGCCAGAGCGGGGTCGCAGCCCTCATCAGTGGCTGGGGCCTTGTCTGCACGATGATGAAGCGTTTGATCTGGACATTCTGCTTCATGGCGGCATGGGGCCGGGCGGTCTCTTGTGGCGCCCTTCGGGACCCGGAGCCTGGACCGGCTTCCATGGTCTGTCGCCTCATGGCCTTGAACGGGTGATCTGGCCGAAGCATCTCTGCGTGGGGCAGTGCGGCGCGGCCGATTCGGACACACGGTTTGAGGGCGTGCTTGCCGTCTCTTTCGGCCTTGTCTGAGGCCGCAGCAAATTGGGACCGCAATTGCGCTATGGCTTCAGAGCTGGCCTCACCCATCCCCCGCCTTTTTCGGCCGCAGCACATGCACATGGTTGGCGTCATAAAGCGCACTGTCGCGGAAGCTGCCGGGGGTCAGGGCGTGGCCGACGAAGATGAGGGCGGTACGGGTGATCTTGGAGGTGCGCACCTGCCCCGCGATTGTTGACAGCGTGCCGTGGATGAACGCTTCATCCGGCCAGCCCACCCGGTAGGCCACGATCACCGGACAGTCCGGACCGTAATGGGGAGTGAGCTGGCGCTCGATCTCCCGCAGATTGCGGATCGACAGGTGGATGGCCAGGGTGGCGCCGCTCCGGCCAAGCGTGTCGAGATCCTCCCGGTTGGGCATGGCGGAAGATTGCATGGCCGTGCGGGTGACAATCACCGTCTGGGCGACTTCGGGAATGGTCAGCTCGGTCTTGAGGGCCGCTGCCGCCGCCGCAAAGGCGGGCACGCCCGGAGTGATGTCATAGGCAATGCCAAGCGCGTCCAACCGGCGCATCTGTTCCGCCGTTGCCCCGTAGATGGAAGGGTCGCCGGAATGGACCCGTGCAACATCCTGCCCGTTGTCATGCGCTGCGCTGATCTCCGCGATGATGTCGTCCAGGGTCATCGGCGCGGTGTCGATTACCCGGGCCCCTGCCGGAGCGGCCGCTACGATCTGCTCCGGCACCAGCGAGCCCGCATAAAGGCAAACGGGGCAGGACTGGATCAGCTTCAGACCGCGCACGGTGATGAGGTCCGGGTCGCCGGGCCCGGCGCCGATAAAATGAACGGTCATGAATTTTTATCTGTCTCTGGAGTGGGACGGTTTGACGGGGACTGGCCGGACACTTCCGCGCTCCGGGGGACAGATGGCTCCGGCGGTCCTTCTGCCGGGGGCGTTTGGTCTGCGGTGCGGGGCAGGGGCTCCAGCAGGGATTCCAGCAGCATGCCCGCCTGCATGTCGGATTGGGGTTCCGGCACCGAAGGGGTCGGGTCCGGCAGGAGCTCAGGCACACGTTCGCGCAGCGCCTCAAACAGAGGATTGGCGTGCTTTTGGGGAGCCGGGTCCGGCTGCGTCTCGTACAGGGCATCGGCCTCCGCATCTGCAACCGAAGTGGACTTGGCGTCGAAAGGCGCATCGGGCAGCGGGGGCAGGCCTGTCTCCGGCGCCTTTTCGGCAGGGCTGCCGGGCAGCGTTTCAGGCTCCGGCAAATTCCCGGCTGGCGGCGGAGGCGGCGCGGATGGTACCGGACTGTCTGTGACTGAAGGCACTGGGGTCTCTGGAAAGTCTGGGGCGGCCGGAGCCGGGTCAGCGGCATGAAACACTGGTCTCAGGGCATCGATCCGCTTGGCATAGCCGCGCGGCGTGTAGACGAAGATGCTGCCATCCCCCTTCATGATCGCCCGTGTGTTGGACGAGCCCACCAGAACGGTGGTTAGCATGTCCACATCATCCACCGAAAGGGCTTTGAGGGTGGTCACGCGCAAGGTCTCGTCCGGGCGGCCCAGATTGATGCCCAGCACTACCGGTGTTGTCTCCGGCCGGTGCTTCAGCAGGATCTCCCTGGCAGCGGCCAGCTGGGTCCTGCGGCGCTTGGAGACCGGATTGTAAAAGGCGATCACGAAATCCCCTTCTGCGGCCGCGTGAAGCCGGGCTTCAATCGCCTCCCAGGGGGTAAGCAGGTCGGACAGGGAAATGGCGCAGAAATCGTGCCCGAGCGGGGCCCCGATGCGGGCGGAGCAGGCCTGAAGCGCGGAAATGCCCGGCGCATTGGTGACCTGCACCCGTTTTGCCGCGTCCGACACACCGCCAAATTCCTCATTTCTGTGCAGCAGCTCATAGACCAGGGCACCCATGGCATAAATGCCCGCGTCGCCGGAGGAAATCAGAGCAACAGTCTTGCCCTTGCCCGCTTCTTCCAGGGCAAAGCGCACCCGGTCCTCTTCCGCGCCCAGAGGGAAATTATGATGGGCCTTGCCGGTGATATGGTCCTTGACCAGATCCAGATAGAGCGAATAGCCAACCACATCGGAGGCCTCGGACAGAAGCCGGGTGGCCTCCGGGGTGCGCCAGTCATCCTTGCCCGGACCAATACCGATCACCGCCAGATGGCCTCTGGCCCGGCCCACCTTGTGCGGATCGAAGGGTTGGGGTGCACGGGTGATGGCACAGGTGGCATGCTCGGTCTTCTGTTTTTCCACCACCAGCGCGCTGAACGCACCAGCGGCGGCCAGCGAGGCACCTTCAGAAACGCCATGGCAGCCGACTTCCGCATAGACCACATTGGATGGGTTCTTGAGGCGCGGTGTCTCGCGCTGCAGCTCCTCGGCGGAAAAAACGCGCAAGGGCACGTCGAGATGGGCGGCCAGCTCCGTCACCGCTGCCTCGTCGGCCTTCAGGTCGATGGTGGCGATACAGGCTATGGCGCCTGTTGCTATTCCGGCGTCTTCCAGCTGCGTTTCCACCAGATCGATCAGTTCCCGCGGGTCGCAATGGCGGGCGCAGCCCACACCGACCGCAAATTTCTGCGGGTGGTAGACAAGGCGGGTGGGCCCGCTGGCCTCCGGCTTTTCACTGGCCACCAGGGAGAGGGCAGCGTCGTCCGCAAGCGGCAGCTTTGCATCGTTCAGCCAGTCGGCGCGCCCTTCCAGGCGCACCTCGGCACCGGACAAAAGCTCCGCCATCACCGGCTTGGCGTCTTCCGGGTTGGCCAGCCGCCAGCCCTTGGGGGGGACGTCAAGGGCAATCCCGAGCTTGGTGTCTCCGGCGGTGGTGACCGCCGCATGGCCGCCAAGGGCCCGGGCCAGGATCCGGGCCAGTTCATTGGCACCGCGATGGCCGCCCAGAAGCGGCACGATGCTGGAGCCGTCCTCCGACACTGCAATCACTGGCGGCTCGGTATGTTTGTCCGACAGGATCGGCGCCAGCGCCCGGATCAGAATACCGCTGGCGCAAAAGCCGACAATCGGATGCCCGGCCTTGAAGAGCAGCTGCAGGTGCTCGATGGTTTCGTTGAACTGGGTGTCCGCCGTCGGCACCCGGCCCGCCAGGCCGTGAATGCGGGCGGTCGAAAACCGTTTGGCGACATCCTCGGCCGTGTCGAGGCCCGCCTGGTTCAGGACAAAAAGGATGGGGGAAGCGTCCACGCTTCGTCTCCCTTGTAAAGAAGGATCATGGAAAAATAGGGGGCTGTTTCTGCCTTAAGGTCAATGAGGCGGGAGACTTTTTGCTCAGGTAAACTGGCGCGCTCCACATAGCCGGCCTGATCCAGCAGGCCCATCCGCTCCAAAAGGGCCTTCAGGCGGAGCAGATGGCGGCCGACCTTCATGATCGCAACCGCCTGGGAGGCTTCGATCCGCCGGGCCAGCTCGTCATCCGGCAATGGGCCGGGCAGGACGGTCAGCACATCCTTGCGTGCGGTCAGCGGGCGCTGAAGCTGTGCGGCGCAGGCGGTGAGCGAGGTTACGCCCGGCACGATCTCCACCTGGAACCGCCCGGACAGGCGCTCAAACAGATACATGAAGGAGCCATAGAAGAACGGATCGCCTTCACACAAGGTCACCACATCCGCACCAGTTTCCAGAAAGGCGGCGATTTCCTCCGCGGCTTTGGTATAAATTTCCTGCGCGGGAAAACGGTCAACGCGCATGGGCACGACAATCGGGATCTCGCGGGCCCCATCGGGAATGACACCGGCCGCAATGGACCGGGCGAAGCTGGGGCCGCTGTCAGGCGCCGGATAGGCGATGACCTGGGCGCTGGCAATCAGCCGATGCGCTTTCAAGGTCATCAGCTCCGGATCTCCCGGACCAAGGCCAATTCCGTAAAGAATGCCGCTCATCAGCGTATCAGGCTCCATTGTGTCACGGGCATGTGTGGCCGCCAGCCGGTCAGGCCTCCCACCGCACTGGCCCGGTGAACGGCCAGCTTTTTCAAACTGCCGCCATGGTGCTGATAGGCCGCCAGAAGAACCGCTTCGCTTTCCAGGGTCACCGCATTGGCCACCAGCCGGCCGCCGGGGGAAAGCGCCTTCAAGGTGGTCTCGACCAATGCGGGGGTGGTCAAGCCGCCGCCGATAAAGACGGCGTCAGGTTTCGGAAGTCCCGCAAGCCCCTCCGGGGCAACGGCATCGATCAGCTCAAGCTGGGGCACCCCAAGGGCCACGGCATTGTCCGCCGCCATTTCCCGGCGGGCGGCCACCGGTTCCAGGCCGATGGCCCGGGTGCGGCTGGCGGCGCGCAGCCACTCAATGGCGACAGAGCCGCAGCCTGCACCGATATCCCACAGGAGGGCGCCTGGATAGGGTTTCAGTTCCGCAAGGGTGATGGCCCTTACATCCTGTTTCGTCATCTTGCCGTCATGGCGGAAGGCCTCGTCCGGCAGTCCGGGCGTGCGGGGCCGGACCTGCGTGCCCGGATCGGCGGCAATGTCAAGTGCAAGCGTGTTGAGTGCGGCGGTCTCGACTTCCCAGCTGTCGGCGGTGCCGCTCAGGTGCTGTTCCCGCTCACCGCCGAGATGTTCCAGAGCCGTCATCCGGGTGCGGCCATAGCCTTCTTCGTTCAGAAGACCGGCCGCCAGTCGCGCGGTTTCTGCACCGCTGGTCAGAACCAGCAGCCGGGCGCCTGGGTAAAGCGCAGCGCGCAGCAGATCCAGCGGGCGCCCGTGGACCGACAGGCAGTCACAGTCTTGCAGGGCCCAGCCCATGCGCGCGGCGGCCAGTTGAAAGGCGGAAGGGGACGGCAGCACCGCTAACTCCCCGGCGGAAAAATGCTTCAAAAGCGAAGACCCCATGCCGTACCACATGGGGTCGCCCGAACACAGGAGCGCAACCGGTTGGTTCTTCAGGTTCCGAAGCTCCTCAAAGACTGCGGCAAAGGGTGATGGCCAGGGTCTTTTTTCGGCCGCGAGCGGACCGGCCAGCTCCAGATGCCTCGCGCCGCCATAAACGATCCGGGCCCGCTCCAGGGCCGCATGCGCGCTGCCTGACAGGCCGCCATCCTCGCCAATGCCGATCAATGTGAGCCAGGGCGCGGTCATGCGCTGTCCAGCCTGTAGGGTTTGACGGGTTTGGGCTCAGACAGGGCCTCAGGCTTGCCATCCGATGAGGGAGCCACAGAGCGCGTGCCTCTGGATCTGGAAGCTGGAGGCGTCTGGCTGTCGCCGGGTGCAGAGGACGGCCGGTTCTCCCCTCCTGCGGCGGGACCGCCAGGATGGGCCAGGAACCCGCGGGAGCGTAGAGCCGGTCCGCTGCCGGTCCCGATCTTTCGCCCCCTGGCAGCGGCTGCGTTGCTATTGCCCTTGTGTTTATCCCGATCTGGAGCCATGTCAGCGTTCCTCCGGCAAGCCTGCCGCCAGCCCGTTGACGGCTGCTGCTGCAAGGGCAGAGCCGCCGCGGCGGCCTTTGAGGGCCAGATACGGCAGGGTCAGCTCATTTTCAATCAGCGCCTGTTTGGATTCTGCCGCGCCGACAAAACCGACTGGAAAGCCGAGTACGAGGGCGGGCCTTGGACCGCCCTGTGCAAGGGTCTCCAGCAGCTGAAACAAGGTGGTCGGGGCATTGCCGATCGCAACGATGGCACCTTCCAGATGATCCTGCCACAAATGGGTTGCAGCGGCAGAGCGGGTCGTGCCCAGCTGCCGGGCAAGATCCGGCACGCGGTCATCATTCAGCGTGCAGATCACCTGGCTGCCTTCCGGCAGACGGGAGCGGATGATTCCATGGGCCACCATTTCCACATCGCATAACACCGGAGCCCGGCGGGCAAAGGCCTTCCGGGCTGCGTCCAGAACCGTCCCCGACCAGGCCAGGTCCCGGGGCAGATCCGTCATGCCGCAGGCATGGATCAGCCGGACGGCCACAGGGGCCAAGGCCTCCGGCAGGCCGGTCAGATCGGCTTCGGCCCGTACAATCGCAAAGGACTGGCGGTAGATTTCCGCTGGATCCTTTTCATAGGCATAAGGGGAAGGCTGCCGGTCGTTCACGTTTTGCGGCTCCTAACCTGGCCGCTTCATGGATTTCGGTCCGTGCGGGTGATCTGCATGCGGGTAGGGATGGTGGTGATGGCCATGGTCATGGCTGTGATCATGGGATTGCCCGTGGCCATGGCTGTGCCCGTGGCCATGGCTGTGACCATGGCCATGACTGTGCCCATGATCGTGACTGTGGTCATGGGGATGGCTATGATCATGATGGTGGTGGCCGCCAGCCTGCACCTGCTTTTCGCAGGCGCCGGTGCACAATTCGTCGCACAGCTTGCATTCGGCTTCCGCCCCCAAGCCTTCCACATGGTGGTGGTGGCTTTCCTGGGCCAGTCCGACCTCGGCTTCAAATCCCAGCACCTGCTCCCGGTATTTGCACATCTGGCAATTCATCAGATTGGCGCCTTGCAGGATTTCCTGCACCCGGTCGGCCATGGTGTCGAGCACCTGCGGATGGTCGTTCAGATACACTGCCTTCAGGAATTCGATCTCCGGGTGCCGGGCCGCGACCTCATCCGCCGTGTTGTAGATCCTCTGCACCAGAACACCGGTGAACAGAAAATAGGGGAAGACGATGATGCGCTTGTAGCCAAGCCGGGCCGCATGGTCGAGGCCCGGCCCCACCAGCGGAAAGGTCACGCCGGAATAGCAGGTCTCCGCCCAGCCGAAGCCGAAGCCTTCCCACAACAGGCGGGTAATCTTGGTGACATTGGAATTGGCATCGGGGTCCGACGCGCCGCGCCCGACCACCATAAGCAGGGTCTCGTGCAGGGGCACGTCGGTGTCAGCTGCGTCGATGGCCTCTTGAATGCGCGCGCCCGCTGCCTTGACCATACGGGTGTCAACAGCCAGCTCACGTCCATAGGAGATCTTCATCTCCGGATGCATGGCCTGATAGGTGTTCAAGACGGAGGGGATGTCATTCTTGGCATGACCGGCTGCGAACAGCATGCCGGGGACTGCCAGCACATGGGTGCAGCCCTGTTCGCGCAGCTTGTTGAGGCCGTCATGGATCACCGGATTGGCAAATTCCAGATAGCCGTATTCGACGGGCCAGTCCGGAAACCGGGCGGTCAGGCCTTCCGCCAGCTGGGCGAATTGCTTCACCGCGCCCTTGTTACGGCTGCCATGGCCGCAGATCATCAGGCCAAGTTTCTCGCTCATTGGGCGGCCTCGGGCTCTGCGTTGCGGTCCCCTTCAGCGTCTTTGTCCGTTTTCGTCGCGTCTTCTGAAGCTTTTTTCTTGTGGTCTTTCCAAGCAACAAGACCGGCCACGAGCGCGGCTGCGGCGAGTGCGGCTGCGCCGATCCAATGGGAATGTCCAGTCAGCTCGCCCAGATGGCCCCCATGGGCAAAGGCGCTGGCGGGCAAGGCGGCGGCAAACAGGCCGGCAAGAATAATCCGGTGGGGCATGGTCTCTCCCGATGGCAGATGCCGGTGAAGGCACAATGGTAACGGCGCACCGGAGAAGATGAAAGCAAACACACAAAAGGCGGTCCGGTTGCCCGGTCCGTCAGAAGATGCCGTCAACAGCTCCGGCCTTGGTCCCCTGGTTGGGTCAACCGCATCCGGAATCGCTTTCAGTCCCTCAAGGGACGCCGTCAGGTTGCGGCAATCTAGGGGAGGGGATGCGGCGGATCAAGCGCGAATGCGGCGTCCTTGCGCCACGCTCAACATCTGCCTGGCCGAAGGCGGCCCGGGAGATTGTTTTTCCGCAGAGACTGGGATATTGACACAAGCAGAAGTTCAGAGGGTTTGAGGAGCAGCTGGCGCGTGCAGCGTTTCCGGCACAGATTTCAAGGCGTGAGGCGGGTGAATGTCAGGGCGGTAGCTATCGCGCTGCTGCTGATCCCATTTGTGCTGACCGCCCTGATGCCACAGGGCTATATGCCCGGCAAAACGGCGGATGGCGGCTTCACAGTGACGCTGTGCACCGCAGATGGCATCAGAACCGTCACGCTGGACGCAGAGGGCCGGGAGAGACCGGCCCCGGCCGGTCCGCAGGACGATCAGGACCGTACGCATACGCCCTGCGTCTTTGCCGGGATCGGCGCGGTCCTGGCTGCCGAAACGGTGCCGGAACCTGCTTTTCCCCCGCCATCTCCCCAACCGGTCCCGGTCTGGCAAGAGACCGCCTGGATGCCGGTCGGCCTTGGGCCGCTTGGCGCGCGCGCGCCGCCTCATGGAAGCTGACATCTCCGTTCGCATTCCAAGATCCCAAACGAGTTGAGCTGGACCGGTTTGATCCCGGTTGCGGTTCGCACTGGAGTTTCCATGAGCTTGTCTTCTGACGGCGCCGCGAAGGCGTCTTCCCCCAGCCGTTTCTATCTGGCGGCCTGGCGCTGGCATTTTTACGCCGGTCTGTTTGTCATCCCCTTTCTGCTCACCCTGGCCACGACCGGCATGACGATGATGTATATCGGCTATATCGATGGCCGGGATGGCGAGAAAATAACGGTCTCCGTGCCTGAGAACGCAGCGCCACTGAGCGTGTCGCAGCAGGCCGAAGCCGCCCTTCAAAGCCAGCCCGGCAGCACCCCGGTGGAATGGCTGAAAGGCCGGTCGGCGGAGAGCGTCTCCGTCTTCCGGATCAAGCATGAGGGTGTCCAGACCATGGTCGCGGTCGATCCCTATACCGGGGACATTATCGACAGTTGGAACCGGCGCAAGGGCTGGTATGACTTTGCCGACAACATTCACAGCGACCTGCTGCTCGGCACGCCCGGCGACCGGTTGCTGGAAATCGCCGCTGGCCTAGCCTTCATTCTGATCGTGACCGGTCTTTATCTCTGGTGGCCTCGGGACAGAGCCCTGGCACAGGCCTTCATTCCCGATCTGCGCCGAACGGGCCGGGAGCTCTGGAAGGCGCTGCATGTGACCGTCGGCATCTATGTCTCGTTTTTGCTGCTGCTGTTCCTGATCACCGGCATGTCCTGGACAGGGGTCTGGGGCGGCAAGCTTGTGCAGGCCTGGAACACCTTCCCGGCGGAAAAATGGAACAATGTGCCCCTGTCGGACGTTACCCATGCCTCCATGAACCACGGCGCTGTGTCCGATGTGCCCTGGGCTTTGGAACAGACGCCGATGCCGGCCTCCGGGTCTGACGCCGGTGTGGCCGGAACGACACCCGGTGTGCCGGTCACGCTGGACAGCATCTCCGACCTTGCCAAGGCTATTGGTTTCACCGCGCGTTACCGAATTGCCTTCCCGCGCGGTGAAACGGGGGTCTGGACCATCAATCAGGACACGATGAGTTCGGATGCGGATGATCCCTTTGCCGACAGGACCGTGCATGTGGATCAGTATACCGGCAAGGTGCTGGCCAACGTGGCCTTCGCCGACTATTCGCTGGCCGGAAAGGCCATGGCGGTGGGCATTCCGTTCCATATGGGGCTTATGGGCCTTTGGAACCTGCTGCTGAACACACTTGTGTGCCTGTCGGTGATTTTCCTGTGTGTCTCCGGCGTGGTTTTGTGGTGGATGCGTCGGCCCAAGGGCGTGGTGCTGAGGGTCTTTGCCCCAAAGACGCCGAACGACCTGCCCCATTGGCGCGGCGCCATGATCCTGATGCTGTTTCTGTCGCTGGCATTCCCGCTTGTGGGCATCACTCTGCTTACCGTTCTGGCGCTCGACTATCTGCTCGTCAAACGCATTCCGAGCCTGCGCAAGGCCTTTGGCTGACACGGTCCCCGGGCGCTGGCCCTGTCAGTGCCCGTTTTTTCTTCTTTCTTTGTGTCAAACGGCAGACGCAAAGCCCCATGCCGAATACCAGAGTGAAGGGGCGAGCTTGACCTGACAATCTTGGCCGGATCTGGGAGCCTGGCCGCGAACGCCGGGCATGTGACCGCAGTCTTTGCCGGTCACGCGGCAGCGTCCGTTTTACGCCGCAACAGCCCAGTCTTCCGCGTCCTTCCGCGCGCCGATCAACGCAAGGCCATTGGCGACGGAGGTGAGTTCGTTGCCACCGGACATCTTTTCGTCCCCGAAGCGGGCCGCGAACTGGCGGCGCACGGCAGGCACAAAAGAGGTGCCACCGGTCATGAATACCCGGTCGATATCTGTCTCCTTGAGGCCCGCCTTTGCCAGCGTGGCATCAAGCGCCTTGTTCATCTTGGCCAGGTCCCCGGCGATCCAGCCTTCGAAATCGGCCCGCGTGACCGCGGCCTTGAAGCCGGCGCCGAGCGGGGCAAAGGCAAAGTCCGCTTCGTCCTGAGACGACAACAGGGCCTTGGTTTCAGACACGGCCTTGTAGAGTGGATAGCCCTGGTCCTCTTCCACAAGCTCAATGAACAGCTCGATCTTGTCCGGATCCTGGCACCAGCGCAGCAGCTTCTTCAGTTCCTTGAAATCATCCGAGGTCTTGAAGATCGACAGCATGTGCCAGCGGGCGAAATTGGAAAAGAGGTTCGGCGGGATCTCAAGCACCTTGCCCATGCTTTTATAGGTCGAGCCCTTGCCCAGTTTCGGCAACACCACATTGTCGATGATCCGGTAGTCCAGTGTGTCCCCGGCAATGCCGATACCGCCGCGCCCAAGCGGCGAAGCCGTCATGTGGCCGCCGGTGCTTTCAAAGCGCATCAGGGAATAGTCAGTGGTGCCGCCGCCCAGATCTGCCACCAGGATCGTGGTGTCCCGGGTCAGGGTCTGTGCGTAGGAAAAGGCGGCGCCGACCGGCTCCATCACGAATAAAATATCCTCAAAGCCGACTTTCCGGAAGGCTTTGCGGTACCGGTCCATGGCCAGCTTCACGTCCGGATTGTGCCCGGCAAATTCAACCGGACGGCCCACGACCAGTCGTGTTGCGGAGGGATCGAAGCTGGTTCCGGCGCGCTCGAAAGCGCAGCGCAAAAACGTGGCCATCAGGTCCTCGAACTCGAAGCGGACCCCGAAGACACCGGTGCCCTTAAAGAGGCTGCTGGCGGCGAAGGTTTTCAGCGACTGGATGAAGCGCACATCGCCGAAGCTCTCCAGAAACTGCCGGATCGCCCAGGGCCCGACCTCCGGATTAAGCGCCCGCGCGGCCCCCCGGTCCAGGAAGCTGAGCACGGTGGGCAGGGAGGTGAAGCCGTGCTCCTGGTCCTGAAAGGCAACGGGCCGGGTGCTGCCCGTGTCTTCTGCAGCCACGGCAACGGTGTTAGATGTTCCGAAATCCAATCCGATTGTTCTTCTCATCTCAACTCACCTTTGGCTATTCACGGCAGCGCGCGGGAGGACCGGTGCCTGAAAGGGCCGGTGAAGGAGACTGTCGCGAAACTGGAATGGCCGCGCTGAATACGGCCAATTGCGGGAAAAGGCAAGCAATCCCTGATCCGGCGGGAGAAAATCTACTGCGTTTCCAGAACGGGACTGTGCTGCTCTGCATCGGCCGGGGCTGCGCTGACCGGTCCGCTCCGGCCCTCTGTCAGGGAGGCCGGGCGGCTGCGCTTGCGGCGCTCGGTCGGGGACAGGCCGTATTTTTCCCGGTAGACGCTGGCAAAATGGGCCTGATCCACAAAGCCCGTTGAAAAGGCCACCTGGGCGACGGCCAGTCTTGTCTTGCGCAACAGGTCATCGGCCTTGTGCAGGCGGATATCCATGTAGCAGCGCATCACGCTGATGCCGAGATCGGATTTGAAATTGCGCTGAAGCTTGCGCGGGCTCACCCCGGCCAGCATGGCGATCTGGTCCAAAGTCAGAAGGTCGCTCACATGGCTTTCCATCAGATCGACAGCAGCGACCACGCAGCTGTTGAGGCTTGCTGCACTGCCCAGATAGCGCGAGCGCAAGGGCTCCTCCGGGCTGCGCATGCCGCTATGGACCAGCCAGTCGCTGACGGTGGTGGCCAGCTCCAGGCCCAGTTCGGATGTGATCACCGCCAGCATCATGTCGAGCGCGGCAACCCCGCCCGCGCAGGTATAGCGGTTGCGGTCGATCACAAAGAGACGCCGCTCCAGAAAATAGCGGTCCGAATGGGCGCTGAGTTCCTCAAAATGTTCCCAATGTACGGTGAACCGGTGGCCGTCCATCAGCCCGGCCCGTGCAAGCAGGGCACCGCCGCCGGAAATTCCGCCAAGGGCCACCCCATGGGCGGCCAGCTTGCGCAACGCCGCCTGTATTGGTCCAGAGGCCGCAGACACGGGGCGGCTGCCTGCCACCACAAACAGAATATCCACCTGATTGCTGAGGATACCGAGGGGCTCGGTCTCGAACTGCGCGCCGCAGGAGGCACGCACCTTACCGGCGTTCAGCGAATAATAGGTCAGGGTGAAATGATCCCCGGTCCCGAGGTGGTTGGCAGCCCGGAAGGGCTCGACTGCCGCTGCAATCGACATCAGGGCGAACCCGTCGACCAACAGGAAGCCAATCTTTCGGCATCTGGTCTCACTCGTCATTCCCGCATCTTATACAGAGGGACCTGTCACCGGTCACGTCTCTTGTCGTGTCAGACCGGTATCAGCGGCAGGCGGGAGAGGCTGGAAACAGGGCGACCCGCAGCCCATCACGGCAAGGGTGCTCGTTATAGGGGCGTCGTAAGGGTCAATGCACTTTATGCGAGCTTCGCCTTGGATTGTGTTAGGCAACGTAATATGATGGCTCGATTAGAGTAAAGATTGAAGCAAATGCGAGGTTTGAGATCTATGTCCGAAAAATGAGAATATGAACAGGTGTTTTGAATATTTCAAGTTCTAAGCATTTTGGGATTTGATGCGTGTTTTCCGGTTTTTGAACGTGATTTTAAATCAGAATATTGCCGAACTTTGATGAGGTTGCTGTCATGAGACGAGTTGTGCCGAAGTCCCTTCATCTTGAAGCGCGCCGGGAGATGGTCGGTGCCTTGTGCGCCTATCAGGACAAACTTTGTCCGGCTGAATTGCTGGCGGTCGCCAGTCAGGTTGTCGGAAGCTTGATTGCCCTGCAGGACGAAACCCGGCTGACCCCGGAACATGCGATGGAAATCGTGTTGCAGAATATCGAGGAAGGCAACCGGGCCGCCAATGCGGATCTTGCGCAAAAGACCGACGCCGCCTGAAAAATCTGCGTCGCGGTACCGGCAGGGTCAAACCCGCTTCGCGAGGCTCACACGCCGCGTGCCAATGTCCTGAGATGTTCCAGCTGGAGCGACGCCACCTCAAGGCCGTTAGCATGCGCCGCGCGCAGGGCTGCGGCGCGTCGGCTTCCGGGAAGGCGCGCACCCTCCAGGGCTTGCAGTCGGTCAAGCAGGACGTCCAGCCGACGGCTGAAATGCGCGTCCTGGGGTGTCATGGCAATTAGAAACTGGCCGACATGGGGCGCAGGCCCTTCGGCGGTGAAGAAAGACGAAGCATCCGCACTGAATGCAGCCCCTGTCATCGTCGTGGCAAGGATCTCGATCATCAGGGCAAGGGCAGTGCCTTTTGCATCTGCAATGGGCAGCATGGTCCCCGCCAGCGCCTCGGCCGGATCCGTGGTTGGCTGGCCTTCCCGGTCCAGCGCCCAGCCTTCGGGAATGGGCTCTCCGGCTTTGTGGGCCGCCATCACCTTGCCGCGCGCCACCTTGGACAGGGACAGGTCGATGACAAGCGGGTCGCTGTTTTCGCGCGGGGCGGCAAAGGCAATCGGGTTGGTGCCGAAAAACGCTGTGCTGCCCCCGTAAGGGGCCATGGCCGCCGGGGTGTTGGCAACCATCAGCGCCACCAGGCCATGACTGGCCAATTTGGCCACCTGCACGGAAAGGGCGCCGCAATGGTGGGAGCGTGTCACGCCCAGGCTTGCGCAGCCATGGGCGCGGGCAAGATCGGCCCCCTCGCGGATCACCAGATCCAGCGCCGGATAGGCAAAGCCGCCATCCGCATCGGCTAACAGGCTGGCCGTGCCGGTCTGCCGGATCTTGACCTCGGCCTGCGCACGGATCTTGCCGCTGCGCATTTGGGCAGCATAGTCGGCGACGCGGGAAAACCCGTGCCCCCTCTGGCCTTCCGCCTCTGCCGCCACAAGGGCTGCCGAAACGGAATGGGCCACCGGTAGGTTGGCTCCGGCGGCAGTGAAAACCGATGTCAGGAGCCGGGTGGCCTGCTCCAGGGTCAGGCGTTCTGATTGCGTCATGGTCCCATCCTTGCCGAACGGGCAGGACAGGGCAACCGGCTGCCCGGCTGCCCTGACCCGTATCAGGCGCTGCGATAGAGTTTTGTCATGGAAAACTCCCGGTGGCCGAGAGCCTCGGCGGCGGTGTGACGCCCGTTGGCGGTGCGGCGGATCATGTCGATCAGTGCGTCACCGGCCTCATCGATGGTCATCTCCCGGCGCAGGATGCCGGATACATCCACATCCACATGCTCGCTCATGGTGCGCACCGTGCGCGGATTGGCGGTGATCTTGATGACCGGTACGATGGGGTTGCCAACCACATTGCCCTGGCCGGTCGGGAAGGTATGGATGACGGCTCCGCCTGCGGCCATCAGCGTCACGCATTCTGCTGCCGCCGAAGAGGAATCCATGAAATAAAGGCCGTTGCCGGAGGTGGGTTCTTCCGCCGGTTCCAGAATGTCGATGTAGCAGGAGGTCCGGCCGATCTTTTCCAGATTGCCGAGGGCCTTTTCCTCAATGGTGGTCAGACCGCCTTCGATATTGCCCTTGGTCGGCTGGCTGTCGGACAGGTCGTCGGTCTGGTGGGCAAAGATCACTTCGTCCTGATAGGCCTTCCACATCTTGTACCAGCGTTTGCCGACCTCCTCGTTGACAGCCCGCTTCTGGCAAATATGTTCCGCTCCGGTGATTTCAGAGGTTTCACCGAAAAAGCCGGTAATGCCTTCCGGCAGCAGTTTGTCATACATGTTGCCAACGGTCGGGCAGGAGCCGAGGCCGGTGGTGGTGTCGCTCTCACCGCATTTGGTGGAGATCCAAAGGTCCGAAAGCGGGCATTCTTCCCGCTGCAATTCACTCGACCAATGGACAAATTCCTTGGCCTTCCAGGAGGCGGCGCGGATGGTCTCAAAGTCCCCGTTCTGCTCAATGGAGAATTCGGCCACCGGCTTGCCGGTCTTGCGGATGCCGTCGGCGATCCGCCTGGTCCAGCCCGGTTCGATGCCGATGACCACGACAGCGGCCACATTCGCATTGGCGCCAGTGCCGATCATGGTGCGGAAATGCAGATCCAGATCCTCACCAAATTGCAAGCGGCCATAGGCATGGGGAATGGCCAGCGTGCCTTTGACATTGTTGGCAACCGCCTCGCAGGCTGCGTTGGAGATATCGTCCACGGGCAGGATGACCACATGGTTGCGCACGCCAACCCGGCCATTCTCGCGCCGGTAGGCTTTCACCGTGATGTTGGAATATTTGGAAGACATGGTCACGGCTCCTTACCAGCGCTTTGTTTTGCAATTGTGGGTGTGCACGTGGCCGCCCTTGGGAATGTCGGCGATGATCTTGCCGATGTCCTCACCATATTTGGTGGCCGTATCGCCCTCCTTGAGGTCCTTCAGCGCGATCTTGTGGCCAATGGGCACATCCGCGCCGGCGGTCAGCCGGAAGGTGGAATTGTCATGGGTGACACAGCACAGCATATCGGTGCCGCTGGTCAGGCCTTCCACCACAACCACGCCGACATTGTCGGCGTGCTCATGGACAAGCAGGTGAGGAATTTCGGACATGGAGCGTCTCCTTATGGATTGGGTTTCAAAAGGATCTTGGGAATGGCGACCTTGCCGTCCCGCAGGTCGGTAAAGGCTTTCAGCCCCTCGGAAAGCGGCCGAACCTCCACCCAGTCGAGCGGGCCGAGGTGACCCTCGAACATGGCTCTGGCAGTGTCGCGGAAGTCCTGGGCCGTATAGGTATAGGTGCCGATGAACGTGATTTCCTGAAGGGTCATGCGCCGGATATCGAGCCCGCCTTCCGCCGAGCCCAGTCCGATATGGGCGATAACGCCACCCGGTTTTATCCGGGCGGAGGCGGCTGCACGGGTCGTCTCAAACCCGACCGCATCGATCACCAGATCATAGAGCCCGCTGGCCTCGCTCTCCTGAGGCGTCAGCACCTCCTGGGAACACCGGGTCCTCAGGTAGCGGGCGCGGGTCTCATGGGGTTCGACAATGCGGATCTGGCTGACCCCTTGCGCCCTCAGGCACAAGGCTGCGCCAAGGCCGATGGTGCCGCCGCCGATGACAAGGGCTTTTGCGTCCGCCGGTCCCTTGAACAGGGCCTTGATGGCGAGCCGCACCGCATGCCAGCCGCAGGCCAGCGGCTCGGTAAGGGCGGCCTGTTCGTCACTGACATGGTCCGGAACGGCCACCAGATTGCCATCTGCGGCAGTGACAAACTCTGCGAAGCCGCCTTCGCGTGGGGGCATGGAAATGATTTTGCGCTCCGGACACAGATTGTCCCGGCCAGAGAGGCAAAACTCGCACGTGCCGCAGGAGGCGAGCGGATTGACGGTCACCCGCTGGCCTGAAAAGGCACCGGAGAGGGCGGTGCCCGAGACTTCATGGCCCAGGATCAGTGGCGCCGGGCGGCGTTCGTCATGGCCTAGAAAGGCATGCATGTCCGAGCCGCAAATGCCGCTTTGGGCCACCTGGATCAGCGATTCTGCGGGGCTAGGCACCGGATCGGCGGTGTCCTGATAGGATTGCGTTTGCGGGCCGGTGTAAACAAGTGCTTTCATTTTGCGGTGAAACCTCCGTCAACCATAAGAATCTGCCCTGTTACATACGCGGAAGCTTCTGAACATAAAAAGAGAATTGGCCCATCAATGTCACTGAGCCTGCCGTTGCGCCCGGCACAGGTCTGTGCGGCGTTGCGCTGCGCCCTTGCGTCATCTTTAAAAACGGCGGCAGTGAGTTCCGTTGGAAAAAAGCCGGGGCCAATGGCATTGGCGGTGATGCCGTCCTTCGACCAGGCCTCGGCCATGGCCCGCGTCATCTGCCCGACCCCGCCCTTGGACGCGCCATAGGCGATCCCGCCTGGAAAGGCCCGGAAACTTTGCAGGGAGGCAAAGGTCACGATCCGGCCCCAGCCCGTGGCCCGCATGGCCGGGACAAGGGCCTGGCTGAGAAAGAAGGGCGCCGTGAGGTTGAGGGCAAGGGTCAGCTCCCAGCCGTCCCGGGTGACGTTATCGGCAGGCTGACGGGTGTTAATCCCGGCCGCATGCACGAGGATCTGAGGTGAGCCGAACGGCGCGGCAATCCGATTGGCTGTTTCGTCGAGGCTGCCCTGTTGGCTGAGGTCCGCCGGAACCGACGCTGTGGCGCCTCCGGCGGTCCGGCGCCAGTCCTCCAGATCCGCTTCGCGCCGGGCAACGCCAACCACCTTTGCCCCGGCAGAGGCCAGTACGGTCGCCGCGCGGCGCCCAAGTCCCGAATTGGCGCCGGTGACGCAGGCTACCTTGCCGGAAATGTCAAAGAGGCCGCTCATCCTTTAGATCCCGGCCTCGGCGTTCAGGTCAAATGTTTCATCGGGGAAGTACTTCTTGAGCCGGATATCGGCAGTGCGGGCGTGGCCCTCCATGCCTTCCAGGCGGGAAATCCGGGCCGTGGCTTCCGCCACCGGTTTTGCCCCCTCTCGGGTCGCCCGCTGCCAGGTGACGATCTTCATGTATTTGTGGACCGACAGGCCGCCGGTATAAGTGGCTGCGCCGGAGGTGGGCAGCACATGGTTCGGGCCGGAGGCCTTGTCGCCAAAGGCGACCGTTGTCTCTTCGCCCAGAAACAGCGAGCCGTAGCAGGCCAGCCGCTCCAGCCACCAGTCAAGGTCCCGGGCCTGCACGGTCAGGTGTTCGGGCGCATAGGCGTCGGAGGTTGCCGCCATTTCGTCCCGGCTGCTGCACAGGATCACCTCCGCATAGTCGCGCCAGGCGGCCGCCGCATTGTCCCGGTTCACCTCGGGCAGATCGTCGATCAGCTTCGGCACCCTGGCCATCACCGCTTCGGCCAGAGAGCGTGTGTCGGTCACCAGCCAGACCGGAGAATTGTAGCCATGTTCGGCCTGGCCGACGAGGTCGGAGGCCACCACCTCCGGATCCGCCGAACTGTCGGCCAGGATCAGGCTGTCGGTCGGCCCGGCAATCATGTCGATGCCGACCCGGCCGAACAGGATGCGTTTGGCCTCGGCCACAAACTGGTTGCCCGGGCCGACCAGAATATTGGCTTTCGGCAGGCCGAACAGGCCGAAGGTCATGGCGGCCACGCCCTGGACCCCGCCCATGGCCAGAATTTTGTCAGCGCCGCAGACCTTGGCCGCATAGATGATGGCGGGATTGATGCCGATGCCCGGGCGCGGCGGCGAACAGGCAATGATGTTCGCACAGCCCGCCACCTTGGCGGTGGTCACGGTCATGATGGCGCTGGCAATATGGCTGTAGCGCCCGCCGGGAATGTAGCACCCGGCAGTCTCCACGGGGATGCTCTTCTGGCCGGCGGTCAGGCCGGGCACCACTTCCACCTCCACATCCACACAGGTCTGCTTCTGGGCTTCGGCAAAGCGCTTCACATTGGCATGGGCAAATTCGATATCCCGCTTCAGCTTATCCGGCACTTTTGCCGTTGCGGCCTCAATCGCGGCTTCGTCCAGCAGGATTGCGCCGTCATATTTGTCAAAGCGTGCGGCATAGTCGAGGGCGGCCGCATCACCGCCCGCTTCGATCGTATCCAGGATTTCCTGCACGATCCGGGTGGTTTCAGAGGCGTCTGTCTTGGAAGTGCGCACCGCTTTTTTCAGATAGTCGACAGTCATGGCGGGTCCTACTTGTAAATATCGGGAAGAAGCGTGGTGGAGATCGCCGGGACATAGGCGATCAGCAGGGTCACGAGCAGCATGAAGAAGACGAAGGGGATGGCACGGGCCGCGATCTTCAGGATCGATTCCCCGGTCAGGCCAGACACCACGAAGAGGTTGAGGCCAAGGGGCGGCGTGATGAACCCAACCCCGAGGGCGGTGATCATCATGATGCAGAACTGGATCTCGTTCATGCCGATATTGTCGGCCAGCGGTTTCAGGATCGGTGCCAGGATCACGATGTTGGGTGTGGTCTCCATCACGCAGCCGGCCGCAATCAGGATGACGATCATCAGCAGGATCAAAAGGGCCGGTTCATTGGTGAGCGAGGTCACGGCATAGACAAATCCCTGGGGCACGCCGAGGATCGCCAGTGCCTGGGCAAGGGGCAGGGAAAAGGCGATGATCGGCACGATCACGCCATTGACCTTTGCCGAGCTGACCAGCATGGCCGGAAAGTCCGACAGTTTCAGCGTGCCGAGCAGGAAGCCCATCGCAATGGTAATCATCACCGCAACCGCACCGGCTTCCGTAGGGGTCAGGCGGCCAGAGAAGATGCCATAGAAAATCACGCCGGGAACGATGAAGGCATACCAGCCCGATTTCAGCGCCTTGCCGAGATTGCTGGCCCATTCCCCGAAGGTCATCAGCCCGCCGCTCTCATAGGCGTAGATCCGGTTCATGACGATGTTAGTGACCAGGATGGAGACCAGAATGGCCAGGCCTGGGACCACGGCGGCCAGAAACAGCGTGGAGGCGGAGATGCCCAGCACCAGACCGATGATGATATAGGCGATGGAGGGCGGGATCAGGATGCCGGTACAGGCGCCTGCGGCCACCAGGGCACAGGCATAGGGGCGCGGGTAGCCGCTGTCCACCAGCCGCTCGATGGTCATGCGCCCTACGGCTGCGGCCCCGGCTGCATCGGATCCGGAAATGGCGGAAAACATGCCGCAGACCAGAACGGTGGCCGAGCCGAACCCGCCCTTTGCCCAACAGGTCAAGGCCTCGGCCACGTCAAGAAACTTGCGGCTGAGCCCGGTGCGCACCAGAACGTCGCCGGTCAGGATGAAGAGGGGCACCGCTGTCAGGGCAAAATGGTCGATGCCGTGAAACAGGCTTTCGCCCACCAGGGAAAGCGGCAGGGCACCGGAGATCACCAGCATGGCGATCGAGGCGGCGCCGATGGCGGCCCAGACCGGCACCGCAAGGGCGACCAGGACGACAAAAATGAGAACCGGGCCGTAAAAGGACCATCCCAGTTCGACGGTCTGTTGCTGAAGATGTTGCCAGAGCATCGCGACCTCCCTCAGTCGAACAGTTTGTCGCCTTCATAGACGGGGCGCCCGTCACGAAGGTCGCGCAGATCACGCAGGAAGGACTGGACCAGGCGGAACAGGACCAGGGCGAAGCCGAACGGCACGGCCATCAGGAACCAGACCTGGCTGATGCGCAGGCCATGGGTGACGGACCCGAATTTGGCGGAGACCAGAACCGTTTCGAAAGACCAGTAGAGAGCAATCACCGCCACGGCGGCCATCACCAGGTCGCCGAAGATATAGAGCAGGGCTTTGAAGCGCGGTCCGGCATATTGCATGATCACGTCAATGCGGATGTGGCCGCGTTCCTTCACGGCGGCGGCAGCGCCGATCCAGACCAGATAAATGAAGGAGTAGCGGACGATTTCTTCCCCCCAGATCGAGGAATAGGCGAAGACCTCGCGCCGGATCACTTCGACAAACATGGTCAGGACGAGCATCACGTAGAACACCAGCAGCAGCCAGCGTTCACCGTTGCGGTCGACGGCTTTGAGAACAGTCGGCATAGGCACTCCTTCACCGGTCTCATCAGACAGGGTCTGATGCGGCGGTCTTGCGGAATGGAAAACGTCGGGCGGGTCCGGACCGGCGCTGTGTCAGCGCCGGTCCGTTGTGGTCTTTTTGGGGCTCAGGCGTCGTGCACGTAGTAGCGGCTCTGGGAGGCGGCGGCTTCTTCGAGCCGCGCAAAGGCCTCCATGGATCCGGCCAGTTCAACCTTGAACGGATCCCATTCCTCGCGCTGGTAGCCCCCGGCGGCTTGCCATTCGGCCAGCTGGTCCTGGGTCAGGGAGTGGAACTCCACCCCCGATTTAACCAGTTCCGACATGGCGTAGGAGCGGGCGGCGGGGACCTTGGCAAGGTTTTGCTGTGCGGTGATGTCACCGGCAAATTCAATGCCTTCCTGAACGTCGGAGGGCAAGGAATTGAACCATTCCAGATTCATGGAATAGACCTGACTGTCCGGCACCGCCTGGGTGAAGGTGACATGGCTCAGGATGTCCTTGAACCCGAAGACATAGAGCGCGCCGACGGAGGGGTCGAGCGCATCGGCAACCCCCTGCTTGATGGCGGACGGGGTCTCGCCCCAGGCGACCGGGGTCGGGTTGGCACCGACCATGCGGTAATATTGCTGCAGCATGGCCGAACCGGGAACGCGGAATTTGACGCCATCCAGATCCGCCGGCGTAAGGACCTTGTTGCCGCCCTTGCGCACGGCGACCACGCGCGGGTCGATCACAACATAAAACAGCGCCTTGAAACCGGAGGCTTCGATCTTGGGATGAACCTCCTCTTTCCAGGCCTTTGAGGTGACAAGATTGGTGAAACGCTGATTGGAGCCGCAAAAATACGGCATGTTGATCAGGTCAACTGCGGATGCAAAGGGGGCGAAATTCGACAGTGAGTGCTGGGCGGCCTGAATGGTGCCGCCCTGGACCGCCTGGGCGAGAGCCCCGCCAGCGCCAAGCTGACCGCCGGGGGCCAGGCGCACATAGACTTTGCCATTGGTGGCATTCTGGATGTTTTCCTTCAGGTCCAGCTGCATGATCGGGTAGCTGCGCGAAGCGCCCAGCACATAGGCGGTGGCCAGCGTCATGATGTGGTCGGCGGCCTGTTCCCGTGCGCGCTCCTCCTGCGCGGTCTGGGCTGCAGCCTGCTCGGACCAGAGCGTGCCGGCCGCACCTGCCACAAGGGCAGCGGTAAAGCTTCCGGCCCCGGCCAGTTTTAAAAAGGTCCGGCGCTCGCACGAGGCGAGGTCTTCAGTTTTCTTCATAGTCTCCTCCCAAAATCCGGTTCTGACCGGTTATTTGCCGGCTTTTTTGTCCGCTTCCTTCCTCAGGATTGCCGCCGTGAACGCAACCGACACGGCCAACAAACAAAGCATCTCACCGGCATTTCCGAAAAACGGCATTCCGCCAAAAGAACCGACCGAAACGTTGATCACGAAGACGGCGAAGAAAAGCACCGCCAGAGCCAAAAACATGATCACCTCCCAACGATCAATTTCCCCGGCATTGAAAAATGTAAGCGCTTACATTATGCATTGCAAGCGGAAAAACGGTTCCCGCAGTCTGAAAAGATCTGTAAGGCAGGATCAGGGACGATAAGAAAAGGGGAGCAGCGGTACGCCGGACTTATGGCAAATGAACCCAAACACAAGATCAGCGGCGTGCCCACATTGGCCGATGTTGCCAATGCGGCAGGTGTTTCAACGGCCACTGTTTCAAGATGTCTGAACCTGCCTGACAGGGTCACGAAAAAGACCTTGAAGACGGTGATGGATGCTGTTGACCGGCTCGGATATTCGCCCAATTACAGCGCCCGGGCTCTTGCTGCCGGCCGCACCAACACCATCGGTGCGATCATTCCGACCATGGAAAACGCTATCTTTGCCCGGGGCCTGCAGGCCTTTCAGGAGGAGTTGCACAAGAACGGCTGCACCTTGCTGGTGGCCAGTTCCTCTTACCGGCCGGAGCTGGAAGAAGAGCAGATCCGGACCCTAACCGTGCGCGGAGCGGATGCTCTGCTTCTGATCGGATATCAGCGGGACCCTCAGATCTATACCTATCTGGAAAAGCGCAACATTCCGGTGGTTCTGACCTGGGTGTCCGATCCGGACTCCAGCAACCTGTCCGTGGGATTCAACAACAAGTCGGCGATGCACGCCCTGGCGCAGCGGGTGCTGGCGGAAGGGCACCGGCACATCGGCTGCATTTCAGCGCCGACGGCCGACAATGACCGGGCGAGGGCCCGGGTGGAGGGGATCCGCGTGGCCTTGATGGAAATGGGCCTTGACCCGGACGGTCTTCAGCTCGTGGAAGCTGACTATTCGATTGAAAACGGGGACAGGGCCTTCCGCACCCTCATGTCCGCCCCGGTCCGGCCAACGGCGGTTATGTGTGGCAATGACGTTCTGGCTGTTGGTGCTTTGCGGGCGGCTGGAGCCATGGGTCTGAAAGTGCCGGAGGAGGTCTCCCTGACCGGCTTTGACGATATTGAATTGGCCAGTGTTGCCCCGGTTCCCCTGACCACCGTCCATGTGCCCCACCGCCGCATGGGCCAATATGCAGCCCAGGCGCTGCTGACGGCGCTTGGGGGCGGGCGGCCGGACAGCGTCGAGTTGCCAACATCCATCAGCATGCGCAAGACACTGGGTCCGGCGCGGGAGGCGTAAAGCGCTGCCTTTTGCTGTTACTCTGCCCGCAAATCCTCATAAGACACCATGACATGCTGCCGGTAGGCCGGGCGGCGGGTCAGTCTCTCATAATAGGCTTCAAGCGCGGGCAGGGGCGCTCTGTCGATGCTGATATCATAGTAGCGGTAGAGCACATGGGCGAATTGGATGTCGGCGAGGGTCAACCCGTCTCCGACAAGAAAAGCCTGTGACTGGAGCCGGTCCTCGGCGATCTTGAACTTGGCCTCCAGGGCGCGGACGGCAGCCTGGATTTTCTCCGGCTCCCGGCTGGCGCACGGTGTGCGCACCACCCGCCAGAATACCGGCGCGGTAAAGGCAAGGGCGACATTCAGTTTCGACCATTCCGCCCACCGGTCCACCTCGGTTCTGGCAATAAGTTCCTCCGGCCAGAACGGGCCCTGGCTGTATCTGCTGGCGAGATAGCGCAAAATGGCACCGGTCTCCCAAAGAGGCGGGTTGGTGCCGTCCTGAAGCACCGGCACTGTCCGGTTCGGGTTGAGCGCAAAAAACGCGTCCGTCTCGGTCCCGCCAAAGCGGTGGCCGATGTCATGGCGCTGACAGGGCAGGTCCAGCTCGCCGATGCACCACATCAGCGCCTGAACATTCGACGAGGTCTTGCGGCCCCAAACCGTGAGCATGACGGGTCCTTCGTGTGTGAGGTGGGCCGGTGGGCCAGCCTCTGCAGTCTAGCGTCTCCGTCCTGGGCATCAAGCTGTGCTCCGCGCAAGCGTGGGGCAGATCCGGCCGCTCCGGTGCCTGTTGCATTGTTGACTGCTTGCCCGGCAATAGAGCTCTGTCCGGCGTGGGGGGCTTGGGGCAAGCGCCGCTATCGCTGCCGGGCCAGCCTATCGCTGGTGTGGCTGTTGACCCAGTCTTCAATGTAGGTGTGGTGGTCCGCCCAATCGGACCAGGTGGCCGCCGCCCAGTCCCGGATCTTGGTGCTATGATCCGGGCTTCCGGCAAAGGGCGCCACATCGGCGATGCACATGGAAAAACGGCTTGGCGGCTCCAGAAAGATCAGGCTGGCCTTATGTCTGGAAAAGCCAAGCATGACCTCGTTGGTTTTCTGCGGCGGCAAGGGTGTTGTCAGCTGGACATGAAGCCGCGCCAGATGCAGCCCCACCGACTGGATTTGCCGTCGGCTCTTCTCCGTGCCGGGATGCTGAACCGCATAGGTGTCCACCGTCATGCGGTGGGCGGCCGCAAATTGAGGGGCGCTGTACTCAATGGCCAGAACCTTGTTGAAGAGATCGAAACAGGCCGGTGACGCGGTCATATAGGCATGAACTGGCCCTTCCATGACATCAAGTGTGGCGCCACAGCCGGGGCAGCGGGATGTTTTGGGAAGGGCGTGCATGATCTGCGTATCTGAGCCTGCGCCTGAGAGGGGTGTGTGGTTTGGGTCTTTGACAGTCTTTTGAGAACGCAAACCTAGCGGCCGATTGGGGCAGAGTTAGGGGAAGAGGCTGCGCCCATCCCTCAAATCGAAAGCTGGTGACTGGCGTGCGGAAAATCATGCGACCGGAACCTCGCAATACACAATCCCAGATCGCCGATTGCGCAGGGTGGGGTGGCGCGGGCGGCAGCTGGTTGCCATGCCGCCATCCGTGTCATTGACCCCGCTGCAGCTGCGCCTCCCGCTGACGTTAAAGCGGATTTTCCGGAAGTCCGCTGCCGGCAGGCAACGGACTTCGTCAGATGTTTGGCAACATTCTGGGCAGAGGGAACGCGGGGCACCAAAACCGGAGAGTTGATCCCCTGCGGCGCGTGGGACATGGCGCTGGTGGCGGGCCTTTGCCTGCGGCTGGAGAGACGCTGAGCGGGCGCCTCTTGCTGCGCAGTCAGCAGCTCCGGCGCTCGCGGATTTTGGATCCATGGCCCGGGGCGATCTTAGGACGCGGTCCGGTAGCCGCCATTATAGGCCTCGCTCTTCCGGCGGATCTGGGAATGCTCAACAATGCGTTCGCGTGCGATCCCGCGGAACTCTTCAATTGACGACAGGCCTTTGCGCTGCAGGTAATCGCGCAAATCCTCTGTCAGTTCCTGGATGAGCTTGACGCCAATCCCGCCGCTGCCTTTTTCTTCCATAGCGGCCGTGCAGACCTGCAGGTTCCCCGCCCCGTGGACAATAAAATTGAAGGCCTCGCGAAACCCCCGGATGCCACCAATGCCGGAAATCGCCTTGTCCGGATGCGCCCGTGATATGTCCGACACACGTTGCAGGGCTTGCGGCAGAATAGCCGCGCCTCCCAGGCCTCCGGAAGTGACGAGACCGTCGACCTCGACCTCGAATTTCATGGTTTCAGGGTCCATCAGGGGCAAAGACGGAAACGTATTGCACAGCGATATGGAGGCGGCGCCCGATTCATAGGCGACCCCGGCGGCCTCCACCAGAGAGGAGGTTGAGGGCGTGAGTTTCACCCACACCGGAACGCTGACCACGCCGGTGACAGCCTTGAGGATCGAGCGGATGATGTCTTCATCATTGGCAATATGCGCGCCCATGTCTTTGCGGTCCATATGCGGGCAGGACAGGTTCAGCTCCAGCGCGTCACACCCGGCGGTCACGCAAGCGGTTGCCAGCTTGCGCCAATTGTTCATTTCGTCTTCACCGCCCGCCCCGGCCATGATGGAGGCAATGAGCATGCGGTCGGGATAGGTGCTCTTGATCTCCTCCAGATCAGGAAGCCACAAATCAAGCGGCTGATCGGAAATCAGCTCCCAGTTCCAAGAGGAATGGGCCACCGTGTCTGGCCGTTTTGTGCGCGAAACGTAAGGTTTGGCTTCGCTGGAACGCTGAAAGATCGTCTTGGGTCCTGCGACGTTTTCAACCGGGTGCAAGCCAATCGTCTTGGTGACAACACCTCCCCATCCAGCCTCAAAGGCCCTCAGAATTTTGCGTTTGCTTTCCGTAGGCGGCGCAGAAGCCAGAACGAATGGATTGACGAATTCAAGGCCGGTGAAATGTGTCGAAAGCGCATTTGACATAATGTGTCCTCTGGTTTTTGAGGACTAGGACAATCATTTTTGACCAAAGAGTCAATCTTTGCCGGAGCCCCTTCTGCGCCAGATCCGGAAATTGCAAAAAATTAAAGCAAATGCCCAAAAAACAGATGCAGATGTTGCCAAAGACCATGAAGACCGGGAAGAAGAGGGAATGCGGTGCTGGCCGTGTCGAGCCCCAGGCATATGCCGGTATTCGGCTTCAAGCCGCTTTGACCTAGTGTGGTTGAATTAAAATACGCCTCTTTTATGCAGCGCGCACCGGAGCATATTTCAGTTTCGAAAACCATAATAGAAACATAAGCTTGCTAGCCACACTCTAGTGCTCTTCGCAATCTGGTCAGATTTGGCCTAATATCAACCTCACCAAACAAGACCCTATTGGCTGGTTTTTCAGCTTCGCCGCCAAGGAAAGGCGAGCAGGCTGGCCTTGTTGGCCGGGTAAGCGGTGTGACACAGCGTGGCAGGCCTGAAAAAGCCACCAAAGGCCACGACATGAGAGCGTTGCGCCCTGTCGCGCGCCCTGGACGATATCCCATACGGCCCTGTAACATGCGCTTTGCAGAACGCGCTCATGTCTCGGTCGAAGAGGGTCTTATTTGGTAAGGTTGGTTTTACCGGGCCAGTTGCATCAGAATGTTTGTAGAAACGGCCTGAAGATGGCGTCCAATGGGTCTTCGCACAACCCAATTCGCCTTTTTCGGGTTGAGCGCTACCGCAGACGCAAATATGGCGGACAGAGAGGGATTCGAACCCTCGATACGGTTGCCCGTATACACGCGTTCCAGGCGTGCGCCTTCAGCCACTCGGCCACCTGTCCATACCCTGCGGGGGGGCCCGCTTGAGTGCCGCGCAATATACTCAGCCAGAGGACAAGTGCAAGCACCTGAACGAGTTTTTTTTGATCTGTGGATCATGCGCTGAGAAGCCCTGTTGGCACCGGGGGCTGCGCTCCGCTTTTTGCTGCAGGTCGGGCGGCGTCAGTTTACGGAAATTGGTAAAATTGACGATGCGTCTCGAAAAAGTCACGAATGTGTGTTGCATATCAATTATTGAACAAGGATTTTCCGTTATTACTCTAAGGAATCATGGCGCGCCTTCAGAGGATTATTCGGTGCGTAGACGTGGAATTATCTTTAATAACTTAGCGTATTAAGAGGCGAGTTGGGAGATAAAATGATTGTTTTGCTAAAATTTATATTTCGTATGGTTGGACTTATTCTTGTCGCGACTGCCGTTGTTTCTGGTATTTCGGATGCAAGCATATCAATCGCGCAATCTAAAGTCAGTTTTCAGGCCGTTGGGCCGTTTTTAAACTCTCTGTTTCCTGCAACGATCCCGGGTCTTCTGGAGATGCTTGAGAAGAGCGTTCCGCCTGTGGTCTGGGATCCGGTTGTGCAGACCCTTCTGACCTGTCCAGTCTGGGCGGTTCTGGCTCCGTTTGGCCTTATTTGCCTTTGGCTGGGCGCACGGCATCAGCGTCCCGAACCGCTTTTTGCCTGACCTCCGCTATAAAGCCCGCTGCCCGATGGCAGTGATGCTGGCCCTTGAGCGCAAAGAGGGACCTTCCGGTTCGAACGCCCCTTGGAAAATTGCCGCGCCTGCGCCACATTCCTGATCAGATGCGGCCAGCCCTGGTTGGCCTTCCTTGCCCCAGCGCCGCGTTTGCTGCGCCCGGGATCTGTTCGGGAGACGCGCCATGTCCTTCATGACCATGCTGACAAAGAAATTTTCCCTGCCAAGCCCGGACGAGGCTTTGCCGGGCCGGTCGCAGGCGATCCTGCCCTCAGAGCCTCATTTTGTCTCAGGCTGTCCGCTCACGGGTCCCTATCCGGACGGTGTAAAGACTGTTCTCTTCGGGATGGGCTGTTTCTGGGGGGCGGAGCGCCTTTTCTGGCAGCTGCCGGGAGTTTATGTGACTGCAGTGGGCTATGCGGGTGGGCATACGGCCAATCCTACCTACCATGAGACCTGCTCAGGGCGCACGGGCCACACGGAGGCCGTGCTTGTGGCCTATGATCCGGCGGGTATCAGCTTCGGCACGCTGCTCAAAACGTTCTGGGAAAACCATGACCCGACCCAGGGCATGCGCCAGGGCAATGACACCGGCACCCAGTACCGGTCCGCGATCTATGTGGCGGCAGAAGAAGATCTGGCCGCAGCAGAAGCGTCCCGGGCGGCCTATCAGCAGGCCTTGAAAGCGGCCGGCGTTGCCGCCTCCATCACCACGGAGCTGCGCCTGCTCGACACGTTCTATTTTGCCGAAGACTATCACCAGCAATATCTGGCCAAGAACCCGGCGGGCTATTGCGGGATTGGCGGTACGGGGGTTGCCTGCCCAGGCGGCCTCTAGGCCGTGTGGACGAATCGACACAGGTATAAGTTTTGAGATTCCGGATTTGATTTCAACGTGATTCATAGGTTGCCGACGTGATTTGGAGGTCGGCGATGTGCAGCAAGATGACAGAACGGGATCTCGAACTGGCCCTGGAGGTTTTCCGGGCCTGCTTGCCACGGGTTGGCGCGAAGGCAAAGAATGACCGTCTGTTTCTCGAGGCGCTACATTATTTCACGCTTCACAACATCTCCTGGCGCGCTTTGCCGGAGCGGTTCGGCACCTGGAACAGCGTCTGGAAGCGCTTCGACCGCCTTGGCAAGGCAGGTGTGTTTAAGGACTATTTTTCCATTCTGGCCGGACTTGATGAAGGGGCGCATCTGATTGCCATGTTCGACAGCACTGTTATTCGCTCCCATGTTTCAGCGGCAGGCGCCAAAGGGGGCAGGAAGGTCAAGCGCTCGGGCATTCGCGCGGCGGGGTCGGTACCAAGATCCATCTGAAAACGGATCGGAACGGCTTGCCGCTTGGCTTTGAACTGACCGGTGGCGAAGCCTGTGACAGCAACGCCAATCGAGAGGCTGCGCGAAAGGCTGGGGCTGTCCCGGTCATCCCGTACAAATCAAACCGGCGCGACATTCCCAGGCACTTCGCCAAAGCGCTCTACCGGGGCCGCGCGCGCATCGAACAAGTCATGAGCAAGCTCAAACGCTTCAAACGGGTCGCCCTGCGCTGCGAGAAAACCGCCAGAAACTTCCGCTCCATCGTCGCAATCGCAGCCGCCTTCATCTTTATCAAATCCGTGCACACGGCCCAATCTGACCACCGAGGAAAATACCTTCTTCAAAACGGCCTTCATGACAAAACGTGAAAAATTAATCTCATTTTATTCAACGTGATGCCGTACATTTCCGCAGCGTGCATCCGTTAGGAGTGCCGTTCATTGGTAGGCTTTAGCTGGAGGTTCTTTGTGTTTCTAAGGGCGTTTTCAATTTTTTTTTCGTACGTGTCAATAATTGCATGGGTGATCCTCGCATGCACTTTCATTGCTGTTGTTCTCCCCTTTGTATTTCAAAATGAGTGGCAGTTTGGGCCTGTCCTAATCACTTTGGCGGGCCTACTGGGTGTCGGTTTCAGTATACACAACGCGCTCAGTGACTGGCGCGCTCTTAAAAAAGACAAACCAAGTTCCGCGGCACATCCGACTATTGACAAACCTGCGGTCGCTCAGGAACAGCCGCTATCCGCTTATTCGCTTGATCGGATGGAAGAACTCTTAGTTGCTCTTCAGGAACTAAAAATCCTCTCCAAGACTGATGTTGATAAAGGAAAACTACTGACAATCCTTGAGGCCCAAGGATATCCCGAACCACTCGACCTCTTCTTTCTCATGGTTGGATTGGCACTATACGCTGAGCAACACAATTGTGCGTTTGAAAACATAACGTTCCTGGATCAGGGCTATACCTTTGGCATCGAGAGCAGCGAAGCGGATGTCGATTATCTCTTTGAACAGATAAAAGCCGTTTTCAGGCTCTTCGGCCAAGAGCTTTCGCCCGATGTCGTGAGCATCCGCTTGCCTGACGATTTCCCAGGAGAAGGGACAATAAGCATTGAGTTGGCTTCTATCGGAAACGTAAATCTCATTGAGACATTTTACCAGACAGGGACTCCGTCAGGCTTATTGGCATTGTCTGAAAAGAAGCTTTTTGACCGTGGCAACAGGACGCTTTGGCACCTCCCAAATGAGCAATTTATCCCAGTGGTATGCCTTTCAGACACAGAAGTCGAAAAACTCAATAATCTCAGCAACGACAAGTTTGTAAAAGAACAAGCAGACTGAGCGTAACAAAGTCGCTGCGAGCCTTCGACGAACGCATATTCTCCGCCCGCTCTGCGTCATTAGGCGGTGTGGACGAATTGACACAGGTATAAATTTTGGGACTCCGGATTTGATTTCAAAGTGATTCATAGGTTGCCGACGTGATTTGGAGGTCGGCGATGTGTACCAAGATGAGCGAACGGGACTTCGAACTGGCCCTGGAGGTTTTCCGGGCCTGCTTGCCACGGGTTGGCGCGAAGGCAAAGAATGACGGTCTGTTTCTCGAGGCTCTACATTATTTCACGCTTCACAACATCTCCTGGCGCGCTTTGCCCGAGCGGTTCGGCAACTGGAACAGCGTCTGGAAACGCTTCGACCGCCTTGGCAAGGCACGTGTGTTTGAGGACTATTTTTCCATTCTGGCCGGACTTGATGAAGGGGCGCATCTGATTGCCATGTTCGACAGCACCGTTATTCGCGCCCATGTTTCAGCGGCAGGCGCCAAAGGGGGCAGAAAGGTCAAGTGCTCGGGCGTTCGCGCGGCGGGTTCGGCACCAAGATCCATCTGAAAACGGATCGGAACGGCCTGCCGCTTGGCTTTGAACTGACCGGTGGAGCAAGCAGTTTACCGATCTCATGGAAACCGGCCCCGAGATCAAGCACCGGGCCATCGTTGCCGACAAGGGCTATGACAGCAACGCCAATCGAAAGGCTGCGCGAAAGACCGGGGCTGTCCCGGTCATCCCGTACAAATCAAACCGGCGCGACATTCCCAGGCACTTCGCCAAAGCACTCTATCGGGGCCGCGCGCGCATCGACCAAATGATGGGCAAGCTCAAACGCTTCAAACGGGTCGCCCTGCGCTGCGAAAAACCGCCAGAAACTTCCGCTCCTTCGTCGCAATCGCAGCCGCCTTCATCTTGATCAAATCCGTCCACACGGCCTAGGCAGTTGTGTCCTTTAAAATTGCGCGTCTCCCGGCTCCTGACCTGTCAGGAGCGTGCGGTCTTCATGCGATTTTCTGGCTGAGGGCGGCACGGGAATAGGGGAGCTTTTTCAACAAGATCCCGAGAAATTGTGTCGATTCCGTAGCTGAAATATGAAAGTTTCCTATAGTAATTTTTGAAACTGTTCAGCCTTTATTAAAAGTCACAGGCAATGCTCTCAAGCAAGCAATGCGTGTTAAGGGCACGGGAGATGACAAGTTCCGCGAAGATCTTCACAGCAGTTTATTTTATCGGATGCTGCTGTCTGATGCTCCTGGCGGAGCTGATTCCGGGAGACGCCGGTCCGGTTGCGGTCGTTGCATTCCCTTGGGGGAAGCCATCTTTTGAAGTCATCGCGCAGGCCGAAGGGGGAATTGTTTTCGTTCAAGACGGTTCATGGATTGCGGTTACCCAGTCGCCGGGCCAGGAGTTTGTTGAGCGTCTTTATGAGGCTGGAGCCGGATTTGTTGCCTCAGCTGCGGTTGCGCGAGCATGTGCGGGGTGGTCCGGTGTGACTTTGGAGAGATCTTTGTGATGAATGCGGAAGCCAACGTTTCGGGGATGGATCAATTCCGGAACCGGTTCGCCAAAATGGTGATCTATTTCACCTGGTTCAATGTTGTTCTGGTCGCAGGGACGGCAGTGTGGGTCGGTCATGTATCTGAGATTGCGGTGATCGGCGGTGCCCTTGTTCTGGGGGCGGCGGCAACGGTTTCCTGGATCAAATACGGTTCCGGGATTGAAACCCGTCTGGCAACCGCGATGTCCCTAGCGGGTCTTGTAGCGCTTTTTGTCGCCGCCTTGGCGGTGCCCGCGGGAGAGCGCTCGTTTCAGCTTGACGGGCATATGTACTTTTTCGCGGTCCTGGCAATCCTCGCCAGCTGGGTCGACTGGCGAGCTCTGGTGGCCTATGCGACAGTGGTTGCGGTGCATCATCTTGCGATGAATTTCATGCTGCCCTGGGCTGTGTTTCCGAATGGGGCCAATTTTGCCAGGGTTGTCTTTCATGCCGTGATTGTCGTGGCTGAAGTAGCGGCTTTGTGGTGGATGACAAACTCCCTGACAGCAGCGTTTGCAGCGTCCGATCAGGCCCGGACCGAGGCGGAAGAGGCCCGGACCGAAGCCATCCGCTTCCAGGAGGAAAATGCGCAGCATGCGGAGCTGGAGCGGACGAAACAAAGTACGGTCAGTGAGCGGATTGCGACGTTCAATGAGGAAATTTCCGCCCGCCTGAACGGGGTTGGCGTAAAGCTTGAGGAAATGCGCGGGTCCGCTCAGCAGCTGGGAAACGTCGCGCAGGAAACGTCCGGGCGGGCAAACTCCGTCTCTGCCGCGTCCGAAACCGCCTCTTCAAATGTGCAGATGGTGGCGACTGCGGCCGAAGAGCTGTCGTCTTCTATCGAAGAAATTTCCAGGCAGGTTGAAAGCACAACGGCCATTGTCATCAAGGCAACGGAAAACGCCCAGACCAGCAATCAGAAAGTTGCCGGACTTGCGGAGGCCGCCAACCGGATCGGCGAAGTGGTCACGCTCATTCAGGCAATCGCTGAGCAAACCAATCTTCTGGCGCTCAATGCCACGATTGAGGCGGCCCGGGCAGGTGAGGCCGGTAAGGGCTTTGCGGTGGTTGCTGCTGAAGTGAAGGAACTGGCGACCCAGACCTCGAAGGCAACGGAAGAAATCGGAGCGCAGATTTCCGCCATCCAGACGGAAACCAAGGGGGCCGTGGAGTCGATTGGCGTGATTGCAGCCACCATGGATGAGGTCAACAGCTACACGGCGGCCATCGCTTCGGCGGTTGACCAGCAGGGCAGTGCCACCCAGGAAATCTCGCGCAATGTGGCCGAAGCGGCCAACGGCACCGGGCACGTGGCGGAGAATATCGACGGCGTACGGGAATCGGTGGAGCAGACGAGCCAGTCAGCGTCCTCCATGGTGGCAGCAACTCAGACGCTGGCAGCCGAAACCAATGAAATGCGCCAGGCCATCGACACTTTCCTGGACGATGTTGCAGCCGCATAGGCAGCATTTTCAAACACTGTGAACGGGGCCGGTTGCAATGCCGGTCCTTTTCCGTTTGAGCCAAGGGCAAAGCTTGACCTTGCGCTTCAGGAATGCCATGAGCCGCCTCTTGCGAGTTCTCTTGAGACGGACCGGCCCGAAAGATGTCTGACCGCGCGCTTGTGCCCGGATCGATCCTGCTTCTGGATCTTTTGAAACAGAAATCCGCGCGCCTGTTTGAGGCTCCGCAGGAGATCATCACCTGTTCCCGCCTGGAAGACGTCCGCGCCTGTTTGAGGCGGCTGGAAGAGGTGCAGGCGGAGGGGCGCCATGCGGCTGGGTATCTGGCCTATGAACTCGGTTTTGCCTTTGAAGAGAAGCTGCGCCGACGGTTCCGGCCCACCGGGGAACCCCTGGCATGGTTTGGTGTCTATGACGCCCCCCGGGAGCTCAGCATCGGGCAAGCCAAAGCGCTGCTGGAGCACAGCGCCGGGCCGGAGCCCGCCAGCGTGAGCCCGCCCCGGTTCGATATGGACCGGGACACCTATGGCCGGGCCTTTGAGCGGGTGCGCCGACACCTGGCCGAGGGCGATATCTATCAGGTCAATCTGACCTTGCGCGCCCGGTTTCAGCATCAGGGCAGCTGTGAGCGGCTGTTTCTGGATCTGATGCGGCGCCAGCCGGTGGAATTCGCGGCTTTGTTGAAAATGGACGACCGGGCCGTGCTTTCCCTGTCGCCGGAACTGTTTTTAGAGCGCCAGGGACGGCGGCTGCGCACCCGGCCCATGAAAGGCACCGCGCCGCGCGGGCGCTTTTCGTCCGAAGACACGCGGATCGCGCAGGAGCTGGCCAGCGACCCGAAGCAGCGGTCTGAAAACACCATGATTGTCGATCTGATGCGCAATGACCTGTCCCGGATTGCCCGGACCGGCAGCGTGCGTGTGACCAGCCTGTGTGCAGTCGAGCGTTACCAGAGCCTTCATCAGATGACTTCGACCGTGGACGCGGACGTGCCTGAAGACGTCGGCTTTGCCAGGATCGTGGAGCAGCTATTCCCCTGCGGCTCGATCACCGGTGCACCGAAACTGAGCGCCATGCAGATTGCCCATGATCTGGAGACCGGCCCACGCGGGGTCTATACCGGCTCTATCGGCGCTTTGGCGCCTGGCGGTGATTTCCGCTTCAATGTGGCCATTCGCACGCTGGTGCTGCGGGAAGATGGCTCCGGAGAGGCGGGGGCCGGCTCCGGTGTGATTTTCGACTCAGGCGCAGGGCCCGAATATGACGAATGTGCGCTCAAGCTGAAATTCTTGAGCGAGGAGGTGCCCGGCTTCGAGCTTCTGGAGACGCTGGCCTATGACCCGCTGGACGGGTATCTGCTTCTGGAGCGGCATATGCAGAGGCTGCAGTCCTCGGCCGCCTATTTCGGGTTTCCGCTGGATCTTGAGGCCGTGCGGTCCAGACTTGTTGCCGAGGCGGCTGGCTTTAAAGGGCCGCGCCGGGTGCGTCTTCTGGTCGGCCGGGAGGGAGAGGTGTCTCTCAGCTCAACGGCATTGGCCAAGGTGGAGCGGGACAGCGTCTTCAATCTGGTTCTGGCGCGGGAAAAGACCATGTCGTCCAACCGCTTCCTGTTCCACAAGACCACCCACCGGGCCTTTTATGACGAGGCGCGCCAGCGCTATCAGGCTGTGACCGGCTGCCAGGAAGTGCTGTTTGAAAATGAAGCTGGCTTTCTGACCGAGGGCAGCTATATGACGCTTTTTGTCAAAAAGGACGGCGTGCTGATGACCCCGGCCCTGCGGCATGGGCTGTTGCCCGGAACGTTACGCGCCGGTCTTCTGGAACGGGGGCTGGCCCGGGAAGCCGATCTGACCCGCTCAGATCTGGAAACGGCAGACGAAATCCTGGTTGGCAATTCGGTCCGTGGCCTTGTGCCCGGGCGCCTGCTGGCGCTGGACACAGAAACGGCCCGCCTGCTTCAACAGGAGCAGGGGAGGGAAGCCGCTGCCCGCCGTCAGGCCGGTTGATGCCAAGGCCGGTCAGATGTTCCGTGTCAACATGCTTTGGCATGGACTTCCACGGTCACGTGGGACAGCTCCGGGATCTTTGAAAGGCGCTGTTTGTAAACGCTTGGCGCCAGCGGCTCCTGCGTCACCAGAGACACGATGGCAGCGCAATGGCCCGGGCCCACGCGCCAGACATGCAGATCGGTGATCTTGGTGCTGCCGGTTCCGATTGTGGTGCGGATCTTGTCTTCCAGATGGGCGTCCGGCACCCGGTCCAGCAACACACCGCCCGTGTCCCGCACCAGTCCCCAAGACCAGCGGGAGATGACCAGAGCCCCGACAACGCCCATGACCGGGTCGGCCCAGGTCCAGCCATAGGCCCGGCCCATCAGCAGGGCGGCAATGGCCAGCACGGAGGTCAGGGCATCCGCCAGAACATGCAGATAGGCGGCCCGCAGGTTGTTGTCCTGCGCGTGGGCAGGGGCATGCTTTTTGTCGTGCCCGTGCCCGTGCCCGTGTTCATGCCCATGCCCGTGGTGATGGCCATGGCCGTGGCCATGTGCATGATGGTGATGGTGATCATCCCGCAGGAGCCAGGCACTGGCCAGATTGACGATCAGGCCGATGCTCGCAACCAGGATCGCCTGATCAAAGCTGATCGGAACCGGGGCGACCAGGCGCATCAGGCTTTCCCAGCCGATGAGCAGTGCGATCAATGCCAGACTGACCGCGCTGGCAAAGCCGGCGAGGTCGCCAAATTTGCCGGTGCCAAAACTGAAGCTGCGGTTGCGCGCATGCAGACGGGCATAGCGGTAGGCCAGAACCGCAATCAGCATGGCCCCGGCATGGGTGGACATGTGCCAGCCATCTGCCACAAGCGCCATGGATCCAAAGACATGGCCAGCGGTGATCTCGACTACCATCATGGTGGCGGTCAGAGCGATCACCAGCCAGACCTTGCGTTCATTCCGGTCCTGATCTGCGCCCCAAAAAACATGCTCATGGGGGCCGGCCGAAGCGTCTTGTTCGCTCACATCAGACCCTTTCACGCGGGCAGATGAGGTCATTTCATGTAGGTGCCGAGGATCTCCAGAATTTCCTCAACACCTTTTTCCCGGTCCGCTTCGCTCGGCGCGCCAAGAACATGGGCGCGCAGGTGGTCCTCCACGACCTCCCGGGTCAGGCCCGTCACTGCGCCGCGCACGGAGGCAAGCTGGCGCATCACCTCGCCGCAAGCAGCCTCGCCTTCCAAAGCGCGTTCAACGCCCTCGATCTGGCCTTTGATACGGCGTATGCGGGCCAAAAGCCGGGTTTTCTCGCGGATGACGTGGGACATGGGGTCTTTCCTCTTTATATAGTATAGAGGGGTATACTATATTGGGCAAGGGAGACTGGAGCCGAATGTCTCCAGAACAGGCCGCATAGGGGCTGCAAAGGGCGCGATTTTTGGGGGTGGACGGAGCGTCTGACCGCTAGACGACGATGTCCCGTCTTTCCTGCTCACCCACCTCAAACACCCGTTTGTAGCGGGCAATCTCGCTGTCCGGCCCCATGGCCTTGTTGGGATTGTCGCTGAGTTTTACGGTCGGATTGCCATTGGCCGAAACCGCTTTGCACACCAGTGAAAACGGGGCCAGCGTGTCGCCGGGAGTCAGGCCGCGGAAATCATTGGTCAACAAGGTGCCCCAGCCGAACGAGGTGCGCACCCGGCCGGAAAACTGCCCGTGCAGATCGATGATCGTCTGGGTGTCCAGCCCGTCGGAAAAGATCACGAGCTTGTCTTTTGGGTTCTCACCGCGCGCCTGCCACCAGTCAATGGCAATTTCGGCCGCCGTGGCCGGATCGCCGGAATCAATGCGGATGCCGGTCCATTTGGCGAGCCAGTCCGGTGCCCGGTCCAAAAACCCCTTGGTGCCATAGGTGTCCGGCAGGATGATGCGCAGATTGCCGTCATGTTCTTCATGCCAGTCGCGCAAAACGTCATAGGGCGCTTCTGCCAGCGCCTCGTCCGTTTCGGCCAGGGCCGAATAGATCATGGGCAACTCATGGGCATTGGTGCCGACGGCCTCCAGATCGCGCTGCATGGCGATGTGGCAATTGGAGGTGCCGCTGAATTTGCTGCCCAGCCCCTCCATCATGGCCTGCACACACCAGTCCTGCCACAGGTAGGAATGGCGCCGCCGCGTGCCGAAATCGGCAATCTTGAGGGTGCTGAGGCTCTGCAGCCTCTCGATCTTCTCCCACAGCTTGGTCATGGCCCGGGCATAGAGCACCTGCAGCTCAAACTTTTTCATGGAATTGAGCACGGCCCGGGACCGCAGCTCCATCAGGATCGCCAGAGCCGGGATTTCCCAAAGCATCACCTCTGGCCAGGAGCCTTCAAAGGTCAGCTCATACTGACCGTCCCGCTTGTCCAGCTGATAGGGCGGCAGGGTCAGGTTCTCGAACCATTCCATGAAATCGGAGCGGAACATCTGGCGCTTGCCGTAAAACATGTTGCCGCGCATCCAGGTGCTTTCGCCCCGGGTCAGGGACAGGGAGCGCACATGGTCCAGCTGCTCGCGCAACTCCCCCTCATCGACCATTTCGGCCAGGCGGATCTTGGTGGAGCGGTTGATCAGCGAAAAGCGGACGATGGTGTCCGGCTTGTTGCGGAACACGGACTGGCACATGAGAAGCTTGTAAAAATCCGTGTCGATCAGCGACCGGACAATCGGGTCGATCTTCCATTTGTGATTGTGGACTCGGGTGGCAATGTCGACCATGGAACTGCGTTTCTTTGTCTAACTGTCTGATGCCGCGTGGACGGGGAGAGGGCTTGGTATAAACCCAGCAAACGGGAAGGTCCAATGTCTTTGCAGTTGGATGAAATCGTCTGATGGTGTCAGGGCATCCGGAATCCTGTCTTGCAAGGCCAGGTTTTTTGCGGTGGACAGGAAGTCACCGCCACCCTTTTGCGCCGTTGGTGCGGCAGGCGTTGATGGCCGCTCAGGACGGGCCGGAGCAACATTCATTTGTGCTCCACCCTCTTGACCTTCCAGCAACTGGAAAGACTAGCTTTTCCGTCAACGTCCGGCAGAGTTCCCAGGCGCGCTGGCCAAACCGGAAACGCTCCGCAGGGTTTCTTGCAAGCAGACCTGCCACCAGGCGGGGATTTTCTGGCGTAGAATGATCGCCCAAATGGGCATGGGAGGACAGAATGAAACGGGTTTTGGCTGCTGCCTTGATATTGTTTTTTGCGACGCCGGTTGCAGCGCATTCTCCGCTGGAGGCCACGGTTCCGGCCCATGGCGCGGTTGTGACAGACGTGCCTGCTGAGATCGCGATGGAGTTCAAGGGCGCGATCCGGCTCACCCGCGTGACCCTCACCCATGCGGGAAAAGACAGTAGGGACCTTGATCTGGATGGGGGCTCAGGGTTTGTACCGCGCTATGCCCTTCCGCTGCCTGCCCTTGGGGCGGGGCTCTATCAGATCGAGTGGCGTGGTCTCGGCAGCGATGGTCACGCCATGAACGGAACGTTCAGCTTCACGGTCGGTGACTGATGCCGGATGTGTGGGGTTTTGCGGCGGCCGTGGCCAAGTTCGGCCTATATCTCGGGATCCTCGCATCGGCCGGGACTGTCTTTGCAGGCCTGCTCTTTCATCTGGCCCGGATCCGCCGGGCCGCATTTTCCTTTGGCCTTTTGGGCCTTGCCGGTGCTGCCGCTGGTTTTCTCCTGCAAGGGGCCGCGCTCACGGGGGAGGCGAGCGGCATGACAGATCCTGAGATGCTTGGGCTTTTATGGGCAACACATGTGGGCACCGCGTTGAGCCTGCGCATGGCGGGTTTGGCCCTCTTGCTCGGTGGCCTGGCGTTTGGCCGGGTGGGGCTTTGGGTCTCAGCGGCCGGGGGCATGCTGGCGCTTTTCTCCTTCGCCGTCACCGGACATGTTCCGGATCACGACACGCCCTGGCTGAATGCGCTTCTCGTGTTTCATCTGGGAGCGGTCGCGCTCTGGATCGGCATCCTGACGCCGCTGAAACGCCTGGCGTCCTCCAGCAGGCTGCAGGAAGCCGCTGCGCTTGGTCATCGGTTTGGCCGGGCCGCGGCTGTCTTTGTCCCGCTGCTCATTCTGGCGGGGCTGGTGATGGGGACCGCGCTGACCGGTTCACTGACCACGCTTGTTGTGACAGGCTATGGTCAGGCGCTTCTGCTGAAAAGTCTTTTGGTGGCTGGTCTTTTGGGGCTCGCGGCGATGAACAAGTTCCGGTTTGTCCCTCGGCTGGCCGCCCGCGATAGCCGTGCCGCTGTGGAACTCTCCAGATCGATCTCGCTGGAATGGGGCCTCGTGCTTGCAATCTTGCTGACAACAGCCTGTCTCACATCTGTTTTGACTTTGCCGTCATGAGGAAAGCCATGAACCGCCGACAGTTTCTCGCCAGCTCTGCCGCTTTGGGGCTCCTGCCCCTGGAGGGCTGGGCGGCTACCCCTGCACACCGCCTCAAAGCGGAACAGGTCACAGCGCAGATCCTGCCGAATGGAGAAGGCGTCACACGGATGCTTGGTTTCAACGGGTCCATGCCGGGCCCCGAACTGCGCCTGCGACGGGGTGTGCAAGCGGTCATCGAGGTCGAGAACGCCCTGGACCGGGGAACCGCCGTTCATTGGCACGGGATCCGGCTGGACAACAGCATGGACGGTGTGCCCGGGCTGACCCAAACCGTGATTGCACCAGGCAGCACGAGGACCTACAGCTTCGTGCCGCCAGATGCGGGGACCTTCTGGTACCACTCGCATCACACCTCGCATGAGCAGGTGGCCCGGGGCATGGTTGGCCCTTTGATCATCGAAGACGATGACGCAATTGATGTGGACCACGATGTCACTGCGCTCGTTTCAGACTGGCGGATGGAGCGGGATGGCACGCTGACCGGCGACTATACCAACCCCCACAGTGTCTCCCATGCCGGGCTGTTGGGCAGCTTTGCGCGGGCGTTCTTGTCCCGTGACACGGTCCAGTTGGGGGACCGGATCAGGTTGCGGGTCATCAACGCCGCAGCCAACCGCATTTTTCCAATTGCCGTTTCAGGGGCTGAAGGCAAGCTGATCGCGCTTGACGGGATGGCTGTCTCCGGACCGCGTCCGTTTCAGACACTCATGCTGGCCCCTGCGCAAAGGGCTGATCTTGTTCTGGATGTTAAAGGCCCTGTTCGTCTCGACATGATGAGCCGGCAGGGCCCTTACGAGCTCGGGTCCATCGCGGTTCGCGGGACCAGGGAAACCCGCCGGCGGGAGGCGGTTCCGGCCTTGCCTGCGCCGGCTATTCCGCCAGTCACAAAACCGGACCGCACGCTCACCCTTCACATGATGGGGGGCGCCATGGGCGGGCTGCATGGCGGCGCGGATGTCTGGGCGTTCAATGACCTCTCCGGGATGCAAGACCGTCCGTTTGCATCCTTCCAAAACGGCGAAACCGCCAGAATCATATTGGTGAATGACACGTCTTTCCCGCATGGCATGCATCTTCATGGTCACCACTTCTTTGAAGCAAATGAAGATGGCAGCTTGGGGGATTTGCGGGACACCACCCTCGTCTTTCCACGGCAAAGCCGGGAGATCCTGTGCAGGTTCGACAATCCCGGCAAATGGATGCTGCACTGCCATATGCTCAGTCACGCGTTTGGGGGCATGCGCACCTGGGTGGAGGTCACATAGCAGGCACATTGGTTTTCCCAACCTGTCTGAAGCTGGAGATTGATGAATTCGCAACCCTGAGCTTCGTCGAAACCTGTCGTACCGGCGACGAAACTGTGATCAACTGCGTGCCGGAGGACCTGCCACTGGGCTATGCGGCCCGCAAAAACTGAAAGTCTCAGGGTCATTTAGCTGAAACAACCCTATGGAGCACATATGAGAACGCCCATTCTAGCGGTCTTGCTAAGCTTTTTCACAATGGCGGGGCAGGCCTTCGCACAGACCGAAGCCAAGGCGATTGCTTATGGCGATAAGCCGCGCAACACGCTCGACCTCTACATGCCTGACGGCGTAAAAAATCCGCCTTTGCTGATTTTCATCCATGGCGGGCGTTGGTTTCGCAACGACAGGACGCAGGTTTCGCTTTACGGCCGCGTTGAAGCTCTTTTGCAAGCTGGCATTGCCATTGCCTCGCTCGATTACACTTATTCGACCGATGAGATTTGGCCGGCCCAGATCAATGATGTTGAAAAAGCCTTGGCATTCCTGCGCGAAAATGCGGATCAGTATGGCTACGACGGGCAAAAAATTGCTGTTTGGGGACAGTCTTCGGGCGCACATCTGGCGTTATGGGTGGGGGCTTTATCTGCCAAAGATCCCGAAACGATGCTTGATGCGGTTGTGTCGTGGTATGCGCCTTCCAGTCTTTATGATCTGGCCGGAGATCATGCCGCTGACGGACTGTCTGATACTCCGGTCCAACACCAAAGCGAGCGCCAAGTTTCGGGCAGCCGCGGCAATGACACACTTTCCGTCAGTCCGGAGGGGAGCCGCCAGAACAGTGCGGCGCACAGTCCAGACATGTTGCCCGAGAGTATTCTCATCGGCAAGGACGTGTCCGCGCACAAGGCCGCTGCCGATGCCGCAAGTCCTGAGATCTATATCGCCAATCTGCCAAAGGGGCAGAAGCTTCCCAACTTTTTGCTGATGACGGGAACAATGGACAAGGTGGTCTCTCCGCGGCAGACAAAACGGCTCTTCGATACCTTGAAAAAACAGGGCGGCGCGGAACAAGTCGAGCTCGTTTGGGTTGAGGGCGCCGGCCATGGCGGCGATCTGTTCACACCGCATGTTCCGCAGGTTGTCGATTTCCTGATGCGGCAGTTCACCAGAAAGGCTGACCACTGAGAGGTCAAAGCGGCCCGGTTTGCAAACCGGCCTTTCGGGTGATGGAAAGCAGCCCATCGCCAGCGTTGCGCCACTTGCCCGATGAACCGCTCACGCAGACGCAGCGGTGGCCCGCTCGCGTTCATTCACTCCCACGGTTCCACCGTCAGTTCCGGCCAGAGGGCCTTCATGCGCGCGGCTTTTTCCGTGTAGGTCTCCTCGTTCGGCTGCCCGTGATTTGGCACAAGCCGCAGCCCAAAAAGATTGGCGAGGCCGAAGGGGGCGTGGAGGTGGAGCCTGTCTGAGCTGTCCATCTGCGCTGCCACCGCATGGGTTCTGGCGGCATAGGTGGTCAGGGCGTCCATGGAACAGTCAAGCGGTCTGTAGGGGCGGCCAAAGCGCTTCTCATACCACAGGTGCACGCGTGCCTGATTGCGCACTTCCAGAAGATCGGCCAGGTCGGGAAGTGCCGCATTCACTTGCTTGATCACCGCGTCCTCAGCCTCATAGGACAGGTCGGTGCCGTCAAAATAGATCAGGTCGAAATCCTTGATGCCATGGAACAGCGGACGTTCGGTAATGACATTCCAGACAGTCTGATAGATCCCGCCGGAAACCAGCCAGGCATCGGGCAGTGCAAGGTCGCGCAGGGTGCGCAGCATTTGAAGAATGTGCGGCGCCTGAAGGAGGATCTCCTTCAGATGATGCAGGCGGTCCTCTTCGGCGGCGCCGTAAGGGGTGCCCAATCGGTCTAGCAGGGCGCGGTCCATGGGAGAGGTCAAAAGTCCCGAGGGAAGGAGGGAGAGCGGTCTTGACCAGCCTAGCCGATTCTCGGCGGAGCTCCATCCCGGATTTTGGGGGCGTGCCCCGGCAGGAGAAAATTGTGGCGTGTCCACACGTGCCTGGCTGCTTGACACTGCGGCAGTCGGTGCCATGTTCACGGCAAGGTTGATTAATCCAGGATCGGTTTCATGACCCGTTTTTCAAAGACATGTGCGGCCCTTGCAGCACCGGCGGTGGCCGGAGCCCTTGGGGCGGGGCTTTTCCTTCTGGCGGTTCAGCCCTCCGAGGCCCAGTCCCGGCGGCCCGACACCCGTGCCATGACCTGCGCCCAGGTGCAGGCGATGATCGAGCAGAGGGGTGCCGTGCTTTTGAGCACTGGTGAGTATACATTCGACCGCTACGTGGCCAACCGCAGTTTCTGCCCCCATGGGGAGGTGGCGGGCAACAACTGGGTGCCGACCAAGGACAAAAGGCGCTGTCTGGCTCGCTCCTGCGTTAATCCGCGAGCTTTCAAATTCAACGACTGATGGGCCCGGACTGGAAAAATAGAAAAACCGGCCCCTAGGCCCCGCTCCGGAGAGCTGAGCCACGGGGCCGGTCCCAGGCAAAACAGGCGGCGGGAGACTTATCCTCTCAGCGTGCCGCCGGTGGCTTTTTCCACATTGGCGATGATCTTTTTCGACACAGCGTCGATATCCTCATCGGTCAGGGTTTTCTGGCGCGGCTGCAAAAGCACGTCGATGGCGACCGACTTCTGATCATCCGCGACCCCCTGGCCTTCATAAATGTCGAACAGGGTGACATCGGCGATCAGGGTTTTCTCCGCCCCGCGGGCAGCCTTCAGAAGTGTTTCGGCCTTCACATCCTTGCCCACCAGGAAGGCGAAGTCACGCCGCACCGGCATCAGCTGACTTGCATCCAGCGAGCCCTTGGAGCGGCCCCCTTTGGACTTCGGCTGGGGCAGGGCGTCCAAATAAATCTCGAACGCCACCAGCGGGCCTTCCAGGTCCAGCGCGGCCAGCGTTCGCGGATGCACTTCCCCGAAAACGGCCAGGGTGTTTTTCGGGCCGAGCTTCAAACAGCCCGAACGGCCGGGATGGAACGTGGCTGGCGCGTCTGCAACGACCTGCAGTTTTTCAACCGGAGCCCCAATGGCTGCAAGAGCGGCTTCCGCATCTGCCTTTGCGTCATAAACATCAACCGCCGCAGAGGTGCCGGACCAGTGGCGGCCGCCCCCGTGGAGTCTGGCCGTGCCCCGGCGCACACCGCCGGCGGCCATCTTCTGGCCCTCCGGCGCATCGCTTTCAAAGATCTGGCCGATTTCGAACAGGGCCACATCGCCAAAGCCCCGGTCTGCATTGCGCTGGGCGGCGGTCAGAAGACCGGGCAGCAGGCTCGGGCGCATGTCGGACATTTCGCTCGAAATCGGATTGGCAAGCGCAAGCGCCGCACTGCCGCCCCCGAACAGCTCCGCCTGAGTGCGGCCGATGAAGGACCAGGTGACCGCCTCGTTGAAGCCCCGGGCGGCCAGTGCCCGCCGGGCCTTGTTCCGGCGGATCTGTCCCGGTGTCAGAACCTTGCGGCCAACGGTGCCAAGGCGCGGCAGGGGCGTCAGCGGCACCCGGTCGAGACCGATGATGCGTACCACTTCTTCCACGAGATCCGCCTTGCCTTCAATATCCGGGCGCCAACTGGGAGCGGCCACCTTGACCGTGTCCCCGGAGCCGGAAATCCAGAAGCCGAGCGCCTTCAGGGTCAGGTTGGCTTCGGCCTGGGACACCTCGACACCCGAAAGGCGCTTGATTTCAGCATAGGGAAAATCGATGATGGTGTTGCTCTCCGGAACGGACCCGGCCTGAAGGGGCTCGGACGGCTCACCGCCGCACAGGTCCAGCACCATCTGGGTGGCATAATCGAGGCCAGGCATCATGTAATCCGGATCAACCCCGCGCTCGAACCGGTAGCGGGCATCCGTATTGACACCCAGCTTGCGGCCGGTCGCGGCAATATCGTCTTCGTCCCAAAGGGCGGATTCGATCAGCACATTGACGGTCTCGTTGGTACAGCCGGAGGGCTCGCCGCCCAGAATGCCGCCCAGGCTTTCCACGCCGTTGTCATCGGCAATGACGCAGACCGTATCGTCAATCTCATAGGTCTTGCCGTTCAGCCCGTCGATCTTCTCGCCGTCCTTGCCCCGGCGCACCACCAGATGTCCGTGCACCTTGTCCGCGTCGAAAACGTGGAGCGGACGGCCCTGGTCGAAGGTGATGTAGTTGGTCATGTCGACCAGCGCATTGATCGGACGCAGGCCGATGGCCGTCAGCCGGTCCTGAAGCCATTTTGGCGACGGGCCGTTTTTCACCCCCTTGACCAGGCGCAGGCCGAACGCCTTGCACATGGGCTTGGTGGCGCCGAAATCCAGCGTCACCCCAACCGGGCAGGGGTAGCTGCCCCGGATCTGGCCGTGAGAGCGCTCTTTGAGCTTGCCGAGCCCGGCTGCGGCTAGGTCCCGGGCAATGCCGTAAACGCCGGTGCAGTCCGGACGGTTGGGGGTTAGGCCGATTTCTATCACCGGCTCGTCGAGCCCGGCCCATTCCGCATAGGCCATGCCAACGGGGGCATCGGCGGGCAGGTCGATAATGCCGTCATGTTCTTCGGAGAGTTCCAGCTCCCGCTCCGAGCACATCATGCCGAAGCTGTCCACGTCCCGGATCTTGCCAACGGACAGGGTGATGTCGAGGCCGGGCACATAGTCGCCCGGCTTGCCCAGAACCCCGACAAGCCCGGCGCGGGCATTGGGGGCGCCGCAGACGATCTGCACCGGCTCGCCTGCGCCCGTATCGACTTTCAGGACCCGCAGGCGGTCCGCATTTGGGTGCTGCTCGGCTTCCAGAACCTTGGCAATGCGGAACGGCTTCAGCCGGTCGGCGCGGTTGGTGACCTCTTCGACTTCCAGCCCGATCAGAGTGAGACGCTCAACGATCTCTTCCAGGGGGGCGTCGGTTTCCAGGTGCTCCTTGAGCCAGGAAAGGGTGAATTTCATGTGCTTTACTCTTTATCGCTTGGGCGGCCATGCCTGGGCCGCAAATCGGGTCAAATCCTGGGTCAGTTGCCGAGGCGGCCGACTTCGGGCACCACCGTGGCATTGCCATAGCTTTCGGCGAAGCGGCGGCCGATATCGGCGAACTCGCCGGACCATTCGCGCACCATGTCCGGCGTGATCTGCTGGTTCGTCGCAATAACCTGGGCCGCTTCGGCCTCAATCCGGTCGCGCAGGATGCCCAGCTCCACCTGGGCGGCATATTCCGCCCGGTACTTGCCGAGCCAGCCCAGAGCCACAATGACCACCATGACCAGAAGGGCTGCGGTGCTGGTCAGCCCCGCCCACTTGGCCGTGCCGCCAATGCGCCGGTCGCTGGCGATCAGCACCATGGAGGCAATGGTCAGGAAGGCCACGATGTAGATCGCCTGGAGAAAGCTCTGGTATTTCTCCGCAGAGCTGGCCTCGTGATTGGCGCGCAGCGTCGTGATCCGGTCCCTGAGATAGAGCAGGGCGTCGGCTTCCGTGCCCAGCTTGTCGCGGAAATACGTGTCGCAAAACCGCAACCTACCCCGGTTCTCGATCTTCTCGGCACAGGCCTCCAGAAACGAGGTCGGCGTTGCAACACGCTCTTGCTTGTTGTCTGTCTGCGCTGTTGCCGGAAGCGTTGCGGCCATCAACAGCGCAGCGATGAGGTAAATGCGGGTCAGCAAGGACATGGACAATCGCCCCAGGGTTCAGGTGATCAGGTGGACAAGCCGCCGAACAGGGTCGGCAGGTCGAGGGGGCGGAAGCCGTAATGCTGGATCCAGCGCAGATCCGCATCAAAGAAAGCGCGCAGGTCCGGCATGCCGTATTTCAGCATGGCGATCCGGTCGATCCCCATGCCCCAGGCGAACCCCTGATAGACATCCGGATCGAGGCCGCAATTGCGGATCACATTGGGGTGCACCATGCCGCAGCCCAGGATTTCCAGCCAGTCTTCCCCCTGGCCGATCTTCACTTCTCCGCCGGAGCGATCGCACTGAATGTCGAGTTCCATGGACGGCTCTGTGAAGGGGAAGAAGCTCGGACGGAAGCGCATCTTGATGTCATCGACTTCAAAGAAGCTCTTGCAGAATTCCTGCAGCACCCATTTCAGATGGCCGAAATGGCTTTCCTTGTCGATGACGAGGCCTTCCACCTGGTGGAACATGGGCGTGTGGGTCTGGTCGCTGTCGCAGCGATAGGTCCGTCCCGGAATGATCACCCGGATAGGCGGTTCCTGGGTGCGCATGGTGCGGATCTGCACAGGAGACGTATGCGTGCGCAGCAACAGCCGCTCGCCGTCTTCCTTTTCGTTGAAAAAGAAGGTGTCGTGCATTTCGCGCGCCGGATGGCCTTCCGGAAAATTCAGCGCCGTGAAATTCAGCTCATCGGTTTCGATATCGGGACCTTCGGCAATGGAAAAGCCCATATCCGCAAAAATTGCCGTCAGTTCATCGATCACTTGGCTGACCGGGTGAATGCGGCCGGTTTCCGCAGGCGCGGGGCGCAGCGGCAGGGTGACATCCACGGTCTCACTGGCAAGCCGTGCTTCCAGCGCGGCTGCGGCCAGAACGTCCTTGCGGGTGTTGAGCGCCTCGGTGATCCGGGCCTTCAGGCCGTTCAGGGCCGGCCCCATCACCTGGCGTTCCTCCGGGGTCATCTTGCCGAGGGTCTTCATCTGCTCGGAGATCTTGCCTTTCTTGCCAAGGGCGTTGATCCGCAGCTCTTCCAGGGCGGCTTCGGTCTCAGCGCCATCAATGGCCGCAAGAAGATCGGTTTCTAAGGTATCGAGATTGGACATGCGTGCTCGGTTGTCGGTGCCGCGTATCGGGCGCGGGCTGTGTTCGAAACGGAAAGTCGGGGTCTTTTAGCGAATATTCACGCGGAAGGCCACGGCCTCAACGCATTATTGCGTGAGCCCCGGATGACGGAAAAAGGCGCTTGATTTCAAAGACTGCGGACCAGGCGCCTCAGCGCGTAAATCGTCCGCAGGCCGGACCTTGACGCTCCGGCGCGCGCAAATAGACCCCGCATGTCCGCCCGGTCGGGGCAGCACGGTCCAGAACACAACAAGGGGCAGCGCAATTCATCATGGCGGCACTCTACCCAAAGGCGTGAGAAAGACAAGGGGGAAGCGGCAGGAGAGGTCCGGCCCGTTCCTCCTCCGGTCTTTTGAAACCAGGACGTTTGCCCGCACATTCCTTGCATTCTCGCGCCATCCTGGCCAAGAGCCGGAACCTCATTCATATGTTGAGCATTCTCCGCCCAGGGCCGGTGCGGCGCGAAGGGCTGAGGGAACGCACCCGTCACCTGACTCTGAAGTTCGTCACATTTCCCGGCACGCTCCATACGAACGTCAGAGTCAACAGGGCGATTGACAAGTTTATGTTTCTAGTGTGGTTTTCGAATTTGAAATACGCTCCGGCGGTGACTGCAAAAGTGAGGCATATTTCAAATTCACCACACTAGCTTTCCACCTTATCCGCCCCTTTGGCCCGCCCGATCGAGCTTTGCAGCTCCTGTTTCAGCCACGTGCCGAACGCCGCTTTTGCCCTGGTCTGGGGCGCGGTCCGGCCGCTGAGGAGCCAATAGGACAGATCCGTTGCCGGACGTTGGGGGAAGGGGGCAATGACCTGCCCGGCCTGGACCGCATAGACCGCCAGGGTTTCCCAGGCGAGAAACACTCCCTGGCCGGCAATGGCCGCATCCAGGCACAGGGAGCCGTCGGAAAAGCTCGGGCCGTCCTGCAAAATGCTTTCGTCCAGGCCGAACAGATGCAGCCAGGTGTTCCAGGAATAGGGCTGGCCGGGATCATGGATGATGGGCAGTCTGGCAATGTCCGAAGGGTGCCGGAACTGTTCGGCCAGCGCCGGACTGCAGACAGGAAACACCCGGTGGCGCAGGAGCTTTTCGGCCCGAAGACCCGGATAAGGGCCCCGGCCGACCCGGATGCACAGATCCACGTCGCTCAGATCCGGGTCGACCAGATCAATTGTTGCCTCCACCCGGACCCTTATGCCCGGATGGGCCTTGGTGAATTTCTTCAAATGCCAGACCAGCCATTTGCCCGCAAAAACCGGGGCAACCGAAATGGTCAGCGCATCCTCGCGGCCACGGCTTGTGGTCGCAATCGCAGTGGCGAGCGACGACATGGCCGCGGTCAGATGGGGCTGCATGGCCTGCATATGGGGCGTTGGCACCAGCAACCGGTTCTGGCGCTCAAATAGGGGCACGCCCAGCTGGGCTTCGGTTTTCTGTACCTGCTGGCTGACAGCGCCAACGGTGACGCCCAGATCCTCGGCGGCGGCCTTGGCCGACCCGAGGCGGCCCACGGCTTCCACGGCCCGCAGGCCGGACAGGTGAATGCGGTTCAAGGACTTCATTTTAGGAAATCTAAATCGAAAGCCAGAAGAAGTCGATTTTTTAAAAGGGAAAAAGCGACTAGATAATCAGCATCGCTAAATTCAGGAAAAGGATTTGGCCATGAAGACAACAACAAGAAGGAAACTGATCCTCATGATGAAACTGTTTATGCGCCGCCATCTGCGCACCGCCCCCCCGAGCTGGACGGACCGGACCGACCCTTTGTCCCACCCGGCCATCCAGCGCATGAGCCCGCGTGAACTGGCGGACCTGCCGCTGAACCGGCGCTGAACGGCCGGGGAGAAGCTGGATCACGCATGGGCTGAATTTACAGCCCGTCGAACAGCAGCTTTGTTGCTGCAGAAAGTGTTTCTTCCAGCTCTGAGAGATTGCAGACGACATCTCCAAGATCTGCGGTCGGGACAGTGGCCAGATGCTGTGTCAGCATCACATAATTCAGCCCGTTGATGGTGAGAAGCGGATTGAGGCCTTCAATCCGGGTGCTGAATTCCTCACCGGTGACGAGCGGCACCACAACACGGGTGTTGAACCCATCCAGAAGATCGGCTTGCAGAACCAGGGCGAGGGTGCCGGGATGTTCCAGCCGGTGAACATCAAAGCGGGCCATTAAAACGGACGATGCCTTTCAGACGGCAAGCCGTTCTTGTCGACAAAGGCATTGGCCGCTTCAATCGCCGTCGCATTCTCCTGGCGCCAGAGCCGTTCCCGCTCTGCGCGCACAGCCTGCTTCAAACCCTCTTCCGCTGCTTTGGCGAGATCAAGTTTCAAGTCGCTTGCCTGTTTCGCGAGCCGTGGATCAATCGCGACATTGAACATTTTACTGGGGCGCATGGCCGGTCTCCGCCGTGGTGATCCGGATCTGTTTGTCACGGGAGACAAGCCTAGCGTGAGACAGGCAGCACATCAATCATGTCTGTCGGCAGCAATCGCCGACCCGCGTCTTTTGTCTTGACCTGGAGCGGCTCCAGCCCCGTAGGCTGTGCCGGACAGTACGAAAGAGACACCATGCGTATTTCAGAAGCGGCGGCCAGATCGGGTCTCAGCGCCGATACGATCCGGTTTTATGAAAAGTCAGGACTTGTCCCGGCGGTTCAGCGCGGGCCGGACGGTTTGCGCCGGTTTTCGCCGGAAAATGTCGAATGGCTCACTCTGCTTTACTGGCTTCGCAAGACCGGAATGCCGCTTAAGGAAATGCAGCATTTTGCGGCGCTCTACCGGTTAGGGGACAGTAGCATTCCAGAGCGTAAGGCCATTTTGCTCCAGCATGAGCAGAGGCTTCAGCAGCGCCGGGCGGATCTGGACCGGTGCCAGGAGGTGCTGGCTTACAAGATTGCAGCATACAGAAAAATTGAAGGAGACGGCCCGTGAAAATTCTGCTTGTTGGTGCTTCAGGGGATGTGGGCAAGGCAGCCTATGCGGAGTTGTCCGGCCGCCATGAGATCATCACCGCCGGCCGCTCGTCGGGGGACTGCCGGGTGGATCTGGCCGTGCCGGAAAGCGTCGAGGCCCTATACCGGGAGACCGGACCGGTTGATGCGGTGCTTTCGGCAGCTGGTGAAGTTGAATTTGGGCGATTGAGCGAGATGACGGCAGACCGGTTCCGTTTCGGTCTGGAAAACAAGGTGCTCACCCAGATCAATCTGGTCCTGGCGGGCCTGACCCAGGTGAGCGAACGCGGTTCGTTCACCCTGACAAGCGGCATTCTGGACCGGGATCCGGTACGTATGGGCGCAGGGGCGGCGACGGCCAATGGGGCCCTGGCCGGGTTCGTGACGGCCGCTGCCATCGACCTTCCCCGAGGGGTGCGCATCAACGTTGTCAGTCCTGGACTGTTGGAGGTGTCCGCCGATCAGTATGGCGCCTGGTTCCCGGGCCACGATCCGGTGCCGTCCCGGCGCGTGGGGCTGGCCTATGCCAAATGCGTTGAAGGGGCCATCACCGGGCAAGTTGTGACCGTGGATTGATGGAAGGCGCCCGGCGATTTGTTGAGGGTGGTGCTAGACGGAGCCGGGTTCAGGTGGCCGGTCTGCATAGTGCGCGATCCCATATCCGAACGACCAGTTCTCCATTTTTGTTTCAACCAGATTGATGAAAATATCATCGGGCCGCAGACCAGCTTCGCGTTCCAAGCCGTCGGCAAGCCGTTTGAACAGGGCCCGTTTTTTCTCCAAGGGCCGGGTGTTGCTAACGGTGAGTTGCACAATGACGAGCTCATCGGAGCGGTCAACACCGCCATAGTGGAGGCCATAGGCGAAGTCATCCGGCTCGTGTTCCGTGATCGTGATGAAGCGGTCATCCGCGGGCACATCAAAGGTCTCACGTAAGGACAGATAGACCTGATCCATGATCGCAGTCTTCCGGTCCGGTGTCTTTGAACCTTTGAGAATGGAAATTTGTGCAAGCGGCATGGAGCTCTCCCTCTGAAAAGATAGTGAAATCAAGGTAGCAGTTGCCTTTTGATGAGGAAAACAAATCTTTGATATTTCAGAAATTCAATTTTAAAATAGATGCATGCAAAATCTGGATATGGATCTTCTGAGGGCGTTTGTTCGTGTGGCTGAAACCGGTAGTTTCACCCGGGCAGGGGCCATGGTCGGGGCGAGCCAGTCTGCGGTTAGCCTGCGGATCAGAAAGCTGGAGGACCGCCTTGGCTGCGTCTTGCTCAGCCGGTCGCCCCGGTCGGTCCGTCTGACGAGCGTCGGCGCACGGTTCCTGAAAGACGCGCGCCGCCTAATCGAATTGCATGACCGGGTTGCGGCAAACGTGGCAGGTGCGCAGACAGTGTCGCGGCTGCTGATCGGGATCAGCGATCACGCAGCGGGAAATAAATTGCCGCAGGTGATTGCCCAGCTCACACAGTCTCTTCCACATCACAGATTGGAGGTGTCGGTGGGATCATCCGAGCCACTGTTTAAAGACTTCAAGGCAGGACTGCTGGATGTGGTCATGGTCCACTCGGACGATGTCGGCGTTCCGGCACAAACCGCCTTTGAAGAAGATCTTGTCTGGGTTGCCTCCAGAACCTTCGACTGGCCATCGGGCAAGCAGCTGCCTCTTGTCGGGCTGACAAACAGTTGCTCGGTGAAACGGCTCGCAGAAGAGGTTTTGAGAAAGGCCGGAATAGGCTTTGACAATGTTTTTACCGGAACCAGCGTTGGCGCGGTCCAGGCAGCCGTTTCAGCCGGGCTTGGCATTGCCTGCCTGAACCGGCGGAACATTCCGGAAGGGGGGCGGGACATTGGAACTGTTTATCAGCTGCCGGATTTGCCAAAGACACGGATGGCGCTGTTCGCGCGCCCGTCCGATACCAATACCGGCACCAGCACGGTGGCTGCAGCAATCCTCAAGGCCTTTCAGGAAACATGCTGAGTGGCGGCGAAAGTGGCGTGAACCCAAAGGCGTACCGGAGCTGATCTGTGGACCGGCCCCCTGAGCGCCTGCGCGCTCAGGACTTTTTCACAAATTCGGTCAGAATGACGATCCGCTGATCGTTCACCCGGCCTTCAATCTGCGTTGGGTTATCTGCAACGAGACTGATATTTCGCACCGCCGTACCGCGTTTGGCCGTGAAATTGGCACCCTTGACCTTCAGATCTTTGATCAGGGTCACGGTGTCGCCCGCGCTGAGAACAGCGCCATAGGTATCCTTGTGAGGGTCGCTGGCAGCCTCGCTCTGGTCCGCCTCCTCGTGGCCGGTCTTCGCCCAGGCCAGGACCTCGTCTTCCAGATAGAGCATGTCAAGCAGATCGCGGGCCCAGCTTTCTCCCTGCAGCTTTGTCAACAGGCGGTAGGCGGTGACCTGAACCGCCGGGACCTGGCTCCAGGCGCTTTCGTTCAGGCAATGCCAGAGGTTCGGATCAAGTTCCGCCGCACCGGAGATCTGATCCGCGCAGGCTTTGCTGAGAAGAAGGGTTGTGTCCGCTGTGCCATCTGCGTCCGGACCGACCTGAAAAAGAACGAGGTCCTCAGCCGCGCCGCTGAGTTCGCACTTATGGCCGGCGCGCTCGGAAACGGCCTGTTCAACGCTCATGGAACATTCCTTTTGTTGCGTGTGGAGCCTAAAGGGACTGAGACAGGGACACCGGTCTCAGCCTGGCCGCTGCTCACTCGTCCATCTTGAGCGCCTGAATAAACGCTTCCTGTGGAATTTCCACCTTGCCGAACTGACGCATCTTCTTTTTACCCGCCTTCTGCTTTTCCAGAAGCTTGCGCTTCCGGGTGGCGTCGCCACCGTAACATTTGGCGGTCACGTCCTTGCGCAGGGCGGCGATGGTTTCACGGGCAATCACCCGGCCGCCAAGGGCAGCCTGAATCGGGATCTTGAACATGTGCCGTGGGATCAGGTCCTTCAGTTTCTCGCACATGGCCCGTCCGCGCCGTTCCGCCTGGCTGCGGTGCACAAGAACGGAGAGGGCGTCCACCGGCTCCTCGTTGACCAGGATCGACATTTTGACGAGGTCGCCCGCCCGATAATCGGAGATCTGGTAGTCGAAGGAAGCATAGCCCTTGGAGATGGATTTCAGCCGGTCGTAGAAATCAAATACCACTTCGTTGAGCGGCAGGTCATAGGCGACCATGGCGCGGGAGCCCACATAGGACAGATCCACCTGAATGCCGCGCCGCTCCTGGCAAAGCTTCAGGATGCCGCCCAGATACTCGTCCGGTGTCATGATGGTCGCCCGGATCCAGGGCTCGCGGATTTCATCGATCTTGACCACATCGGGCATGTCGGCCGGATTGTGCAGGTCGATATCGGTGCCATCGGTCATGGTCATCTGGTAGACCACGGACGGGGCGGTGGCGATCAGGTCCAGATCGAATTCGCGCGACAGGCGTTCCTGAATGATTTCCAGATGCAGCAGGCCCAGGAAACCGCAGCGGAAGCCAAAGCCGAGCGCCGCAGACGTCTCCATTTCGAAAGAGAAGCTGGCATCGTTCAGGCGCAGCTTGCCCATGGCGGCGCGCAGGTCTTCAAAGTCATTGGCGTCCACAGGAAAGAGCCCGCAGAACACAACCGGCTGGGCTGGTTTGAAGCCCGGCAGCGGCTCGGCACAGGGCTTCTTGTCCAGGGTGATCGTATCCCCGACCCGCGTGTCGGCCACTTCCTTGATGGACCCGGTGATGACGCCGATTTCGCCTGAGCGCAGCTCGTCCACCTGGATGAATTTCGGGGTCATGACGCCGACCCGGTCAATGTCATAGGACGCGCCAGTGCCGATCATTTTGATCTTCTGGCCCTTCTTGAGAGAGCCGTTGATCACGCGCACCAGAACCATGACACCAAGATAGGTGTCGTACCAGCTGTCGACCAGCATGGCCTTCAGGGTGTCGTCCGGATCACCTTCGGGAGCGGGCAGTTTCTGGACAATCGCTTCCAGAACATCCTCAACGCCAAGCCCGGTCTTGGCGGAAATCATGCAGGCCTCGGAGGCATCGATGCCGATCACATCCTCGATCTGTTCCTTGATCCGGTCCGGCTCGGCCGCAGGCAGGTCGATCTTGTTCAGAACGGTGACGATCTCGTGGTCATTGTCGATGGCCTGATAGACATTGGCAAGCGTTTGCGCTTCCACCCCTTGAGAGGCATCCACCACCAGCAGCGAGCCTTCGCAGGCCGCAAGCGAGCGGGACACTTCATAGGCAAAATCCACGTGGCCCGGTGTGTCGATCAGATTGAGCGTATATTGCTGGCCATCCTTGGCATTGTAGATCAGACGAACCGTCTGGGCCTTGATGGTGATGCCGCGCTCCCGCTCGATATCCATGGAGTCGAGCACCTGCTCGGTCATCTCCCGGTCGGTCAAGGTGCCGGTCATCTGGATCAGGCGGTCGGCAAGGGTCGACTTGCCGTGGTCGATATGGGCCACAATCGAAAAGTTGCGGATGTTGGAAAGCGTCTTCGTCGTCATGGCCGCCCCTTTACCATCGCAATCCGGTTTCCACCAGAAAAATGAACACTTTTCCCAGCGTAAGTCCGCTGCTTTTCGCGCTTCTTTCCGGCGGTAAGCCACATTTTTGCCTTAGGTCGCAGATGAGATCTGCATCAAGATGCAGATTGCTGCGCTCCTCCCTGATCCAGGCTCAACAGAAGGACCTGACCCCATTACAACAAATGAAACAGTATTGGTCCGGGGCGCGGAGCCCCGGGACGTTCCCGATATCCTCGCGCTTTACAACCAGGCGGTGCGTGAAACGACAGCCGCCTGGACCACGGCGGAGGAAACACTGGACGACCGGCTCACCTGGTTTGAGAAGCGGGCTGCGGACGGGCTCCCGGTTCTGGTCGCGTGCGGCCCGGACAACAAGATTGTCGGCTTTGCCAGCTTTGGCCCATTCCGCCCGCGCGAAGGCTACCGGCTGACGGCGGAACATACGGTCTATGTTGATCCGGCGGCACAGGGGCGCGGGGTCGGGCGGAAACTCTTGAGCCGTCTTATCGAGATTGCAGGCACAAGCGGCCTTCATGTGCTGGTCGGTGTCGTGGACGGGCAGAACTCAGCCTCGATCGGTCTGCACCGGGCACTCGGTTTCGATATTGCCGGTATTTTGCCGGAGACCGGCACCAAATTCGGCCGCTGGCTGGATCTGGTGTTCTTGACCAAGGTGCTTAGCCCGATGGATGCGCCGGACGGATAGCACGAATTCCGTTCCATGGGATTGGCCGTACGGAGACCTCAAGGAGGTGAAGGCGTCAGGAGACCAGACCCGGCTTGATCACGCGCGGCACGCTTTTTTGCCTTGAGAGGGCAGTGGGGTCATGCTTGGCTCACCAACATTCGGCCTCACATGTCTATTGGGCTGTCAGCACGGTGCGGCAGTCCGGCGGCAGGGCAGCAAGCGCCATGGCCCGTTTTTTGACGACCTTCGGCTTTTCTCCGGGTTTCCGCGGTTTTTTCGGCACCCAAGGTTCGTCCGACAGCCAGTATGCGAGATTGGCACCGCAGCCATCTCCGGGGGGAGGAGGCGCCTGGTTCTTGCAACCGGTGCTGCCTCTTGGGCAGGCCAGCCGCACATGGAAATGATAGTGGTGCCCCCACCAGGGACGGACCTTGCGCAGCCAGGCCCGGTTCCGGCCTTTTTCGAACGTGCACAGGGCTTTCTTGATCACCGGATTGACGAAGATCCGGGCGACGCGCTTGTCGGATGCAGCCCGGCGGATCAGGCGGGCGTGAACATCGGTCCATTTGCGCGGGTCGACGCGCCGGTCGGCGCCTTTCACATCCAGCGGGCCCTTCAGCATGGAAATCGCGGACACCTGTTCCCGCTCCTGCGCGGACAGGCGTCTTTTCGGCATTTCCGTCAGCCAGATATCCGCATCCAGCCCGATCTGGTGACTGGCATGGCCGGACAGCATTGGCCCGCCGCGTGGCTGGGCCAGATCGCCGACAAGAAGGCCGTTCCAGCCCACTTCCGGCGCATCGGCTGCCAGATCCTTCAGATAAGCAATCAACTCCGGATGGCCCCAGTTCCTGTTGCGTGACAGGCGCATGGCTTGCCAGGTAGGGCCGTCTTCGGGAAGTTTGGCGCCGCCCGCCAGACAGCCCTTGGCATAGGAGCCGATGGCGCGGGCTTTCAACGGCGCCGGGCCGTTGGCCGCCCCGAAATAGTCCTTTGCCGGAAGCTGGGAACGCAGCACCAGTTTGGGCGTCTGGGGGACATATCCCTCCGGTACGGCCCGCTTCTTGAAAGGTACCGGAACTGCCGAAACGGCAGCCGCCGCACCGGGGGCTGCGGTTTGCACAGGGGCCGCGCCAGGCTTTGCCGCCGGCACCGGTGCGCCTGAGACCTCAAGAGGAAAAAGGGCCGCTGCAAGCATTCCGGCCAGCCCCGGCAGGGAAGAACTCCAAAAAAGGCGCACGGATCTGGTGGGCTCGCTCACGGGGGCCTCAAAGGGGTTGCGGGCCCTTTCGCCGGGCCGCTGCTGGCTCCGGCCGCCGGGATCAGTCATGATCCGGCAACCGGACGGGTTCAGGCAGCATGCACCAAATCGGCCTCGGGCGCATCTTCTTCCGTTGGGAGAAGATGGTCTTTCAACAGATCGGCCAGCCTATCGAGCAACACGGTGTTGTCCCGGATCATCCGGTCGGCGGCCCCGTTCAGCTGGATCAGGTTGCCCGGACGGGCATTGTCCAGATCTTCTGCCTCTGGCTCCAGTACCGTGTTCAGCCGGTGATAGGTTACGTTGGGCAGTTCGTTGAAGAGATGCTCGGCCTGATAGGAGGCCGTCTGGGTCTGCCCGTCGGCAAAGATCGACAACAGCGGAACGCCCTTGGACGGCTGCATCCAGCCCAGTGAGCCCCAGCCGATGGCCTCCTGATAGGGGAAGGGCCGTCCCGGAGCACGGCCGGTGCCAAGCGACAGGATCACGATGTCCTCCTGGTCCCAGCCCAGTTTGCGGGCCTCCAGATAGGCCGCGATGGCCGGGTCATTCATGAACACGCCGCCATCAACCAGCGCTTCGTCGCGCTTGCGGCTCAGATTTTCCACCCGGGCCGGTTCGAAATAGGCCGGAGCGGCGGTTGTGGCCCGCACGGCCTGCCAGAAATAATAGTCGTCCGGGCGGCTGCCATTTTCCTCAAGCCCGTTGGTCAGGAACACCGCTTTGCGCTGTTCAATGTCATAGGCGGTCAGCACCAGCCGGGTCAGGCCGCTGGCCATAGACGTCCAGCCGAAGCGCTCCTTCAGCAGCTTTTCAAGCGGGCGGGCGTCATAGGTTTCGTCGAACAGGCCGAGCGGATTCGTCAGCGCCCGTGCGATGCGCGCGCTGATGGAATTTTGGAAGATCTCCCGGGCATCACGCTCATAGAAGGTGCGCAATTCGGCGATGGTGGCGGCCGCTTCTCCTGCGGTGCCGCCAGGGCGGGGCGCACTCAGGCCGGCTGCGATCAAACCGCCGGTGGAGGTTCCAGCCATCAGGTCGAACACCTGGTGAAGGGGGGCGTCGATGCCGCGCTGGCTGAGCCGGCTTTCCAGAGACTCAAGTACGCGCAAGGGGATGAGGCCACGGACACCGCCGCCATCAATGGAAAGAATAAACCGTTTTTTCTGGGTCATGCTGGATCCCCACTGTGATCGAACCGGACGGGGCAGCGTTTGTTCGCAGATCTGCGTCAAACGCTTATCTGAACGTTGGTTCAAGTTTGTCTGCCAATTAAGACACTGCCATGGCAATGGGCTTCAGATAGGGTGAAAATTCTGAAATTGGAGAGCAGAAGGTTAACCGGACCGGAAATTTCCTTCTCAAATCGTGCCCGTTTTCTTTGCAGCTTTCTGCAAAGACCGGAATTTCCTTTGGGGACCCTTTATCCCTCCGGCTGGTTTGGCATAGGATCGGACCGGTACTTCACCCCTCCAACAGGATGTTCCATGAATATCGACTTACTTCGCCGCCTTTGCGAAACGCCTGGTGTGCCGGGCCATGAGCACCGGGTGCGCGAGATCATTCAAAAAGAGATCAAGGGCCTTTTCGACGAGGTCACGGTGGACCCGATGGGCTCGCTGCTGTGCCGCCGGGACAGCCGCAAGGCGCTCAAAAAGGGGACGCCGAAGAAGGTCATGCTGCTGTGCCATATGGATGAGATCGGGTTTCTGGTCTCCCATGTCACCGACAAGGGATTTCTGCATGTGCAGCCGGTCGGTGGCTTTGACGCACGCAATCTGTTCTCCCGCCGGGTTCTGGTCTCCACGGATTCAGGCGACTTCAAGGGAGTCATGAATCCGGGCGGCAAACCGATCCATATCTCTTCACCCGAGGAGCGCAAGAAAGTGCCTGAGCCGAAGGACTTCGTGGTGGATCTCGGCCTGGGCGACAAGGCCAAGGATGTGGTCAAGGTCGGCGACATGGTGACCATGGACGAGCCGCTCATCGAGATCGGTGACAAGATCGTCTCCAAGGCGCTGGACAACCGCATTGCCTGCTGGCTCGGGGTGGAAGCGCTGAAAGGGCTGGGCAAGGCAAAGCATGAATGCGAGATCCATGTGGCCTTCACCTGCCAGGAAGAAGTCGGCCTGCGCGGGGCGCGCACTGCGTCTTTCGCCATCAAACCGGACATCGGCCTTGGCATCGACACGACCCTGGCCTGCGACACGCCGGGCGTTCCCGAACAGGACCGCACCACGGTTCAGGGCGAAGGCTTCGGCCTTCATGTGAAGGATTCCAGCTTCATTGCCGACCGGGAGCTGGTGAAGGAGTTCGAGGCGCTGGCGGAAAAGGAAAACATCCCGTTCCAGCGCACCATGCTGGCCGCCGGAGGCCAGGATGGCGCGGCCGCCCAGCAGGCCGCTGCGGGGGCCAAGGCGGTTGGGATCGTGGTTGGCACCCGCTACATCCACACGGTCACTGAGATGATCCACAAATCGGACCTTCAGGCGGCTCTGGATGTGCTGGTGGCGTATCTGAAAAAGGCGTGAGGACATGGAGGGGAGCCGGGGCTCCCTTCACCTGGGCCGCGGCCGTTTCCGCGGCCGGGTGCCCGGGCTGTCCTGCGCAAAAGAAAAACCGTCCGGGGCTTCAAGTCCCGGGGGCACTTGCAAAAGCCGGCTCAGGCGGCCCCGTACTCTTGTGTCTGCGTCAGGCGAGATACCCTGCCAGGTTTGAAATCTGATCGCCCGTTCCGGCGTAAAGCTCGCTCACCGAAGCGCTGGAATAGCTGAAGGAGCCGCCGTCGAATTCCCCTTCAATGGCGGCTGCGCTGGCGGAGCGGACTGATAGGCCGGTTTCGCTGTCATAGGACACCCGCTCAAATGAGACGAACTGGGCCGAAATGGTCTCGCCGCCAATTTCAGCCTCAATGGTCGTTGTTGAGATCGACGCGCTTTCATAGGCAACAGACGCAGATGCGGAAGAGCCTGCCTCGTCTTCCCCAAGGGCGGCTTTCAGCTGGCCGGCCGTCTTCTGGTAATCCTCGATGCTGGCCAGCTTCTTGTCCTTGCCATCCTCATCGCTCTCGCCGGATTTGCCCTTTTCAACGGCCTGCTGCAGGGCGGCGATAACGACCGCATCCTCTTCTGCCTTCTTGCTGGCAGCTTCCAGCGCCGAGACAGGTGCCGCTTTGTCCTGGCCGTTACGCTGGCCGATATCATGCCCGAATGCGTTTCCCTTAGGGGTGTTTTTCTGCCCTTCTGGACCACCGCTGGAAAAGGACGCGGAAAACAGGCTTGCACTCTGGGTTGTCGTTTCGACAGTGATCTGCATGTGCTTGGTTCCCGGTGTCGCCAGCCCGTTCTGGTCCGGCACAGGTCTTCAAAGCATCCCGGAAATTGGTTAACAGGCCTTTAACCTCTCGCAAAGGCCTGTTCCAGAAACGTCGCGGCAAGCTTGAGCCCGCGACCGTCGATCCCGTGGCCGAGCCCCTCCAGCGCGTGAAACGAGCAGGACCGTCCGGAGGAGGTCAGGACCTTATGGGCCATCTGCCCGTGATAGGCTGGCACAATGTCATCTTCACAGCCATGCACGATCAGAACCGGTGGACCTTCGGCCGGTATGGCCTTGCCGGTGGCGCCTGGCCGCCCGGCTGTCATCTCTGCCGCTCCGGGCAAGAGCCCGGAATAGGCGATCAGCGCGGCAGGGGCCGCCGGGCGCCGCAGCCCGCATTGAAACGCCATCATGGCGCCCTGGCTGAAGCCAACCAGGGCGAGAGCGTGATCCTCCAGAGAAAGCCTGTCCAGCTCGCGGTCCAAAAAATGGTTGAGACGGGGGGCGGCCGCTTCCGCGCCGAGCTGGTACTCGTGCGGCGTGCGCTCGCTCAAGGCAAACCATTGCCGCCCGGACAGCGCTTCAAAGGGCAAATGTTCCGGGGCGTGGGGAAGGACAAAAGCCGCGTCTGGCAAGCGGGCCTGAAAGGCGTGGGCAAGATCGATCAGGTCGGTGCCGTCGGCGCCATAGCCATGGAGAAGCACCACAAGCTGGCGCGCAAGCCCTCCGGAGGCGGGCGCAAGGCGGGGTCCGTCAAGGGCAGGGGGACCGGTCATGACAAACTCTTTATCCGTCTTTTGGCCAGGGGCGGGTGGGTGGAGACAGGGCAGCGGCGGAGCTGCGCAGGACACTCAGGGAAATCGCCATGGAGGCAAGGACCAGAAGGCCCGCAAGGGCGAAGGGAGCCCCAGGAAAAGAGACGCTTGCCTGTGGCCCGGAAAAGGCCGCAAAGACCTGGGTCATAACGAGTGGGCTGACCACCATGGCAAGGCCGGCTGCGCTGGCAATCAGTCCTTGCAATTCGCCCTGCGCATCGTCGGGAATGCGGTTGGACATGAGCCCCGTGAAGGCCGGGGTCGGCAAGGCGCCCAGAGACGCAAAGACGATCAGCACATAGATCATCCAGCCCTGATCCGCGACGCTGAGACCCGCAAGGGCAGCGAGGCTGGCGCACAGGCCGAACAGGAGCAGCCGCCCGGGCCCGAGCTTCGGCTCCAGAACACGGATCAGGTAGCCTTGCGCGATGGCAAAACCAATGCCGACAAACGTAAGCGACAGGCCGATATCACCCGGTGTCCAGGCAAAGACCTCTTCCACATAGTAGCTCCAGATGGCCGGATAGACGTAGTGGGCAATGTCGAACAGGAACAGGGCCAACAGCAAAACGCGCACCGCCGGATAATGCGCGATCTGTTTCAAAGCCCCCAGCGGATTGGCCCGGCTCCAATCCAAGGAACGTCTCTTTCCGATGGGCAAGGATTCCGGAAGCATGAAATAGCCGAACAGGAAATTGGCAAAAGACAGGGCAGCGGCGGCATAAAATGGCGCACGCGGGCCGAGTTCTCCCAGAAACCCGCCGATAACAGGCCCCAGCACAAAGCCGACGCCAAAGCTGGCTCCCACCAGCCCGAAATTCTTGGCCCGGTCCTCCCTGGGCGATACATCCGCAATATAGGCAGAGGCGGTCGAAATGGTGGCTGCGGCAATTCCGGAGAGCAGGCGGCCAAGAAACAGGATGGCCAGATGCCAGGACAGGGCCATAATCAGATAGTCCACAGCCAGGGTCACCATGGAAGTCAGCAGCACCGGCCGCCGTCCGAACCGGTCGGACAGGTTGCCAAGGGTTGGACCGCACAGAAACTGCATCAAGGCATAGACAACGCTCAAGGCCCCGCCCCACCGGGCCGCTTCACTGACGGCCAGTCCGGTCAGGTCGGTCAACAGGGACGGCATGACGGGCATGATCAACCCGATACCCATGGAGTTGAGCGTCAAGGTGACCAGAATAAAGACAAGGGCGCTGCGGTTTTTCATACGTGGCGGAGCAACAGGGACCTTTGGAACCTCTATGGGAGCCGGACCGCTATTGGAAACAGCTGGGAGGGGGAAGTCAAACGGGAAAGAGCAGCCCCGTTTCAGTTCAAATGCGGCTTCTGGATCTGGAAGATCAGGCCCTGGACATCCTGGCCAAGCTCTTTGCGCAGAACGTCTTTCCGGTCCTGGGCATAGATCAGCGTGGCCTCTTCGGCGCAGGTTCTGATATAGTCCGGTGTATGGGCATAGCGCCCGGTGCTGTCGACCTTGAAACCCGTGGCAGTGGGCGTTTGAAGGTGTTCAACGCTGGCCACCAGCCGACCGCCCGGCTTCAAGGCCGTGGCAAGGGCGGACATGAATGGCCGCAGATTGCCGATATAGCAGAGCGTGTCGACGCAGACCGCCAGATCGAACAGGGTGGGCAGGTCGGATTTTAAGAACGCGACCAGCTCACCTTCCACCAGATAGTCATAGATCTTGAGCTGGGCCGCCTTTTCCATCATGCCCCTTGAAAGATCAACCCCGGTCAGGCGGACGCAGTGTTTGCGGATCAGAGGGCCGCACAGACCCGTGCCACAGCCCAGATCCACCACATCCTGAAACGGGCCGGAGGCGGCCCCTGCAAGGATTGCCACATCTGCGGCAACCAGTTCCGGGGCGCGGTAGCCAAGATTTTGCAGAACGTCGTCAAAGGACTCTGAAAACTTGTCGAAATGGGTCTTCACATAGTCTTCAGGAGCATGTTCCAGCTTGTCGCCCCGCACGGCTGCCAAGTGATACTGCGCGGATGTGTTGTCCGGATCGGCGGCGACAATGCGTTCCAGATAGAGCTGCGACAGGTCCCGGCGCCCGAGCGCGCTCAAGATACGGGCGCGCCAGAGGGCATTGGGCGCTTTCGGGTCATCGAACCTGAGAGATTTTTCAAAGGCCTCGGACGCCTCTTCCCTGGCGCCGGTGAACATCAGCGCGAGGCCATATGTGTGCCAGGCGCTGGGATTTTCAGGATCAATCCGTACGATCTCTGACATGATTGTCAGGACTTCGTCGTAGTTGCCGCATGAGCGCACCAGAAGATTGATGTTCTTCCAGGCTTCCGCGTGCCGGGAGTCCAGTTCCACCGCGCGCACATAAGCGGCGAAGGCGGCCTGCGGCTCGCCGGTGAGCTTGAGGATGTTTCCCAGATTGTTGAGGGCGGAGGTGTTGTGCGGGTCCTTTTCAAGGGAGGTCTGGATCAGGGCGATGGCGCTGTCTTGCCGGCCCGCATCAAAATGCAGCAGGCCCAGAAAATGCAGGCCGTCCGGATTGTCCGGATTTTCCTTCAAGATATCCAGATAGATGTCCTGCGCCGTTTCAAGGTCGCCGTTCTGGTGGGCTGCGATTCCGTCCTGAAGCCTGTCACTGGCCGGCATGGTGTCCCCCAACAAAAAAGGGCGGTCGAACCGCCCTTGTTCCCGGTAAGTCCTGAAAAGTGACCTTACAGGACTTTGAGGTCTTCAGCCACCATCTGACCGCGGCGCCATTCCAGATCAAAGGCAACAAGCTGGCCTTCCTTCAAGGTATGGATGCCGGACCGGTGCAGGGCCGAGATATCGACAAGGATGTCCTCGCCATCTTCCGGTTCGATCGTGCCAATCCCACGGCCCTGATCAAACCATTTCACATTTCCATGTTGCATGGAGTTTCTTTCCAATTTTACGCATCAAAACATACAAGAAGGACATCTAGTCCGAAATTTCGACGTCTTGATGACAGTGTTTTTGATAATACTAAAGTACTTCGCGCTTGACCTTCAGAACTATTCGAATTCATGCGCAGCTTACGTTGCTGCTGCATCCGAATGCGCAGTTCATTGAAAGAAGTAATCGCTTTTCCGGCTAAAAAGCGCGGTAACTCTTAGCTTGGTCTGATATGGTAAGAAATTCGTTAATGTCAAGAGACCGTAAGGCAAGGTGGAAAAGGTCTCACCCTGTGCGGCCCGGTCGACGGGCAAGGTCCCCCGCTTCGCTTCCGCGTGCGGGAGCCTGAAGGCCACATATATGGGGACTGATCCCCAGTCACCCAAACCGGAAGTTCGTGTCCTTTTCCGGCGCGTTCAGAACGAATATCAGATTCATGAAGGAGACTGGCAAGTCTTTGTTGCTAATGTGGTTTTCTGAACTGAAATACGCCACGACACGCGCTGCGCAAATCGGGCGTATTTCACTTCCACCACACTAGCGGTCCAAGTGGCCGAGGATCACATACTTAAGGATTTCGGCAACCTGTTCAGAGGTTTCGGCCACCGCCAGCGCAGCGCCATCGATTTCCTTCAGCGGGTGGGTGAGCGAGGGGTCGTGGACCACGATCAGGGACTTGCCAAGGGCTGCAGCGTACCCGGCATCGAAGGCCGCGTTCCACTGTTTGTACTGATCGCCAAACCGCACCACCACGATATCGGCTTTCTCGATCAGGGTGCGGGTGCGGATCGCATTGACCTTGGCCCCCTTGTGATCGTACCAGAATTTCTTGTCTTCCTCACCCAGGATCACCGCGCCGCAGTCATCGCTGGCCGCGTGGTCGGTCACCGGTGCGGAAAAGCTCACCGGCAGGTCCAGCGCCTTGACGCCTGCAACAATCCGCTCGCGCCAGTCGGTATGAATTTCACCGGAGAGGTAGACACGCCAGTCGCTCATGATCTCTTGATCCTTCCTTGTTTCCGGCGCCGAAGCTGGGGGTTCAACTGTGCCGCGTCAAGTCCAGGCCACCGGCTTTTGTGCAGAAGAAGCACGTTACAAAGTGGTGATGAGGTCTTTCAGGGCGACGCGGTAATTCGGATAACGGAAGGAAAAGCCGAGTTCTTCCTTCAGGCGCTTGTTGGAGACACGCTTGTTCTCACCATAAAACGAGCGGGCCATTGGCGAGAGCTCCGCGCTTTCAAACGGGATTTCAGGGGGCGGGTCGACGCCCAGAAGCCCGGCGGCATAGGTCACCACATCCTGGGGCGGGGCCGGTTCGTCATCTGTGACGTTGAAAATGCGTGTCGTGGGCTGGTCCATGGCCATTTCCAGGGCCGCAGCAATGTCAGCCACGTGGATCCGGTTGAAGACCTGACCCGGTTTGATCAGACGCCGCGCCTTGCCTTTCCTGAAATTCTCAAAGGCGTTGCGGCCGGGTCCGTAAATGCCGGACAGGCGGAAGATCTGAACCGGAACATCCTGCTCCCGGGAAAGGGACAGCCAGGCCTCTTCGGCCGCCACGCGCTGCTTGGAGCGTTGAGATACCGGTTTGCAGGGTGTCTCCTCGTCAATCCAGGCCCCGTCATGATTGCCATAAACGCCGACCGTCGACAGATAGCCGATCCAGACTGGCGAGGCTGCGGCGATATCGGCCCCGTGCTGCAGAAGCACCGGGTCGCCGTGTTCATCAGGGGCAATGGACACCAGAACATGGGTGGCTTTTGCCAGGGCCTGTGCAATACCTTCGCCCTTGTTTGTGCCGTCAAACAGGAACGGGGTTACGCCAAGCGCTTTCAGCGCGTTCGCTTTTTCAGGAGAACGGGTCGTGCCACCGATCCAGTCGAACCGGTTCTTGACCTTTTCGGCAAAGGCCTTGGAGGAAAATCCCGCCCCGAAAATAAACAGCCGCATCAGATCATAGCTCCAGATGGTTGCGCCGGATCTCATAAAGCGCGATGCCGGTGGCCACTGCAAGGTTCAGGCTGTCGGCCTGGCCGGTCTGGGGAATGCGGATCAAGGTGGAGCAGGCGGCCGCCATGTCGTCTTCCAGACCCTGCTGCTCGTTGCCCATCACCAAGAGAACCGGTTCGTCATAGTCGGGCGTGCGGTAGTCCACTGAGCCCTTCAAATGGGTGGCTGCAACCGTACCCGGCCACGCGCCGGCGAAAGATTTGAACGCGTCCTTGCTCATCCGGGCGATGGGCACGTGAAACAGCGAACCCATCGTGGCCCGCACCGCTTCCACCGCAAAGGGGTCGGTGCAGTCGCCCACCAGAATGACACCACTGCCGCCGACCGCATCCACGGTCCGCAGGATCGTGCCCAGATTGCCCGGATCGCGTACCCGGTCCAGCGCCACCCAGACGGTCGCTGTCTGCGGGGTGAGGTCCTGGGGCGCAAGGGTCTGCTGTTCATAAACGCCGACAACCATCTGCGGATTGTCCTTGCGGGTCATGGCTGACAGAACTGCGGTGGAAACTTCCAGAATCAGGGCGCCCCGGGATTTGGCGCTGGCGGCAGCCTTTTGGGCCACCGGATTGTCTCGGGCCTCCGGCCCGAGAGCGAGATAGCGCACGCCCCAGCCTGCTTCCAGCGCATCGGCCGCCAGTTTCAATCCTTCGGCCACAAACAGGCCCGACTGGGTGCGGTGCTTGCGCTGGGCAACAAGGCCCTTGATTTCCTTGACGATCGGGTTGGAGTGGCTGGTGATCTGCTTCACCGCGCCCTGACGGCGTTCCATCATCGGCTGCTCCATCTGGAAAAGAGCGAGGTCGACAGGGCCCGCGCGCCGGTTTCTTCCCGGATCACAAGTTCCCCCGATTCCAGCAGCCCGCCCTGATCGGCCAGGGTCTCGGCCATCAGCTCGTGAATGGACACGAAGCTGGAGCGGATCGCGTAGGCGGTCAGGATCATGAACAGGGACTGATCGGTCAAAAGCTGCTTCAGATCCTCCAGCATGCCGGGCAGACTGGTGTAAAGGTCCCAGACTTCCCCCTTGGGGCCGCGGCCATATTTCGGCGGGTCGAGAATGATGCCGTCATAGGTGTTGCCGCGCCGGACCTCACGCGCAACGAACTTGGACGCGTCTTCACAGATCCAGCGGATAGGCAGGTCCTCAAGGCCGGACAGCTCCTGGTTTTCCCTTGCGTAGCCAATGGCTTTCCTGGACGCGTCCACATGGGTCACCTGCGCGCCCTCGGTGGCTGGCAGCAGGGAGGCCAGCCCGGTATAGCCAAACAGGTTCAGGATCTTCAAAGGCCTGTCCGGGCTGCGCTGGCGTTCCGCACGGATTTTGCCGTTTACCCAGTCCCAATGGGCGGCCTGCTCAGGAAAAACGCCCACATGGCGGAAGGACATGAAGCGGCCATTGTAGCGCACCGGCCCATAGGACATGGGCCAGGTTTCCGGAGCGTTGCCGGCAAATTTCCAGCGGCCGGGGCCTTCTTCTTCCGTATCGCCGGAAAAGACCGCATCGGCCCGGGCCCACTGGCTGTCTTTCAGGCGGCGGGCGCCCATGGCCTGGGGTTCCGGACGGACAATGGTGAAGCGGCCATAGCGTTCAAGCTTTTCGCCTGCACCCATGTCCAGAAGCCGGTAGTCCTTCCAGCCCTTCGTTTCCAGAATGACTGGCCAGTCCTGGCTGGGGGGCGAGCCGAAGGGGGCAAAGGCTGGGGCGCTGGTCTTGTCCGCCACGTCATTCTCTCGTTTCTGGTTATCCTGCGTGGGTCCGTCACCTAGTCCTCTCTTGGGCTGAGGTCAATCTTTTGAGACGCCTGCGGACAAGATAAGGGCGGGGCACCCGGCACCCCGCCCTTGATGGACTCTTAAAGACGGCCGTTGTCAGGCCGCAGCGACTTCCGACAGGAAGCGTTCCACTTCCTGTTTCAGCTGGTCGGTCTTGTCAGTCAGTTCGCCGGAGGCGGACAGAACCATATCCGCAGACGAGGCGGTCTGATCGACGGCCTGGGACAGCTCGGTCATGGAGGAGGTGACCGCACCTGTGCCCTCGGCTGCACGCTGGACGTTCTGGGAGATCTCGTCTGTGGCGGAGCCCTGCTGCTCAACGGCGGAGGCAATGGCGGCGGTATAGCTGTTGACCTCGTTCATGATCTCGGTGATCTCGCCGATGGCGACGACAGAGTCCTTGGTCGCGTTCTGGATCTCGGTGATCTGGCTGGAGATCTCTTCCGTGGCCTTGGAGGTCTGCGTTGCCAGTTCCTTCACTTCGGAGGCCACCACGGCAAAACCTTTCCCGGCTTCACCGGCGCGGGCGGCCTCGATGGTCGCGTTCAGGGCCAGCAGGTTGGTCTGTTCGGCAATCGCCTGGATCAGGGTAACAACTTCGCCGATCTTGGTGGCCGCTTCCGCAAGCCCTTCCACCTTTTCATTGGTGTTCCGGGTGCCGCGGGTTGCCCGGTCGACGATTTCGGTTGTCTTGGAGACCTGCCGTGAAATCTCGCCGATGGATGTGGCCAGTTCTTCCGCCGCGCTCGCAACGGTCTGCACGTTATTGGTGGTTTCGGTGGTGGCTTCCTGGGTCTCGCCGGAATGGGTGGCGCTGTCCCGTGCGATTTCCGAAAGGGCCTGCGCGGTGCTGTCCAGACCACCTGCGGTCATGGCCACGGACCCGAGCGCCTCTTCGGCTGTGGCCCGGAAGCCGTTGATCAGGTCGTCGATGCGCTGCTGGCGTTCCTGCCGGGCCGCCTCTTCCTGCTCACTTTGCACCCGCAGCTCGGCCCGCTCAACCGCATTGTCCCGGAACACCTGAACCGTCCGGCTCATGTCGCCAATTTCATCTCCCCGGTCGATTCCCGGAATGTCGACCTCGTTTTCCCCGCCAGCCAGCCGGGCCATGACCTCGGTGATGGTGCGGATCGGGCGGGTAATGGCCAGGTTCAAAATAACCGCCAGACCGATGCCGCCGAGCGTTGCCAGAACGATCGTGACGATGATCTGTGCTTTGGCCGAATCGGCGGCTGCCTTGGACACCTTGGACTGGGAGTGGGCGATCGCTGAAATGTCGGTGTTCACCTTACGGGTCAGGCCATCCAGCTGCGCCCGTTTGTCCGCCAGATCAGCCTCCGTGGCCTGCATCTCCTTGAAGGCCCGGTCCAGCATGGCAAGCGAGACGGGAATTTCGCCGATCGCATCTGCGGCCGCCGGCAGGACATCTGCATATTGAGACATCTGTTCTTCAAGGCCCGACAACTTGGCGATCTGCTGTTCAACCGGCTCCGTGGCTTGGGCGCCAAATGATCCGAAGAGATAGAGCAATTCGGCCCGTGCGCTTTGCGCAAACTGGCTCATGGTCTTAGCTTTGTCGGAAATGGACCGGATGGTGGCCAGACGGCTTGCAGCCGAAAGCGCTTCCGTTTTTGTCTGGCTGACGACCGGTTCTGACAGCTTAAGAATGTCTTCAGTGCGTGCCTGCAGGCCCTCAATGGCGGTGCCAACGGCAAGGCGGGCTTCATAGGCTTCGGAAAAGCCCAGATCCGTTGTCAGGTTCTCAAGTACCTTGTTCAGCTTGTTGGCCTGACCGGCCAGCTTGGCCATGGCTTTGCGATCGATGCCCTCGATCTGCTTGAAGCGCATCTGTTTGGTGAGCGAAACCAGAGTGCGGGCGATACCGATCGACTGCTGCAGGGCCTCGCCCTCCAGATTGCCGTTACCTTCCAGATATTTTAGCTGGATCTGGAGGACATCATCCTTCAGTTCGAAGACGTCACGCTGCATCTGGTTTACATCATCCAGACGGCTGCCGGCGGCAAAAGCTTCCGCGCTGACGCGCTTTTCTTCAGTGGCGACGGCGTCCGTGATGGTGCTGGCCAGTTTGCTCAGATTGGTGGTGCTGTCCTGCAAGGTTGCCAGACGCGCGGCCTGTTGTTCGGTCTGCTCGACAACAAGATCAAAAGTGGCCCCGAATTCTGTGACGGCTGCTTCCGCGCCGCTCACCTGGGCTTCGGCCGCAGGATCTCCGGCAACCTCTGTCCGCAGTTTTTGCAGGGTCGCTTCCAGCTTTGCGATTTCTGTGTGGACGGCGCTGGCCTGCTGCTGTGAGGGGGTTTTCAGATAATCTTCCCGCTTCAGGGAGGTCGCTTGCACCTGGCCGGACGCCTGCGCGGCGTGGTCGGCAACGGTGAAACTTGCTGACAGGTTCAAGATGGCGAGAAAGCCGACGGCACCCACAACCGCTGTCAGCAAAAGGACGGCCAGAAAGCCTCCCCCAACCTTGAAACCAAATTTAAGATCAACCAGAGTTTTCAGAAGCCGGTTCATTCTTCTCCCCAATGCCAGCTGAGCATTCTTCATCTGGAATATTATTTGCGGGAGCGATTAATTTTGAATGAACCTTGGAAGCTCTTGTTTTGACACGAGGAGTTGTATTTTGGTCAGTATTACGGAGGTTATCAATTGTGTTTGGTCGTGAGCTATTGGCAGGAATGGCAGGGAGCACGTTGGCCAGCGCCGTTACACATGCTGTCCGCCGTTGATGTGGATTTCCGATCCGGTAACATAGCTCGACCGGTCCGAGCACAAATAAAAGATTGTGTCGGCCACCTCGTCCGTGCGGCCAAGCCTGCGCAGCGGAATGTCATCGATCAGTTTTTCCGTTCCAGGTGAGAGAATGGAGGTGTCGATTTCCCCCGGCGCAATGGCGTTGACCCGGATTCCGTGCGGGCCGAAATCGGCGGCCATTTCCCTGGTGAGGGCCGCCAGTGCTGCCTTTGAGGTGGAATAAGCTGTGCCTGCGAACGGGTGCACCCGCATGCCGGCAATCGACGTGACATTGACCACCGACCCTCCGGCTTTCTTCAGTTCCAGAAACAGCCCGCGCCCCAGCAGGATCGGTGCAAACAGGTTGACTTGAAACACGGTCCGCCATTCATGCATTGCGGTGTTGAGTGAGTTGAGCCGCTCGCCCTGGGGGCCTTTCGGACTGATGCCGGCATTGTTGACCAGTGCATTCAGCTGAGAGCCGTTCTCTTCCAGGCGTTTGCGGATTTCCTGTACCGCAAAGCCGAGATTTTCCGGATCGGACAGATCCACCTGTATGTGGTCTTCCGGTCCCATGGGCCAGGGGCACTTGTCGGAAAATGCCTGGCGGGAACAGGTGATCACGCGCCAACCTTCGGCAGAAAACCGTTTGACCGTTGCGTGACCGATGCCCCGGCTCGCACCAGTCAGGACGAGTGTCGGCCGTGTGTCGGAGGCGTCTTTGCCGCTCATGGGGGACCTTGTTTCTTCGCAGGAGGTTCAGAAAAAGTTGACTCTTATAGTAGGGTTTGGCTATTGCGCTTTGAACCCTGATGCCGATATGACCGGGTGACTGGACCCAGCGCGAACCCTACAATGATCATTTGCTCCTGTAATGTTCTTTCTCAAAAGCAGCTGAAAGAAGCTGCGGAAGAAATGCGCTCCGACCCCGATGGCAAGGTGCCGACCCCCGGTGCCGTGTTCCGGCATCTGGGCTGCCGCCCGAGATGCGGCAGTTGTTTTCCCTCTGTTATTGACATCATTCATGAAAAAGGCTCTGAAGAGGCGACGCAAACTGAACCGGCGCCCGTGCGGATGAAGCGCTCCGCCAGCCGGTGAGATGGAGAGGGCCTATGAAGGGTGAACCGACAGTAATCGACTATTTGAACAAGGCTTTGCGCCACGAGCTGACTGCGGTAAACCAGTATTGGGTCCATGCCCGGCTTCTGGCCGACTGGGGTTTCGGCAAGCTCGCGGACAAGGAACTGGAAGAGGCGGACGAAGAACGCCAGCATGCCCAGGACCTCATGGACCGGATCATTTTCCTGGAAGGCCTGCCCAACCTGCAGACCCTTGATCCGCTGCGTATCGGCCAGAATGTAAAAGAGTGCCTGGAAGGCGACCTGGCGGCTGAATATGTGGCCCGCGCCCTTTACCATGAAGCGCGGGAAGTCTGCCGCGATAAGGAGGACTATGTCTCCATGAAGCTGTTCGAGCAGCTTTTGAGTGACGAAGAAAGCCATATCGACTTTCTGGAGACCCAGCTGGAGTTGATCGAACGGATCGGCATCGACAATTATTCCCTGTTGAACGCCAAGTCTGCCGATCAGGCAGAATGATCTGAGGGTCTTGCGCGCCCCAGCCTGCCGGCCGGGGGAGCCGCCGGACATAAGGGAAAATCAGTTACGGCTGCTCCGGTCCGGAGCAGCCGTTTTGTGTTCGAGGGGCTGTGTTCAGAAGATGAACCGGGCCGCCCGCCGCCCGTGCGTCCTCCTCGTCATGGGTAACGAGCAGTACCGGCAAGCCCTTTTGCCGGGCCAGGCGGAACACAAGATCGCGTATGTCCGACCGCCGGGCCTTGTCCAGGCTGGAAAAGGGTTCGTCCAGCAACAGGGCGTGCGGGGCGGCCAGAAGTGTGCGCATGAGCGCAACGCGGGTCTGTTGCCCGCCGGACAGGGTTGCCGGATCGCGGCCGCCAAATCCGGCCAGACCGACATCGTCCAGAGCCGCTTCAGCCAGAGCCTTCCGGACAGCGCGCCCCTTGATCTGCCCGGGCAGGGCAAACAGCAGATTTTGCAGCACCGACATGTGGGGAAAGAGAACAGGTGTCTGGAACATCAGCCCGATCTGCCGCGCCTGGGCTGGGCAGACTGTCAGGTCCTGCCCATTCAGCAGCACCCGTCCGTCTGCCTGAAAGCTGGGCCTGAGGAACCCGGCAATGAAATCGAGCAGGCTCGATTTGCCGCTGCCGCTCTCTCCCATCACGGTCAGCACGGTGGCCGGGGGGATATGGCAATCGATCTCAAGCAGCATGGTGCCTTCAAGGGACAGGCGCACAGCGTCCAGAATGAGCCCCGGCCGGGGCTTGGGTGCAGCCATCTGGATCACCTTTCCAATCGCAGGGTGGCTCGCTTGTGGAAGGCGAGCGCAGGCACGAGGGCGGCCAAAGCGAAACCCGCAAGCGGGATGAGCAGCTGCAGGAGGCCGTATAGCGCGGCAATATGCCGGTTTCCGCCGCTGGCCAGGGCAACGCTTTCCGTTGTGACCGTGACGAGACGGCCCGCCCCGATCATGAGCGTTGGCAGATATTGTCCCACCGATACGGCGGCGGCAACGGCCAGGGTCACAAGCACGGATCGCAACAGCAGCGGCAGCTTCACCTGCCAGAAAATCCGGCGGGGAGAGGCCCCAAGCGCTGCGGCCGCCTTGGCGTAGCGGGGATCAAGCCGGGCCCAGGGATCGCTGAGCGCAAGAAAGGCGTAAGGTAGCACGAAGATCAGATGAGCAAGAAGAACCGCCTGGAAGCTGCCGCTCAGATCCAGAACCAGAAACAGCATTTGCAGGCCGAACAGAAAACTGATCTGCGGCAGAAGCAGAGGCAGGAACAAGATGGCTTTCAAAGCGGGCCCCGCCGGACGTGCGCCTCTGCTCCGGCTTTCCAGCAGCCACAGGGTCAGGGCTGTGGCCAGAAGGGACGCGGCGACCGCAAGGGCGAAGGTGGCCGACAATGCCGGTCCGGCCATGGCGAAGGTTTCCTGAAATCGGGCGAGGCCCCAGCGGCTTGGCAGGGCGGCGGGAAACCACCAGGACCGCGCCAGGGACCAAAGGCCAAGCAGCAGCAGGGCAAGGCCCATGGCCGCCACAATTACAAGCATGGGGACCAGGGCAGCGCGCCGCCAGATCCGGTCGTTGCCATGGCGGTGCCCGTTCACAAGCGGGCGGGCAAAACAGGCGGCGGCCAACCGTTCCAGCAGAAGATAGCCTGCAAGCGCACTGCCGCTGACACAGAGCTGCAGCAAGGCTCCGGCGGAGGCCATCAAACGTTTGGTCAGGTCCGGGTCACTCATCCATTGGACCAGACGCGGTGCCAGCGGCGGCGGTGTTGTGGGCCCCAGGATCTGGGCCACGTCGACCACGGAGGTCGAATAGGCAATGACCGCCAGCATGGGCAGGCGGATCAGCGGATAGACCTGCGGCAGGATACATTTGAAGAATGCCGCCATACGGCCGTAGCCGAGACTGGCGCCTGCCTTCAACGTGTTTTGCAGGTGCGGCCGGTTCAGGGCCGCCAGCATCATCAGGAACAGAAACGGCACTTCCTTGGCCACGAGGGCAAAGGTCATGCTCAGACCCGCCGGATCATTCAGGATCAGCAGATCCGGCGGCCGGTCCCATCCGGTTGCCCAGGGCGAGACAAGGCGGGCGAGAAAACCGGAAGGGGCAATGAGAAAGGCAAGGCCGATGGCCGCCGCTGCGTGGGGCACGGAGAGTAGTGGCGATAAAAACCGGGACAGGCGGTGGAAAGTGCGCGTGCCGTACCAGCCCGCTGAAAACACACAGACGGCCACAAGCGACACAAAGGCCGCGCCCAGTCCGGTGGTAAAGCTCAGGAGAACCGACATCCACAGGCCCGGTGTTGCCAGAAGATCCTGAAACGGGGCGAAGGACAAGGACCGGTAGCCCAGCGCCGGCAGGTAGCCGAAGGCGGGCAGGGCAGTGCCCGCCAGACCGGCCAGCACCGGTCCGGCCAGCAGCACTAGCACACAGGCCGTTGGCAGGTCGGGGCGGTCAGCCGGGGGAGGCAAGACGGGTCACTCGCAAGCTGTCTCAGTCCGTTCCGGCGCCATAGCGGGCCGACCATGCCTCTTCCAGGGCAGCGACCCAGCTGGGATGGGGTTCGGGCAGAACCGGTCCAAGGTCTTCCGGGGGCAACGTCGCCGGACCCCGCTCCATGGTGTCAAACAGCGCTTTTTCATTGGCGGGCAGGCCAGCCACGTCCAGAACGGTTGGATCACCCCAGATCTCCGGCTCCTGCTTGCGCATCTGGGCCATCGGGCTCAGCAGAAAATTGGCAAACACCTTTGCTCCGGCCTTGTTGGAACTGTTGAAGGGAATGGCCACGAAATGGGTGTTGCCGAGGGTTCCGCCGTCAAAGACAAAGGTGCGCACCGTTTCCGGCAGTTCCCCGTTGGCGATCGCTCCCGAGGCGTCGCTGGGATTGAAGGAAAAGGCGATGTCCACTTCGCCGTCGGCGAGAAGCTGGCGCATGTCCGCAGCGTTTTTCGGGAAAGCCTTGCCCTGACGCCACAGATGCGGATGCAGCTCATCCAGAAAGGCAAATAACGGTGCGGCGGTGTCCTCAAAAGTCTCTTTGTTGACGGGGGCCGACAGCATGCTTGTGTCGGCAACCGTGTCGAGCAAAGCTTGCTTCAAGAAGGTGGTACCGTAGAAATTGGGTGGCTGGGGATAGGAAAAGCGCCCCGGATTGGCTTTGGCGAAGGCCAGAAGACCCTTGAGGCTGGTGGGCGGGGCGGACAGGCGGGCCGCGTCATACATGAAGACAAGCCGGGCCATGCCCCAGGGGCTTTCCTGCCCGTCTGTCGGTACGGTGAAGTCGACCTTGACCGTTGGTTTGTTCTGAACATCCACATAGGCCCAGTTGGGCAGTGTTTCGGCCCAGCCTTTGCCAGCCAGCAGCCCGTTTTCCTTCATGGAGGCGAAGTTCTCGCCATTGATCCAGATGAGATCCACGGCCCCGCCGGAGGTCTTGCCGACGGATTTCTCGGCCAGCACCTGGGACACGACGCTGGCCGTGTCGCTGACCTTCACGTGCACCACGCGGGTGCCGTAGTCCCGTTCCACCTCGCGGGCGGCCCATTGGATATAGGCATTGATGCGCGGCTCGCCGCCCCAGGTATGGAAATAGACGGTCTCGCCTTTTGCCTCCTCAAGAACCTGCTGCCAGGCCGGGTCAACAGTCTGCTCCTGGGCGGCGGCAAGACCCGGCATCAGCAGCGTTGCAAGGAGGCCAAGGCCGGCGGCGCACACTCGTTTCATGCAAAGTCCCCGTGTCGCCGGTCTGAAAAGACCGGTCTGAATGTCAGTGCCCTTTCCCTCGCGCAGCCCACGCCGCACGGTCAAGACAAGGCTTTGTGAACGTCATAGGCAAGTTCTTTTTCTGCCGCCACGGGTCTAGACAGGCAGAATGTGGGTGTCCTTGATCTCTTCCATGACCGCATAGGTGTGGGTTTCACGCACCCCGGGAAGGGCTAGCACCACATCGGAGAGGAATGCGCGGTAAGCTTCCATGTCTTTCACCCTGCTTTTCACCAGATAGTCGAACCCCCCGGCAACCATGTGGCATTCCAGAATGTCCACTGAGCGTTCAACCGCGAGCTTGAACGCGTCAAAGATTTCCGGTGACGTTCGCTCCAGCCGGATTTCCACAAAGACCAGAAGGCCCCGCTCGACCTTTTTCGGGTCCAGCGTTGCGGAAAATCTCTCGATATATCCTTCCCGCACCAGCCTCTTCATACGTTCGGCTGTTGCTGTGGGGGACAGGCTGACCCGCTCCGACAGCTCGGTGTTGGTAATGCGGCCGTCTTCCTGAAGCACCTTCAGAATCCGGCGGTCTGTCGCGTTCAGCATGTTATTTTCACTATAAAATGAAATCTAACGAAGAAATACACTAAACACTGGCCTAAAAACAGGGATAAAAACAAGAAATTTTCGTATAAATTAGGGGAAGTATTGGTTTGGCGCTGATGCGCCCTTTCCGGAGGTTCTCATGAACGTACCGTCTACCGCCACCACAAAAATGACACATGCCGATCTTGAGCCGTTCCGGGAGCCTTACGCGCCTGAAGAGCGCAAGGTGGTGGAGACGCTGTTGAAGGACGCGTCGGGCGATCCGGTGGTTGAAAAGCTGATCGATCAGCGGGCCCGCGGCTATATCGAAGACATGCGGTCGGTTCAGGTGGGTCTTGGCGGCGTCGAAGACTTCATGCGCGAATTCGGCCTGACGACCCGTGAAGGTCTGGCCATGATGGTGCTGGCCGAGGCCCTGCTGCGCGTGCCGGACGCGGATACCGCCGACAAACTGATCGAGGACAAGCTGGCGGCGGCCCGGTTCGATGATCCTTCGGGCCCGAAATCTGACACCTGGCTGGTGTCCGCCTCCTCCTGGGCGCTGGGCGTCACATCCCGTCTGCTGCACCCGGGTGATACGCCGCAAAGCATTCTGTCGAGCCTTGTCAAGCGCATGGGCATGCCAACGGTGCGGATCGCGACCCGTAAAGCCATGACCCTGCTTGGCCATCAATTCGTGCTCGGTGAAACGATTCAAAAGGCGCTGGAGCGGGCCAAGGGCCAGGAAGCCAAAGGCTACCGCTATTCCTATGACATGCTGGGCGAGGGCGCCCGCACCCAGAAGGATGCCGAGCGCTATTTCCAGTCCTATGCCAGCGCCATTGAAGCCATCGGCAGCGCCGCAGGTAAGAAGCCACTGCCAGACCGGCCGGGCATTTCCGTCAAGCTGTCCGCCCTGCATCCGCGCTACGAGGCGGTCAATGGCGAGCGGGTGCGCGACGAGCTTCTGCCGAAGCTGCGCGAACTCGTTCAGATGGCGAAAGACCGGAACCTCAACTTCACGGTGGATGCGGAAGAGGCCGACCGGCTGGAAATCTCCCTGGATGTGATTGCAGCCCTCTTGGCCGACCCGGTGACGGAAGGCTGGGACGGGTTCGGCCTGGCGGTTCAGGCCTATCAGAAGCGGGGCACCCAGGTGATCGACTGGCTGGTGAATGCAGCCCGCAAGACCAACCGCCGTCTCATGGTCCGGCTCGTGAAGGGTGCCTATTGGGATACGGAAATCAAGCATGCCCAGGAAGGCGGCGCCGACGGCTATCCGGTCTTCACCCGCAAGGCGGCCACGGATCTTTCCTATCTGTGCTGCGCCAAGCGCATGCTGGCGGCCCGGGATGTGCTCTATCCGCAATTTGCCACTCACAACGCCCTGACCGTCGCCCAGATCATCGAAGTGGCGGGCGGATCGTCTGAGGGGTATGAGTTCCAGCGCCTCCACGGTATGGGCGAAAGCCTCTATAAATCGGTGTGCGAGCGGGACGGGTTCCCGTGCCGGATCTATGCTCCGGTCGGAGGCTACAAGGATCTTCTGGCCTATCTGGTCCGCCGTCTTCTGGAAAACGGTGCCAACTCGTCCTTTGTCACCATTGTCGGCGACACTTCCGTTTCCGTGGAAGCGCTTTTGAAGCGCCCGGCGGTTCTGCTGGACAATGGCCACCATGCGGTCAACCGGTCCATTCCGCTACCGGCCGGTCTTTACGGGGACGGCCGCCGCAACTCGGACGGTATCGAATTTGGCTGCGCAGCGGAACGTGCTGCCCTGGTGGACGGCATGGCCCGCACCAAGGCGCCCTTCCTGGACGCCGGTCCGCTCGGCGCGGGCTTGCCGCAGGGCGGGGAGCCCCATCCGGTCTTTGCGCCGATGGACGGCTCGACCAAGGTTGGCACCGTGCGCTTTGCCGATCAGGACACGGCCCGCAAGGCCATGGAAAACGCTCAGAAAGGCTTCGAGGCCTGGTCGCGCAAGCCGGTGGACGAGCGCGCCGCCGCTCTTGAAAAGCTGGCCGATCTTCTGGAAGACAACCGGGACCGTCTGATGATGATCCTGTCTATGGAAGCGGGCAAATGCCTGCCGGACGGGATTGCAGAAATCCGCGAGGCCGTTGATTTCTGCCGCTACTATGCCAATGAAGCGCGCACGCTGTTCGGCGAAGGCCGTTTGATGCCCGGGCCTACCGGCGAAGAGAACCGCTACCGGCACCGGGGCCGGGGTGTCTTCGTGTGCATTTCGCCATGGAATTTCCCGCTGGCCATTTTCCTTGGCCAGATCAGCGCTGCGCTGGTGGGCGGCAATGCGGTTGTCGCCAAACCGGCTGAACAGACGCCGCTGATTGCCTATGAAACGGCGCAGCTGATGTATCAGGCCGGCATCCCGCAAGATGCTTTCTTTCTGGTGCCGGGCGAGGGCGATATCGGCGCTGCGCTGACCTCCCATCCGGCCGTTGCCGGGGTGGCCTTCACGGGCTCGACCGAAACCGCCTGGGCCATCAACGGGACGCTTGCGGCCAAGCGCGGCCCGATTGTGCCGCTGATTGCCGAAACAGGCGGCATCAACGCCATGCTGGTGGATGCCACCGCCCTGCCGGAGCAGGTCTGCGACGATGTTGTCATGTCGGCCTTCCGCTCCGCCGGGCAGCGCTGTTCGGCCCTGCGCTTGCTCTATGTGCAGGACGATGTGGCGGACTCGCTTCTGCAGATGCTGGAAGGCGCTGCCCGGGAGCTCAGCCTTGGTGATCCGCGCCTTCCTTCCACCGACATCGGCCCGGTGATCGATGATGAGGCACAGTCGGTGATCGTCAGCCATATCGACGACATGAAGGAAAAGCAGACCCTGCGCTTTGCGGGCGAAACGCCGGCGGGCAAACTCGCCAATGGCTCCTGGGTTGCCCCGCATATCATCGAGCTGGACAAGGCCGAGGCGCTCACCCGGGAAGTCTTCGGCCCCGTGCTCCATGTGGTGCGTTACAAGGCCAAGGATATTGATCAGGTGCTCGATCAAATCGCCTCGACCGGCTACGGCCTGACGCTTGGCGTTCACAGCCGCATTGACGCGACGGTGACGAAAGTGGTCGACCGTCTGTCCGTCGGCAATGTCTATGTCAACCGCAACACGATTGGCGCTGTTGTCGGCACCCAGCCCTTTGGCGGCTCGGGTCTGTCCGGTACCGGCCCCAAGGCGGGCGGCCCGCTCTACCTGACCCGGTTCGCGCTGGAACAGGTGGTTTCGATCAACACAGCAGCAGCGGGTGGCAATGCCAGCCTTGTTGCTGCATCTGACGATTAGTGCACGGTCCCCGGTTTACCCCGCCACCTAACAAGAAGCGCCTCCTGTCCGGAACAGTTCCGTGCCCGAACCCACCTGGCCGCGGAACTGCAGGCGCCTCCCGAGAGGCAACCTGTCGCTTAACGACAGGTTTGCTCCTCCTTCAGACCCTCTCCTGCCCAACGGGAGAGGGTTTTTCTTTTGTTTGAAGACAAATATCCAAATTTGATCGAAAGCGTTTTTGAAGTCAGGTGCCCCGCGGCTTCGCGCGCCGGGTTGCCTCGGCCGCGGTCGGATCATCCGGCCAGGGGTGTTTGGGATAGCGGCCTTTCATATCCGCTTTCACGTCCGCCCAGGACCCGGCCCAGAAACCGGGCAGATCTCTGGTGATCTGGATAGGCCGTTGGGCGGGGGACAGAAGTTCCAGGATCAGCGGCAGGCTGCCGCCGCACAGGCTTGGATGGTCCTTGAGGCCAAAGAGTTCCTGCACCCGGATCGACAGGGTCGGACCTGCGGTGGCCCCATAGTCAATCGGCACCTTGCTGCCGGTGGGCGCCTTAAAGTGAGAGGGCGCAAGGGCGTCGAGCTGCGTCATGGCGTCGTAGGGCAAAAGCGCAGACAAGGCAGTGCCGAGCAGGGCGGAATCCACCGCGGCAAGACTGGTCAGCCCGGACAGGAAGGGCTGGAGCCACTCCTCCAGCGTAGCGGTCAGATGAGGATCGCTCAGGTCAGGCAGGGCGGCAGAGCCGGTCTCACGGGCATAGGCCGCCCGTTTTCGCAGCCGGGCCTGGTCCTTGCTCCAGGGCAGGCGGCTGGTGCCCCTGCGACGGATCGCCTTGATCAGCGCTGTTTCAACCGCCGCCGGATCTGGCGTGCCAACCGCCGCCGACTGCAGCTCCATCGCTTTGTAGCGGGTCACCCTGCGGGCCTTCAAAGCCCCGTCTCCGGTCAGCTCGACCAGATCTTCTTCCAGGATGGCGTCTGAAAAAAGCGTTTCAATCTCGTCCCGGCTGATTTGCGCACAAAGCTGAATGCGGCCGCTGGCGGCTTTGCCCTGAATGTCGGCAACGGTCAAAAACCGCTCCCCGGCGAGCCCATGGGTGGGGTCCAGTTCGGCGCCCCGGCCATTGGCAAGGCGGAACCGGCCGGTCTGGCCGCGGGCCTGGGCGACCCGGTCGGGATAGGCCAGCGCCAGCAGGGCGCCAGCGCTGTCCAGATCGGTCTGCGTGCCACGTCCACCGGCCAGGGCCAGCCAGCGGCTGGCCAGAGCCCGTCCGTCCTTTGCCCGCTGACTTTTGTCCTGAAGCAGACAGCGCAATCTTGTCTTGAGGTCCGGATCGCGGCCGCCAAGGCCGGGTTCCGACAGGACCAGAGCGATCAGCGCAGCGGTATAGCCAAGCCCCTGGCGGCAGCCCTCCAGCACCATATGCGCCAGCCGGGGATGCAGCGGCAGCTTGGCCAGCGCCTTGCCTTGTCCGGTCAAATGGCCAGCCGCATTCAGGCCGTGAAGGTCTTTCAGAAGGTTCTTGGCTTCGCTCCATGCAGCGTCTGGCGGCGGATCGGCAAAGGCTAGCACCGCCGGGTCCAGTGTGCCCCAGGCAGCCAGATCCAGCACAAGGCCGGTCAGATCGGCTTCCAGAATTTCCGGAGCTTCATTCGCAGGAAGTGCGGCGGTCTGGGCTTCATCCCAAAGCCGGTAGCACACGCCCGGCTCCGTCCGTCCGGCCCGGCCCCTGCGCTGGTCGGCGGAGGCCCGTGAGACCCGGACCGTTTCCAGCCGGGTCAGGCCGGTCTGGGGCTCATAGCGGGGCACCCGGGCCAGTCCGCTATCGATCACAACCCGCACCCCTTCAATAGTGAGCGAGGTCTGGGCGATGGCGCTGGCCAGCACGATCTTGCGCTGGCCGGGCCCTGCGGGGCGGATCGCCGCATCCTGGGTCTTGGCATCGAGACCACCGAAGAGCGGGGCGATCTGGCAGTCCTGAGGCACAGAACCGGCCAGAAGGTCAGCGGTGCGTTTGATTTCCCCCTGACCGGGCAGGAACACCAGCAGCGAGCCAGTCTCCTCCTGCACGGCCTTGCTGACGGCGCGGGCCACTTGCGGTTCGATCCGGGCCTTCGGATCGCGGCCGAGATAGCGGGTCTCCACCGGGAAACTGCGCCCCTTGCTTTCCAGGACCGGAGCGTCCCCGAGCAGCCTGGCAATGCTGGCAGCGTCAAGGGTGGCGGACATGGGCACAAGCCGCAGATCTTCGCGCAGGGCCGATTGTACATCAAGGGCGAGCGCCAGCCCGAGATCCCCGTCCAGGGAGCGTTCGTGAAATTCGTCAAAGAGAATGGCTGCAACGCCGGTCAGTTCCGGGTCATCAAGGATCAGTCTTGTGAACACACCTTCGGTGATCACCTCGATCCGGGTGCGGACGCTGACCTTGGTTTCCATGCGCACCCGGTAGCCGACCGTCTCCCCGGGCCGCTCCCCCAGCTCCTGGGCCATGCGGCGGGCGGCGGCCCGGGCGGCAAGGCGGCGGGGTTCCAGCACCAGAATGCGCCCGTCTGCCCGCCAGTCCGCGTCCAGCAGGGCCAGCGGCACACGGGTCGTCTTGCCGGCTCCAGGCTCCGCTACCAGAACCGCATTGCTATGGCTGTCCAGCGTGCGCAGGAGATCCGGCAGAACGCCATCAATGGGCAGCGGCACGGCAAAGGAGCGAGGTACCGTCATGGCAGGGAGGCTCAGGCGGATGCGGGGCTGGCGGCGGCTTTCCATTGCCGCTCATGGGTGTTGACCGAAAAAGTGCCGGGCTGGCGGGCAAAGGAGGCCAGTCCTTCCAGCGCCGGGTCCGGATGGCGGACAATAAAGGTCGGGATCCGGGCCATCAAAGCCTCATGGGGTGCCTTGGCTTCGAAGGCTGCCCGGAAACCGTCCCCGGTCAGAAACCGGGCAATGCGGGGGGTGACGCCGCCGGTCAGATAGACGCCGCCCCGGGCCAGAACGGTCAGGGCACAGTCTCCGGCGACCCGGCCCAGGCAGCGCGCAAAGACTTCCAGGGTCTTGACCGCCACAGGATCATTGTCCCCGGCGGCACTGGTGATGCTGGCGGCAGTCTCAAAGGACCGGTCGAGTGTCATCCATTGGCTCACCGCCCGGGCCAGCCGGGGAAGGCCGCTGCCGGACAGAAGCTGCTCTGCGCCGATGCGCCCGCCGACCCGCTCGATGAAGGGCCAGATGACCATGTCTTCAGGCGTCACCGGTCCCAGTTCGACATGACCGCCTTCGCCGGGCACGGGCACCCAGGTGCTGGAGGCATGGATCATGGAGGCCGCACCGAGCCCGGTGCCCGGGCCGAGCACGAATTTTGCACTTTCGGGGCGGATAGCGCCGGGTCCGATCTGCTCGATATCCGCGCCTTCATAGCCGGGCAGGGCCAGCGCCTGGGCCTCAAAATCGTTGAGCACGATAACTTCCTCGATCCCGAGATCGGAAATCAATTTCAAGGGTTCAATCACCCAGGCCGCATTGGTCAGTGCGATGGCATTTCCGGTCACGGGCCCCGCAACGGCAATGATGGCAGTTCTGGGGTTCGTCTGCGCGTCCGGATAGACAACGGCGCGGACGGCGCTGGAAATATCCTTGTGATCAGCTGTCGCGGTTTTGCCGCACATGCGGGTGGGGGCCTCTGGATTGTCAACCAGGGCAAAACGGGCATTGGTGCCGCCGATATCGGCCACCAGAACAGGATAGGAAAAGGTCCGGGAGCGTTTGGAAAGGGTCATGATCCGGCGCGGCCCGCCTCTCGGGTACCGACTTCGGGCGTATCTGAGGTTGTTTGCAGGCCCTTGAGCCGGGCCGAGCGCAGCAGAATGTCAGCGGTGGTCTCGTTGAGGGCCATCGGAATGTCATAGACCAGCGCCAGGCGCATCAAGGCCTTCACATCCACATCATGGGGCATGGGTGACAGGGGATCGACAAAAAACAAAAGACCCTGCAGCCTGCCTTCGGCGATCATTGCACCGATCTGCTGATCGCCTCCCAAGGGGCCGCTTTTGAGCCGGGTCAGATCGAGTTCCGGACAGGCCTCGAGAACGCGACCACCGGTTGTGCCGGTGGATACCAGATGAAAGCCGGCCAGCTTCTCCCGGTGGCGGCGGGCAAAATCGACCATCACGTCTTTTTTGGCATCATGGGCAACAAGCGCGAGCGTGGGCATGTCGGGCATTGCGGTTCCTTTTTGTAAGGGCAACGGACTTGGTATTAGCCGTAAAGTCAGCAACGCGCAAAGGATGTTATCGGGGAGGGGACCGAAACCTGCAAAACCGGAGGGAAGGGTGCAGGCGGGCGTTCCTCCGCTTGCACGCATGGTTGAGGAGATTCAAGAGCAGGCAAAGAAAAAGCCGTGTTCCGATGGGGAGGAACACGGCAGGTGAAGGAGAGTAAACGTGGCTTGGTCAGTCAAATAAGTTGCAGCGCACGGGCTCGCGTCCGGACACGCGCTGGAAGTAGGGATCCGGTTCATTGAGGTGAAGACCGGCGATCTCCAGAACCAGTTTCATCCGGATGGCATCGGCGAACCCTTCCTTGGAGCGCACCGGGATAGCAAAGGAGCCCGGACCGCCGATCACGCAGTCTTCATAGTAGTGATCGAGATTGAGCATTGCCTGCCAGGTGTTCTTGTTCGACTTCATCATCAGCGGCAAGCCATTGATGGTGACCCCGGAGGCGACCATGCGGTCGCGCATTTCGGTGACAGAGCCGCCCTGGTTATTGGGGCCGTCGCCGGAAATATCGATCACGCGGCGCAGGCCGACATACTGGTTGGTGTTGACCAGTTCGACCGACTTTTCCAGGGCCGAGGCGATCGAGGTCCGCTGGACCTGCCGGAGTGGGGCTTCTTCAATCATGGACGCGAATTGCGCAGCAGACGTTGCGTCCTGCACCACGGTCCAGTCGGCCACAATGAAATGTTCATCGACACCGCCCCATTCCATATAGGTCACGGCAACCCGCCCGATCGGACCGACCTGGATGGCGTCGAGGAATTCCCGGGAGGTCAGGGCTGCGACATAGCCCGCACGCTGGATTTCCTGCTCTTCCGTGTCCATCGATTGAGAGATGTCGACAGCCAGGACGAGTTCCACGTCCACTTCATTGGCTGGATTGTAGGAATACTGCATCGAGGCAGTCCGCGCCAGACGGCCATCGCGGGCCTCGGCGGGGGCGGCGTTCCAAGTCGCCGTTATTATAAAGGACAGTATCGTCGCTACTGTCAGTGCACAGTTGGTCTTGATGTCGAGACGCATTTTTTTCTCCTTTTGTCGGCCTTTCAGCCGCGTTGCCACGTCTCCCCAGTTTTATTTTATTGTTCTATCAGTCTTCTTTATAGTCCTCGTTATTCCTGCTTAGGCCGGCAAAGATGCCTTGTCTTAGCTTGGAGTTTTACTTTGCAAGCCATGTGCCAAATCTACAGGATTTTAATTTATCTGGCAAAATCAAATGCGCACGGAGTGCGTAAATCCACAGATAGGAAATAAGTGCCGGATAGTTCGGCAATTTTTGCCGGATCTCCGGAGAATTGCAGCCCGGCTAGGCAAATTTTGCCGCTATGAAAAGTTGTCAGGGGACAGGGTTGATGCCCAGGAATGCAGCAATTTGCCCAAAATTCAGCTGTTTTTCGGGTTGACGGCAAAAGACTGGCTGGGCATGATCTGAAGAAATTCTCACAAGGTGAAGAATTTTTCGGCTCTCCGGCAATGAAGAGGTCCGAAAACGAATCACTCTCCGCCGGGAGAGGACGCAGAACAGGGGTGGAAGAGACGCATCTTCTGCCGGTTTGAGGGGAAGGTGTCGGGGCCGGATGCAGGCGGGTGAAGACGATTGGACATCCTATATGGCCATCCGGGCGGCCTGGCTTTCCTTTGTGGGAGGGCGGACGCAAGGAGAGATCGCGTCCCAGCTCGGTGTTTCGCCTGCCAAGGTACACCGCCTGATCGCCCACGCCCAAAAATCCGGATATGTGAAATTCCAGGTTGATGGGCGGCCGATGGAATGCCTTCAGCTCGAAGAAGATCTGTCCCGCCATTTCAAACTGTCCAATTGCATCGTCGCGCCGGATCTTGGCAGTGGCGATGAGGACAGCAATTTGCGGTCCGTTGCCGCCGCTGCCTCCCAGTTCCTGACAGGGCTTTTGACCGGGGCAAGCGTGAAGCGGCTTGGGGTCGGCATGGGCATGACCCTGACAGCGGCTGTCGAGGCGCTGCCGAAGGCGGCCCGTCCGGATCTTGAAATCATGTCGATCTGCGGGTCGCTGACGCGAACCCTGGCGGCAAATCCTTACGATATCGTCCAGAAGATGCAGGAGCGGACCGGCGGGATCGGCTATTTCCTGCCCGTGCCCTATTTCACCGAGACGCCGGACGAAAAAGCTTTGTTCCTGTCGCAGCGCAGCGTTCAGGACCTGATGGAGCGGGCGCGCCAGTCCGATGCGGTTCTTATCGGCATCGGGTCGGTCGAGAACGAGGGGCATCTGGTCCAGCGCGGCATGATTTCCAAGCAGGAACAGGAAGAGTTGATGTCATGCGGCGCGGTCTGTGATTTGATGGGCCGATTTTTGACGATTGAAGGAAAGCTGGCACCCAATTCCCTCGGCGATTGTGCCGTCGGACTGCACTTTGATGAAGTGCGCGGGCGCCGTGTCATTGCGCTGGTGGGTGGAGAGAGCAAGGTGGATGCCACGCTCGCTGCATTGCGCACCGGTGTCATCACCGACCTGGTGGCCGACGAGACCCTGGCAAGGGCTCTCAGGTCCCGGGCCGGACTGCAACTGGCACAGTCGGCGTGAGGCGGCTGGGTCACGAGGGGAAACGGGCCGGTCGAACGGGGCTGGCCCCCGCAATGTCGGAGGACATATAAGTGAAAAAGTTTCTAACCATCGGCACGGCACTCGCCGGACTGGCCTTGTCTATCGCAAGCGCATCGGCTGATACCAAGCCAGCCGTGCTCTATGATCTGGGTGGCCGGTTCGACAAGTCGTTCAACGAAGGGGCCTATAACGGCGCTGAAAAGTTCAAGCAGGACTACGGCATCGAATACCGGGACTTCGAAATCCAGAATGACAGCCAGCGCGAACAGGCGCTGCGCAACTTCGCCAAGCGCGGCATGAATCCGATCGTGGCCATCGGCTTCTCCCAGGCCAATGCGGTTGAGAAAGTCGCCAAGGAATTCCCGGACACCCAATTCGCCATTGTCGACATGGTCGTCGATCTGCCGAATGTGCGCTCCATTCTGTTCAAGGAACATGAGGGCTCTTACATTGTCGGCATGCTGGGCGCCATGGCCTCTGAAACCGGCAAGCTGGGCTTTGTTGGCGGCATGGACATTCCGCTGATCCGCAAATTCGCCTGCGGCTACAAGCAGGGTGTTCTGGCAGCCAATCCGGATGCGGAAGTCTTTGAAAACATGACCGGCACCACCGGTGCTGCCTGGAATGACCCGGTCAAGGGCGGCGAGCTTGCCAAATCCCAGTTCGACCGGGGTGCGGATGTTGTCTATCACGCAGCCGGCGGCACCGGCATTGGTGTGCTTCAGGCCGCAGCCGACGCGGGCAAGCTGGGCATCGGCGTGGACAGCAACCAGAACGGCCTGCATCCGGGCTCCGTCCTGACCTCCATGCTCAAGCGTGTCGATATTGCTGTCTATCAGGCGTTTGAAGACGCGGAAAACGACACCTGGTCGTCCGGCTTTGAAGTTCTCGGCCTGAAGGAAGGCGGTGTGGACTGGGCTCTGGATGAAAACAATGCCGAGCTGGTCACCGACGAAATGAAAGCGGCTGTCGAAGAGGCAACCCAGAAGATCATCTCCGGCGAGATCAAGGTTCACGACTACATGTCCGATGATTCCTGCCCGTTTTAAGGCAGATTAGAGACAATCCCGGCCTTCGCGCCTTGCTGCGCGGAGGCCGCTTTCCAAATCATGACTGCCGCCGGATTTTTTCAAGCTGCTGGGGGACCGTATGATCGATTTGAAAACATGTATTCTTGCTGTGGTGCTGGCTGGCAGTGTTGGGGGCGTGTTGCCTGCGCTGGCCGATCCGGCCATTGTGTATTCGGTCGGCGGGAAATTCGACGGTTCGTTCAATGAAAGCGCCTATACCGGTGTCGAGCGCTTCCGCAAAGAAACCGGTGACAGCGTGCGGGAATTTGAGCTGGAGCGGGATTCCCAGAGCCTTCAGGCCCTGCGCAACTTTGCCAGCCGCGGCAATGAGCCGGTCGTGGCCATCGGCTTCAACCAGGCCAATGCGCTCAATCAGGTTGCGCCAGACTTTCCGGACACGAAATTTGCCCTTGTGGACATGGTCGTCGAGCAGCCCAATGTGCGCTCCTATGTCTTCAAGGAGCAGGAAGGCGCCTATATTGGCGGCCTTCTGGCGGCCATGGCCTCGAAAAGCGGCACGATCGGCTTTGTCGGCGGCATGGATATCCCGATCATCCGCCGCTTTCTGTGCGGCTACAAACAAGGGGCATTGTCGGTCAATCCGAAGATCAAGGTCCTGTTCAACATGGCAGGCGACACGCCGGCGGCCTTTGTTGATCCCGTGCGGGGTGGCGAGCTTGCGCTCGGCCAGATCAAGCGCGGCGCTGATGTCATCATTCAGGCCGCTGGCGGCACCGGTCTTGGCGTCCTTCAGGCGGCCACCGATGAGGGCGTGCTTGGCATCGGCACGGACAGCAACCAGAACGGCCTGCATCCGGGCCATGTTCTGACCTCCATCCGCAAGCGGGTCGACAATGCGGTCTATGACAGTTTCCAGTCGGCTCGAAACGGCAGCTTCACATCGGGTGTCAAGGTGCTCGGTCTGGCCGATGGCGGCATGGACTGGGTGCTGGACGGTAACAATGCGCGGCTGATTTCCAAAGAGATGGAGACAGCAGCGGATGCGGCGGTGGCCGCGATCTCTGAAGGACACATCAAGGTTCATGATGTTGTAAGCGACGGGCCGTGCCCGTTCTAGGACCGGGCAAAGAAACCGGACAAGAGCCGAGAAAAACAGCGCGATCAAAAAAAGCGCCGACAGGGACAACAACAATGGCAAAGAGCAGACGTCACGCCTGGGGGAAGGCATGAGCGAAACGCCGGCGATCGAACTGCGCAAGATCAACAAGCGCTTTGGCCCGGTTCACGCCAACAAGGATATCGACCTTGTGGTGAAAAAGGGCTCCATTCACGGAATCATCGGGGAAAACGGCGCGGGCAAATCGACGCTCATGTCCATCCTCTACGGCTTTTATCAGGCCGATGATGGCGACATTTGCGTCGATGGCCGCACGGTCACGATCCCCGATTCCAAGGCCGCGATCACCATGGGAATCGGCATGGTGCACCAGCACTTCATGCTGGTCGACAATTTCTCCGTTCTGGAAAATGTGGTGCTCGGCGCCGAGGACAGCGCCATGCTCGCCGGAGGCCTGGCCCGGGCCCGCACCGAACTGAAGCGCCTTGAAGACGAATATGAGCTGCGCGTCGATCCGGACGCGCTGGTTCAGGATCTGCCGGTGGGCCTGCAACAGCGGGTCGAGATCCTCAAGGCGCTCTACCGCAGCGCCGAGATTCTGATCCTGGACGAGCCGACCGGTGTTCTGACCCCGGCCGAAGCCGACCACCTGTTCAAGATCCTGAAAGTCCTGAAAGACGAAGGCAAGACGGTTCTCCTGATCACCCACAAGCTGCGCGAGATCATGGCCGTGACCGACACGGTCTCTGTGATGCGCCGGGGCGAGATGGTGGCAACGGTCGAGACGGCTGACACCTCCATGGAGCAACTTGCGGAGCTTATGGTCGGCCGCTCGGTGCTGCTCCAGGTTGACAAGGTTCCTGCCGAGCCGAAACAGCCGGTTCTGGACATCCAGAACCTGACCGTGACCGACGCTCGCGGTGTGCAGGTGGTCAAGGATGTGTCCTTTTGCGTGCGCGCCGGGGAGATTGTCGGCATTGCCGGTGTCTCGGGCAATGGTCAGTCGGAACTGCTGGAGACGGTGTCGGGTATCCGGCGGGCCTCGTCGGGCACGATGACCCTGGGCGGGGAAGTCATCGATCTGGGCACCAGCACGCTGGATGCCGCCGACATGCGTGCCAGAAGCCTTGGCCATGTTCCGGAAGACCGTCACCGTATGGGCCTGATCAACAGCTTCACCGAATATGAGAATTCCATTCTCGGCTATCACCGGGACCCGGCCTATGCGAAAGGGCCGTTCATGGACCTGCAGGCCATCAAGAAAAATGCGGTGGCCGAAATCGAAAAATACGATATCCGGCCCCCCAATCCGATGCTGAAGACCGCGAATTTCTCCGGTGGAAACCAGCAGAAGATCGTTCTGGCCCGGGAAATCGAGCGCGATCCGGAGGTGCTTCTGGTGGGCCAGCCGACCCGCGGGGTCGATATTGGCGCCATTGAATTCATCCATAAACGGCTGGTCGAACTGCGCGACGCTGGCAAGGGCATCCTGCTGGTCTCCGTGGAACTTGACGAGATCCGCGCCCTGGCCGACCGGGTGCTGGTCATGTTTGACGGCCGCATTGTTGGCGAGCGCGGCGCCAACGCGGAAGAAGGCGACCTCGGCCTTCTCATGGCCGGTGTCGACAAGGGTCAACAGCCACAAGAGGAAAATGTGCAATGACACAGGGCCAGTTGCCTCGCTGGGTCGACCTCGGTCTGATCCCTTTTTTGAACCTGGCCGCGGCCTTTCTCGTGTCCGGGCTCGTCGTGATCCTGATCGGCGAGAACCCGCTGGATGCGGTTGAGATCCTTGTCTGGGGATCGCTCGGCTATGGTGAAGGTATCGGCTTCACGCTGTTTTACGCCACCAACTTCATCTTCACCGGCCTGGCCGTGGCCGTTGCCTTCCATGCCGGTCTCTTCAATATCGGCGGGGAAGGGCAGGCCTATGTGGGCGGCCTTGGGGTCGCGATTGCCTGTCTGGCGCTGGACCGGTATGTACCCTGGTATGTGACGCTGCCCTTTGCCATTCTCGGCTCTGCTGCAGCGGGCGCTGCCTGGGCCCTCATCCCGGCCTGGCTGCAGGCAACGCGCGGCAGCCATGTGGTCATCACCACCATCATGTTCAACTTCATTGCCTCTTCGCTGATGGTCTATCTCCTCAACGGGGTGCTGAAGGAACATGGCTCCATGCAGCCGGAAACACGCACCTTTGAAGCCGGCGGGCGGCTGCCGTTCCTCAATGACCTGTTCCCGTCTTTCGGCTTCGGTTATGCGCCGGTCAACCTGTCGCTGTTCATCGCGCTGGCGGCCTGCGTTCTGGTCTGGCTTTTGATCTGGCGGACCCGGCTCGGCTTTGAAATCCGGTCTTTCGGAGCCAATGCCACGGCCGCGGTCTATGCGGGCATCCCGCCGGTGCGCACGATCGTGATCACCATGCTGATCTCCGGCGGGCTCGCCGGCATGATGGCGATCAACGAAATCATGGGGTCCCAGAACCGGCTGCTGATCGACTTCGTCACCGGTTACGGCTTTGTCGGCATCGCGGTGGCACTTATGGGGCGGGCGCATCCGGTTGGTATTGTTCTGGCCGCCATCCTGTTCGGCATGCTCTACCAGGGCGGCGCGGAACTTTCCTTTGAAATGCCGAACATCACCCGCGACATGATTATCGTCATCCAGGGGCTGGTGATCCTGTTTGCCGGGGCGCTGGAATACATGTTCCGCCCGGCGATCATCCGGCTGTTCACCCCAGCCCAGCCCCTGCAGGCGAAGGAGGCGTAATCATGTTTGAAGATTTCATTCTGATCCTCGATTCCACCGTCCGCCTGTCAACGCCCCTGCTGCTGGCCTGTCTGGCCGGGCTCTATTCAGAACGCGCCGGTGTGGTCGATATCGGCCTGGAGGGCAAGATGCTGGGCGCGGCTTTTGGCGCCGGGGCAGTGGCCTATCTCACCGCTAATGCCTGGCTGGGCCTGCTGGCAGGCATCGCCGTTGCTGTGGCGCTGGGTCTGCTGCATGGCTTTGCCTCGATTTCCAACCGGGGCAACCAGATTGTTTCCGGGGTGGCGATCAATTTTCTGGCCGCCGGGCTCACGGCGCTTCTGGGCCAGTCCTGGTTCCGGCAGGGCGGCCGGACCCCGGCGCTGCCGCAGGGCGGCCGTTTCACGGAAATCACCTTGCCCTTTGCCGATCAGGTGCGCGACGTGCCTGTTCTCGGCCCGGTCTACTATGAGCTTCTGTCCGGTCATAATATCTTGGTCTATGTGGCGTTTCTGGCGGTGCCCTTCACCTGGTGGGTTCTGTTCCGCACCCGTTTTGGCCTGCGCCTGCGCGCGGTCGGGGAAAATCCGGCTGCCGTCGACACGGCCGGTATTTCGGTCCTTTGGCTGCGCTACCGGGCCGTGATTGCCTGTGGTGCCCTGTGCGGCTTTGCGGGGGCTTATCTGTCCATTGCCCAGGGGGCGGGCTTCGGGGTCAACATGACTGCGGGCAAGGGCTTCATTGCGCTGGCCGCGCTGATCTTCGCCAAGTGGCGTCCGGCCAGTGCCATGCTCACCTGTCTTCTGTTCGGCTTTCTGGATGCGGTGGCCATCCGCATGCAGGGGCAGGAAGTTCCTGGCATCGGGGAAATCCCGGTCCAGCTCTTCCAGGCTCTGCCCTATATTCTGACCGTGATCCTGCTGGCCGGGTTCATCGGCAAGGCGATCCCGCCAAAGGCGGCGGGTATTCCCTATCTGAAGGAGCGGTCATGAGCGATCTGGATGCCTTGTTCGAGGCCGCCAAGGCGGTCCGGGAGAAGGCCTATGCGCCCTATTCGAATTTTCTGGTCGGGGCCGCGTTCCGCACGCCGGACGGTACGGTCTTTACCGGCTGCAACGTGGAAAATGCGTCCTATCCGGTCAGTGTCTGTGCCGAAGGGGGCGCTGTCAGTGCTATGATCGCGGCAGGCCACCGTCAAATCGAAGAAGCGGTGGTGATTGGCGACGCGGCCCTGTGCACGCCCTGCGGCATGTGCCGCCAGAGGTTCGCCGAATTCGGAACGAAAAACCTTGTGGTTCACGTTGCGGATCTGAACGGCATCAAGCGCAGTTTCACGCTGGAAGAACTGCTGCCGGCCGCATTTGAACTGGAAGACACACAAGACGACAAGAAGGACTGACCCGCCATGACTGGGTACGGCCGTGAATGCGCGGACATTGTCCGCGCTGCCCGCAAGGGCTCTTACAAGATTGGCATGATTTTGGGGTCGGGGCTCGGCGCGCTGGCAGAAGAGGTGGAAGATGCCGTGCGTATTCCCTATGCGCGTCTGGCGGATTTCCCGGTCTCGACCGTGACCTCCCATTCGAGCGAACTGGTGGCGGGGTCGCTGGCCGGGGTGCCGGTGGTGATCCTGTCCGGGCGGGCGCATTATTATGAAAGCGGCAACCCGGCCATTATGCGCACGCCGGTGGAAACGCTGAAAGAGCTTGGCTGCGAGGTGCTGCTGGCCACCAATGCTGCGGGCTCGCTGCGCGAGGAGGTTGCTCCCGGATCGCCCATGCTGATTTCCGATCACATCAACTGGTCGGGCAAGAATCCACTGATCGGTGAAGAGAGCGAAAAGCGCTTTCTGGACGTGAGCGCGGCCTATGATCCGGACTTGCGGTCCGCCATGAAAAAGGTGGCCGCAGAAACGGGCGATGCCATCGCCGAAGGCGTCTATATGTGGTTTTCCGGCCCTTCTTTCGAAACACCGGCAGAGATCCGCATGGCCAAGATCCTGGGCGCCGATGCGGTCGGCATGTCGACGGTTCCCGAAGTGATTCTGGCGCGGTTCCTGGGGTTGCGCGTGGCCGCCATATCGATCATCACCAATTACGGGGCCGGCATGCAGACCCACGCACTGTCCCATGACGAAACCAAGGCTGTTGCCCTGAAGGGCATGGAACGCATGAAACAGCTTGTGCGCGCGTTTGTGAAGGAAATTGGCGATGAGTGACAGGATTGAAAACGCCAAGCGGGCTCTTGGCCTGGTGGATCTGACCAATCTGAATGACGATTGCTCCGGCGGGGACATCACCAAACTGACCAGCCGGACCGTGACCGATCACGGCTCTGTCGCCGCTGTCTGTGTGTGGCCGCGTTTCGTGGCCCAGGCGGTCCGGGAACTGACCGGAACCGGTGTCAAGGTCGCGACCGTCGTCAACTTCCCGCATGGAGGCGAGGATACCACGGCCGTTGTGGCCGAAACTGAACAGGCGATTGCCGACGGCGCGGACGAGGTCGACCTTGTCATGGCGTATCGGGCCTTTGCCGAAGGGCGCAAGGGTTATGCCGAAGAGCAGATCGTGCGGGTGAAGGCAGCCATTCCCGATCCGGCCCTCCTGAAAGTCATTCTAGAAACGGGCGAGATCAAGGATCCGCTTCTGATCCACGCCGCTTCGAACATGGCGGTTGCAGCCGGGGCGGATTTCATCAAAACCTCAACTGGCAAGGTGGCCGTCAACGCGACGCTTGAGGCCGCCGAGATCATGCTCACGGTGCTGGAAGAAGCCCGCCGGGACCACACCGGACGGGTCATCGGTTTCAAACCCGCCGGCGGAATCCGCACAAGCGAAGATGCGGAAGCCTATCTGGCCCTGGCGGACCGGATCATGGGGCACAACTGGGTCTCCACATCCACATTCCGTTTTGGGGCGAGCGGCCTTCTGGACGCGCTGATTGCCACCATCGAAGGCAAGGATATGAGGGCTGCAGAAGGATATTAGGGCGCAGCGCACTCCAAAGGAGTGAACCCGTACTGAACGGGACATGCTCCGGCTCGCTGGCCGCTCAGGCCTCATGGCAATGCCGGCAAGATGCTGCTCGATTTCAAGATGCGAGAGCCTTTCAGGTGCCTGTTGCAGGTCACCCGACAGGCGGGACCTGCAAGACAAGGACAACAACATGCTGCCGCAGGAAGTCATCCGCAAAAAGCGTGACGGGAACGCCCTGAACGCAGACGAAATTGCGTTTTTCGTCAAAGGGCTCGCCGATGGCTCGGTGACAGAAGGGCAGGTTTCTGCCCTGGCGATGGCCGTCTTTTTTCAAGGCTTGAGTGTTGAGGAAAGGGTCGCGTTGACGCTGGCCATGCGCGACAGCGGAGATATTATGGACTGGACCGGCATTGACGCACCGGTTCTGGACAAACATTCCACCGGTGGCATCGGGGACAATGTGTCTCTCATGCTGGCCCCGGCGCTTGCAGCCTGCGGGGCTGCCGTTCCGATGATCTCAGGGCGCGGCCTTGGCCATACCGGCGGTACGCTGGACAAATTCGACAGCATTCCGGGCTATCAGACCCAGCCGGACAATCTGCTGTTCAAGAAAGTGGTCAAGGACATCGGCTGCGCGGTTATCGGCCAGACCGGCAATCTGGCACCAGCCGACAAGCGCTTTTATGCCATTCGCGACGTGACGGCGACGGTGGAGAGCATTGATCTGATCACCGCCTCGATCCTGTCCAAGAAGCTGGCCGCCGGGCTGCAAGGCCTGGTGCTGGATGTGAAATGGGGCACCGGTGCGTTTATGGCCGGGCTCGACGAGGCCCGCGGGCTTGCCCAGAGCCTGGTTCTGGTTGCCAATGGGGCGGGCCTGAAGACAACAGCCCTCCTGACCGACATGAACGAGCCGCTGGCGTCGGCTGCTGGAAACGCGGTTGAAATGCAAAATGCGGTCGATTTTCTGAAAGGCACGGCGGTGGACAATCGCCTGTGGGACGTAACGGTTGCCCAGGGCGGGGAGCTGCTGGCCTCCGGCGGGATTGCGTCCACGGCGGATGCCGGGGCTGAAATGATGCGCCAGGCCTTTGACAGCGGCAAGGCGGCAGAAAAATTTGCCCAGATGGTGCACGCGCTTGGCGGGCCCGCCGACTTCATGGAAAAAAGCGAGCTCTATCTCGCCAAGGCCCCGGTCCAGGCCCCGGTCTATGCGGACCGGGACGGCACGGTGACCGGCGTGGATGCGCGGGCTGTCGGAGTGGCGGTTGTGGCGCTTGGCGGCGGGCGCCGGGCCGCAGCCGATGTGATCGACCCGTCCGTCGGTCTGACGGATCTGGCCGGGATCGGCAACACGGTGGATGCGGATGCGCCGCTGGCCATCGTTCATGCCCGCTCTGAAGACGAGGCTGCGGCTGCGGCCATTGCCGTGCGCAACGCTTATCAGATCGGGGCAGCGTCCGCTGTTCCCGACCGCCCGAGCGTGGTTGAACGGATCGCACCGTAAGCGCGTCCGGTTTATAGGGGGCCGGACCGGACGGGTCCGGCGCGTTCTCCGGTTTCATCAACCGGTAAAAAAACAAAGTGAGGAAACCCCATGCCCCGTGCAATCCTGTGCGTCCTGGACAGTTTCGGCATTGGCGGAGCTGAAGATGCAGCCGCCTTTGGCGATTCCGGGTCCGATACATTGGGCCACATTGCCGAAGAATGCGCCCGTGGCAACGGCGACAGGGACGGCCTGCGCCAGGGGCTCTTGAAAGTGCCGAACATGGACCGTCTGGGCCTGGGCGCGGCCGGGCGCCTGTCGACTGGAAAGACCCTGCCCGGTCTCGATCATGCGGCGGAGCCGGACGGCTTGTGGGGCTATGCTGCAGAAGTGTCCAACGGCAAGGACACGCCCTCCGGACACTGGGAGATTGCCGGCGTGCCGGTGCGGTTCGACTGGGGCTATTTCCCCCAGACCATTCCCGCCTTTCCCGATGAGCTGATCGGGAAGATCAAAGAGGCGGCGGGGCTGACCGGCATATTGGGCAACAAGCATGCGTCGGGTACGCAGGTCATCGCCGAACTTGGTGAAGAGCACCTGCGCACGGGCAAGCCGATTTTCTATACATCCGCTGATTCTGTGATTCAGATTGCGGCACATGAAGCGCAGTATGGGCTCGATAACCTTTACAAGCTTTGTGAAATCACCCGGGAATTTGCCGATCCCTACACAATTGGCCGGGTGATCGCGCGCCCCTTTGAGGGAGAGACAGCCGCAACTTTCCAGCGCACGGCTAACCGGCGCGACTATTCGGTGCTGCCGCCCGAACCGACCTTGCTTGACCGGCTGACGGACGCGGGCCGCACAGTGATCGGTGTCGGCAAGATCTCCGACATTTTCGCCCACCAGGGGGTGGCCAAAGTGCTCAAAGGCGCGGGCAATGATCAGCTCTTTGACAGGACGCTGGAGGCCATGGAGATGGCCGGGGACGGGGATCTGGTTTTTTCGAACTTCATCGATTTTGATTCGCTCTACGGCCACCGGCGCGACGTGCCGGGTTATGCCGCTGCCCTGGAAGCCTTCGACCGGCGGCTGCCGGAACTGACTGCCCGGCTGCGCGAGGGGGATCTTTTGATCCTGACTGCGGACCATGGCTGCGATCCCACCTGGCAGGGCACGGACCATACGCGCGAGCATGTTCCGGTGATTGCCACCGGTCCCGGAGTTCCCGGCAGGGGCATTGGCGGCCGGAAAACCTATGCGGATATCGGCGAGAGTGTTGCGCAGCATCTTCGGATCGCGCAAGGTCCCCACGGGACAAGTTTCTTGTAGGGTCTGCGGGCACGAGCGGGCAGGTCACACGTCCCGCCGCCGCAAAGGGGACCGAGAGGGCCGGTGCGGTCCCCGGATGAAACAGCTTGGCAGGGTCCGCCACAGATGAATGACACCATAAACGTCCCGAAAGCTGAATTGCATTGCCATATTGAAGGGGCGGCTCCGGCCAGTCTGGTGCTGCGCCTGGCAGAGCATCACGGGGTGGACGTGTCCGAGGTGATTGACGGGGCCGGTAAGTATATCTGGTCCGATTTCACCAGCTTCCTGAAGGCTTATGATGTCTCCAGCTCTGTCTTCAAGACACCGGCTGACTATTCCCTGCTGTCGGAAACCTATTTCCGCATGCTGGCCGCTGAAGGGGCGGTCTATGGGGAGATCACCATCTCGCCCGACCATGCCCAGGCCACGGGACTGTCCTATCGGTCCTATGTGGAAGGGCTTGCCGCCGGGATCGAGCGGGCCAAGACGGATACAGCCATCGAAGGGCGCATGATCGCCATTGGGGTCCGCCATTTCGGCGCTGCGTCCGTGGAGCGGGTGGCCAAGGAGGTGGTCGGCAACCCGCATCCGCTTGTGACCGGATTTGGACTGGCGGGGGACGAGCGCTCAGGGCACCCGGCGAATTTTTCCAAGGCTTTCCGGATGGCTGCCGAGGCGGGCCTTGGCACCACCGCCCATGCGGGCGAATTTGGCGGTCCGGACAGCGTGATCGCGGCCCTGGAATTTCTGAGGGTCAAACGTATCGGGCATGGCGTGCGGGCCATCGAAGACAAGGATCTGGTGAAACGACTCGTGGATGAGGAGGTGGTGCTTGAAGTCTGCCCCGGGTCGAATATCGCCCTCAGCGTCTATACACATTTGCGCTTCCATCCGGTGAACCTCCTGCGCAATGCGGGAGTAAGGATCACCCTCAACTCGGATGATCCGCCTTTTTTCGGCACCACGCTGGGCAAGGAATATACGTCGGTCGCCGGGACCTTCGGCTGGTCTTTTGACGACCAGATGGCCGTGACCCGGACCGCAATCGAAGCCGCCTTTTGCGATTCGGCAACAAAACAGAGACTTCTGGTCAGGCTGGACAGTGCCAAACAGTCCGGCGGCCGGAGCTGAGGGAGACGGGGCCTTTGGAGATTGCCCAAAACGATCTGAACACCACAAACACGCTCAAGCTGTTTAAGCCGGCTGAGGTGCTGAGCCGGGCGCAGACCCTGTTGCAACAGGCGGAGGCGGGGGATCTTGCCCATGCCCGGGTGGATCTCTCCCGGCTGGGCGGTGTTCTTTTGAACGTGCTGGAGATTACCAAGGAGACCTATCCGGATTTTCAAATTCCCCCTTATGGTGCGTGGCGGGCCTTCGAACCGGACGGCCTTGACCGCTGGGGCGCATTGGCCGGGGCCAGGGCGTTTGAAAGCGCTGATGAGATGCTGGTCTCCGCTGCGGATCTGGCTTGTCTTGCCTGCGTCATGAAAACCATGTCTCCGGAGGGCTGGGTCTATGAGGACCCGATGACCGGCACGAAAGTGCGCGGGTCGCAGGCGTCAGGTCTTGCAGCATTTCATATGTTTGCTGCTGGGTCGGTTTCAAGCGACATGAGCGACCCTTACCGGGTGGATGCGGACACTTTGATCCGGCTGGAACCGGAAGAACTGGCATTTGCGCTGCAATGGGACCCGGAGACCGCCAGGGATCTGGTGGAGGCCATGCGCAGGCACCTGAAACGGTTTGGGGAGGCTCTGGCCCTGCGGCCGGATCTCTTTTCTGAAGGCGAGGCAACCCGGCCGGGGCTTTTGGCGTTGAAACAGGCTGCGGCAAGTGGGGCAGGCGTGGTCAGTGCCGCCGGAATTCTGGACCTCTTCCTTGGGGCTTTGGCGCCGGTCTGGGAGGGCGGGGCGCAATTGGGCGATATCGTTCTCGGTGACAGTTTTCACCATTCTGTGGCCAAGGTTGAGACAGCACCTGCAGAGGGGGCTGACGAAGGGCCTGACGACACGCGGCACGGTCTGGACAGCCGTCAGGTGGTCCCGTTCCACCTGGCTGCGCAGGACATGGTCTATTCCCTGATCGAGCCCTTCGCCTGGGCAGGCTTCGAGGTGTCGGATCTGGAGCAGCTCACCGGTCCTGCCGATGACGCCCATGCGGCCCTGTTTGTGGACGCCGGTGTGCTGCAGCTGCGCACTGGCCATGGGAGCCTTGACGCGGAGGGCGCGCGCGACCGGATGATTGAACTGCGCGCGCTCACCCTTGCCCTGACCGGCATGCTGGCCGATCTGCTGCGCCAGGAACTCGACGTGCCGCCGGATCAATTGCCGCTGACCTGTATTCTGGAAGGGGGGACAAGCCGGTTGGGCCACCGGATTTTGCAGCAATCGGGCCCGGAGGTGCAAAAACTCGGGCGTTATCTCAACCCGGGGGCTGTTTTTTGGTTGCCGTTCGGGGCATAGGTCCTGAACATAAAAATGAAAACCGGTCCCGGTTCCTGCGGGACCTGAATGCAAGAGAGGCAGATATGTCCGGAGCCAACGTCATCAGTCACCCGTTGGTCCAGCACAAGCTGACCATTATGCGCGACAAGGGAACGTCCACCCAGGGGTTCCGCCGCCTGCTGCGCGAAATTTCCACTCTGTTGTGCTACGAGGTGACCCGGGACCTGCCTTTGATCCGCCAGACCATCGAAACACCGCTTGCCGAAATGCAGGCGCCGATGCTGGCTGGCAAGAAACTGGTCTTTGCCTCCGTGCTGCGGGCCGGGAACGGCCTTCTGGAAGGCATGCTGGAGCTGGTGCCCTCCGCCCGCGTTGCCCATGTGGGTCTTTACCGCGATCCGGAAACCCTGCAGCCGGTGGAATATTACTTCAAGGCGCCAGAAGACCTGAATGAACGGCTGGTTATCGTGGTTGACCCGATGCTGGCCACGGCCAATTCAGCTATTGCCGCTGTTCAGAAACTGAAAGAACGGGGCGCCAACAATATCCGCTTCCTGTGCCTGCTCGCAGCGCCGGAAGGGGTGGCCAATTTCAACGCGGTCCATCCGGACATTCCGATCTATACGGCGGCCATTGACGAGAAGCTCAACGAGAAGGGCTACATCGTGCCCGGCCTCGGCGACGCGGGTGACCGCATGTATGGCACCAAATAACCCTATGATGGCGGATGCATGATTACGGTTTTCGGTTCCATTAATCTGGATCTCGTGGTTGCCGTGGAGCGCTTGCCCACGGCGGGCGAAACGGTCAGCGGCCCGGATCATCAGACCTTTGCCGGCGGCAAGGGCGCCAATCAGGCGCTCGCGGCCTGCCGGGCCGGGGCTGAGGTCAAAATGATCGGCGCGGTTGGCGGCGACGCTTTTGCAGCTCTTGCTCTGGCCAATCTGAAGGCGGCGGGCGTTGATCTGTCCGGTGTGCGCAGCCTTCCCGGGGCAACGGGTCTCGCCCTGATCGGGATCGAGGCTTCCGGGGAAAACCAGATCATTGTGGCCAGCGGGGCAAATGCCCGGGTGGAGGCCGCGTGGCTGGAGGGGGCGCTTTCCGCCTCAGACCTCCTGGTGCTTCAAGGCGAAGTGCCGCTAAAGGAAGCGGTGTCGGCCATGTCCGCTGCCCGCCGGTCCGGGGCCCGGGTCGTTTGGAACCCGGCTCCTGTTCCGATGGGGGATCTAACCGCCGCACTCAAACAGGTCAGCATCCTTGTGGTGAATGAAAGCGAAGCGGCCGAAATTGCCACCCGGCTTGGACATTCAGGAGAGCCGGCCGCCTTTGTGGACGCCCTTGCCGGAGAGTTCGAGGCTGTTGTCGTTACCCTTGGTGCCAAGGGTGTTTTGGCCGGACGAGGGGCGGACCGTCTTTCCCTGTCTGCCCCCAAGGTCGATCCCGTGGACACGACCGGCGCCGGGGACGCTTTTTGCGGGGCCCTGGCCGCCGCGCTCGATGCTGGTAAAGCTTTTGATCGGGCGCTCAAGGAAGGGGTCGCTGCAGGCTCCCTGGCCTGCACTGTGACCGGCGCCCAGTCGAGCGCACCGCAAAGGGCCGATATTGACCGGCTGGCCGGTCAAATCGTCTGAATTGATTTTACGGGCCGCTAAGGAAACTGTGCTATCCGGCAGGGACCGTTGTGACACCCTGGGGGCGCTATGTGGCGCTATGTGTTTGTTCTTGTGTTGCTTGCCGGTGCGGCGCCACTTGTGCCGGGCCTGATTGAAACACGCCTGGCTGCCCTTCAGGACGACGGCCCGGACGCCGCTGAAGCCACCCGGGAGACCGGGCCAAGAACCCACCGGATTTCCGTTGACCGCAGCGGGCACTATGTTGCCGATGCCTATCTGAACGGCCGTGCCATCGATATGCTGGTCGACACGGGGGCGACCCTGACCGTGCTGCCTGTATCGGTTGCCGAGGATATCGGCATTCACTTGCGCCCGTCAGATTTCGATATGCCCATCGGAACGGCCAATGGCAGGATCTACGGCGCGGGCGCGGTGATCGACCGGCTGCGCATCGGCGCGATCCGCCTGCGAAATGTGGAGGCGGTTGTCCTTTCAGACGAACGCCTGAGCTCACCGCTTCTGGGCATGTCGGTGCTGGGCCAGCTCAAGCGGTTTGACTTTTCAAGTGGCACGCTAGTACTTGTTCAATAGCTTTGACGTCCGTCCTGTCTGGCGTCGCTGAGCGTTTTCCTTTTCGCCACGCAAGAGGCACAGATGTTTCCCAGACCGCGTCCGGCCCTGGCGCCCAATACGTTTGAATATGAAGCCCTGCCCATGGTGAAGCCGACGGGCTTCCGGGAATATGACGCACGCTGGCTGTTCGAAAAAGAAATCAATCTCATGGGCATGCAGGCTCTGGGGCTGGGAATCGGAACGCTGATGCATGAGCGGGGCGTTGCGCCGGAGATTGTGGTGGGGCACGACTTCCGGGGCTATTCCGCCTCGATCAAGATGGCGGTCATAAACGGCCTGATGGCTTCGGGCATCAACGTGCATGACATCGGTCTTGCCCTGTCGCCCATGGCGTATTTCGCCCAGTTTGCCCTAGATGTCCCGGCTGTTGCCATGATCACCGCGTCCCACAATGACAATGGCTGGACGGGTGTGAAAATGGGCATCGACCGGCCACTGACCTTTGGGCCGGGGGAAATGGCCCGGCTGAAGGAGATTGTTCTGGAGGCTGCGTTTGTCGTTAAAGGGGCGGGCAGCTACCGCTTTGTTGACGGGTTCCCTGAGGTTTATTTCAAGGACTTGACCAGCCGGCCGAAATTGAACCGGCCCTTGAAAGTGGTCGCCGCTTGCGGCAACGGCACGGCCGGAGCCTTCGCGCCGAAGGTGCTGGAAGCGCTTGGCGCCGATGTTGTCCCGCTGGATGCGGAGCTGGACCACACGTTTCCGCGCTACAATCCCAACCCGGAAGACCTGAAAATGCTGCATGCCCTGCGGGACAAGGTTCTGGAAACCGGGGCGGATCTCGGGCTGGGCTTTGACGGGGATGGTGACCGCTGTGGTGTTGTCGACAATGAGGGCGAGGAAATTTTCGCCGACAAGGTCGGTGTCATGCTGGCCAGGGACATTTCAGCGCTTCACCCAGGCTGCCGGTTTGTGGTCGATGTGAAGTCGACCGGCCTGTTCAACACCGATCCCGTGCTGCAGGAAAACGGCGCCCGGACGGACTATTTCAAGACCGGGCATTCCTATATCAAGCGCCGGGTGCGCGATCTGGAGGCGATTGTCGGCTTTGAAAAGTCCGGCCATTATTTCTTCAACGGGCCGATTGGCCGGGGCTATGATGACGGGCTGGTGTCCGCAATTGCCATTCTCGATATGCTCGACCGGGCGCCGGACGAGACCATGGCGGATCTGCGGCGCGCCTTGCCCAGGACCTGGGGCTCGCCGACCATGTCTCCCACATGCGCCGACGAGATCAAATATGATGTTGTGGACCGGGTCGTTTCCCGGTTCGAGGCCATGAAGGTGCAGGGAGACCAGCTTGCCGGACAGGCCATCACAGAGCTGATCACGGTCAACGGGGTTCGTATAGTCAGCGAAGACGGCACCTGGGGCCTTGTACGGGCCTCCTCCAACAAGCCGGAACTGGTGGTCGTGGTGGAAAGCCCGGTTTCTGAAGACCGGCTTCATGCCATGTTCAAGGCTGTCGACGGGATCTTGCGGGAGAACCCGGAAGTCGGCGCGTACAATCAGACGATTTGAGGGAAGGTTTCAGCCAGGCTGGCTGCTCAGAGCTGCTTGGAGGAAGACGGGGCAATGGGAAACGGGATGATCAGAGAGTTCGGCACTCTTGCGGACGGAACCGCTGTTCAGGAAATCACCTTGAAAAAGGGGCCGCTGGAGATGGCGGTTCTGACCTATGGTGCCATTATCCGGGATCTGAAAGTCAACGGCCAAACTGTTGTTCTGGGGTTTGATGATCTTCAGAGTTATCTTGATCAGTCTCCCTATTTCGGCGTGATCGCCGGACGCTGTGCCAACCGCATTGCCGAAGGGCGGTTTGAAGCCGGGGGCACCATCTACCAGCTCGACCGGAACGAAGCCGGGCGGCACCACCTTCACGGGGGCAGCCAGGGATTTTCTGCGCGTGTCTGGAGCCTGGAGCAGAGCGACAAGGCAAGCGTGCTTCTGAAGATGGTCTCTGAGGATGGCGACATGGGGTATCCGGGGCGGGTCGAAGCGCTGGTGCGCTACACCCTGACCGGTGCTGGTGCGCTGCGGATCAAGATCACGGCTGTGACGGACAAGACCACGCCGGTCAATCTGACCCAGCACAGCTATTTCAATCTCGCCGGGGGCGGCACGATCCTGGACCACACTCTGGAAATTGCGGCAGAACACTATCTTCCGGTCGATGAGATGCTGATCCCGACCGGTGAGATCCGGCGGGTGGAATGGACCCCGTTTGACTTTCGCGACGGCCGCAAGCTGCGCCGCAAGCCGGGCGAGGAGGCCATCGAATATGACCACAATTTTTGTTTGGACGATAAGGTGCGGCCAGCGGTTGAATTTGCGGCCGCGCTGGAGGACCCGGACGGGGACCGGCGCATGGAAGTCTGGACCAGCGAACCGGGCCTGCAGCTTTATGATGCCAGCCGGATGACTGTGCCGGTGCCGGGGCTCAATGGACAGCGCTACGGGCCCCATGCCGGACTGTGCCTGGAGGCGCAGCGCTGGCCGGACAGCGTCAATCAGAAAGAATTTACGCCTGTCCTGCTACACCCGTCTGAAACATATACACATGTGACGGAATTCCGTTTTTCCTGATTTAGGTTACAGTAGGGGAGCGGCGTTCGCCGCAGGATCATCAGATGACGGCAGAAAGGGCAGCATTTGAAGACGGTATTTTCTGACCTTCAGTTTGCGCATGCGCCTGCTCAGGAGATTTCCGACGGTGAGCTCAAGCCCGCCGTGGAAATCCCGAGCCGTGCCGAAATCGTTTTGAAAACCGTCCGGGAGCGGGGCGTCGGCGAGATCGTGACTCCGGAAGACTTCCCGATTCGTCCAATCCATCAGGTCCATTCCCCGCACTACGTTTCCTTTCTGGAAAGCTTCTGGGACAGATGGACGGCTGTCGGGCGGACCAAGGAAGCCTTTCCGTTTGTCTGGCCCATCCGCAGCCTGCGCCAGGATGTGGAGCTGAACAATATTGACGGATTGCTCGGCCGCTATTCCATGGATGCGGGCACGCCGCTGGGCGAGCACACCTATCAGGCCGCGCGCGCCTCGGCCGACACGGCACTGACCGGCGCAAAACTGATTCTGGACGGTGAGGCATCGGCCTTCTCGCTGTGCCGTCCCCCCGGACATCATGCGGGTTTTGATTTCTTCGGCGGCTATTGTTTTTTCAACAATGCGGCTGTGGCTGCGCAATATATGCGCGACAATGGCATGAACCGGATCGCGATCCTGGATGTGGACTATCACCACGGCAATGGCACACAGGCGCTGTTCTATGACCGGCCGGACATTCTATTCCTGTCCATTCATGCCGACCCGAAGACCGAATACCCGTATTTCCTTGGCTATTCGGATGAAACCGGCGAACATGCCGGAACAGGCTTTACCCGGAACTGGCCCTTGCCCCTTGGGACCGGCTGGGACGGGTACAAGCCAGCGCTCGACGAGGCGTGCCGTTGGCTTCTGGTCTATAAGCCCGATGCCATGATCGTCTCCCTTGGGCTTGACTGTTTTGAAAGGGACCCGATTTCCGGGTTCAAATTCAAGAGCGAAGACTATCTCCTGCTCGGACAACGCCTTCAAAAGCTGAAGGTGCCGACCCTGTTCGTGATGGAAGGCGGCTATGCGGTGGACGCACTTGGCACAAATTGTGTGAATGTGCTGGAAGGTTTTTCCACCTAGTTGTGAGTTCTGAGAAGGTTGTTCATCCAGATTGAAAGCCTGAAGGTGTTTGCGACCAAACATTCACCGAAAGGTTTCAAGGATGAACAACC
>NZ_JBSWYH010000011.1:0-157881 GCF_056161025.1 Roseibium sp. AWQ4_254
TGGCAGCGACTTCGAAGACAACCGTGGACCTGGTGAGGAGGCAACAGGGCTTGGGACTTGACTGTGAGGCCGGAATTAGACAACCAAGCGCATTGCCCTTCCAGGACAACCGCCACTCATTGAGCCACGGACTCGATCGTGTGGATGCAGATATTACTGCCTGAATTGATCAATTGCGTCTCTGAAAGTTCGAAGCCACCCTGGACCATGCCTGTGACCACGGAGAACGTCAGGTCGCTCACGAACTGAGCTTCGCCATCTATAAACTGATATTCTTTTTCATGCTTTTTCACCGCCTCTGCCATCGTGGGGCCGAGTTGGGAATGAAGCTCTTCTATGCCACTCTGGTCAGTGATCTTGTGCTTTGCCATGAGCCGGGCGACTATCACTGCGTTCATGACAACGTTCTTGCAGGCATAAAAACGAAACTCCCAATCATTGAGGCGATCTTTAGAGACAGACTGGGCCGTTGCGCCACTCTCAAAAAAAATGAGCACTGCAAATCCAAGTGCTGCTCTCATCAACATACTCAATCCTTCACTTCCCACGCTGTCAGGAAAGGGTTTTCTCCGACCTGCAACACAACGTTGTCGCTTGTTACTTCAAGCAGCTGGGTCTTGCCACGCATCTTTCCCTGCAGATTTCCCGGTTCCGAATGAGAGCGGAGGAACCAGACCCCGGTCATATCCTTCGGCTTTCCAGCGCATTCACTCACCCAATGCCACCCTGCAAAGGCAAGATACTCGGAAATTGCAGATTGTAGAACTGACTGCTTCGGCAATACATCTCACGTCTTTTCTCTAAACGGCAGCCTTGCCCGCACAATGCCCCTTGGCAAGGGCGCAGACAACGCAGCCGTAACGAATGGCCGGTATGAGCGGCTGCGCCGCAGCGACATGCAGTCGGACGAACGACCGCTCCGGGCCGGAAGCGACTACGAGCCTGCCGGGCGCGAATGGCTGTTTCGCCAAATGCCGTAGCCTGAACCTGCATGGCAACAAATAACGGCCCCGGAACAATGCTCTCGCTCTATTGAAGGGCGCGAGAGACGATTGACTTGCGATCACGCTTAAGTTCGGGGCACGTTTCCGAACTGCCCTGTTTGCATTTGGGGCTCTTGTTGACTTTGCAGCCGCTCCTTGGATACGGGCTTTCAGCCCTCCTCAGGATAAGGCTGAGTGTGACCGGCCGGTGGCGGGCCGAATAGCCATCCTAGCGTCCATGCTGATGCTCACTGATCCGGCTGTCCAGATCCTTCCGGGTGAACCCGGTAGAATAATGAACACCTCAGACTATAAACGATGGCAGACATGGTCTTAAAGCGACGGCTGCTCTGTTGCTGGATCATGAGGCTGAGACACAACCATGGTTTCAGATCTGTGCGTGGTCAGTCCCCAACGTCCCCACCACTTTCATCCCAAGGAGCAAGCGGAGTAGACTAACCGCTTGATTAAGCATCGTCAGACACTTTAGGGCAGCCGATCCCGCTGCGACATGAAGGGTGTCACGCTTGAAAGTACAGGACGCGATCATGGACATTCTGCTGTTATGTGCCGGGGCCGCCGACAAAGCCTGGCCGGGGCCGGAGGCGGAACGGCCTTTGCGCACCAAGGGCAAACGCCAGGCCCAGAAAATCGGGGCGGCTCTCGGCCGGAAGGACCTGCGTCCCGACCGGGTGCTCACAAGCCCGGACGAGAGGTCACGGGTGTCTGCGGAAAAGGCCGTGAAGGCTGCAGGTTGGACGGCGCGCCGGATCGAAACCGTCTCCGATCCCCTCGCCTTGCTCCCTACTCTGTCCAAGGACAGGCAGCGTCAGCTTGTGTGTCTGCCGCCGGAAGCCTGCGCGTCACTGGCGGACCGGCTGGGGCTTGAGATCAAAACCCGCTCCGGCATGCTCTTTCATCTGTGCGGGACGCTGGAAGCACCCCGGGTGGTGGCCGGGATCGACGCCCGGGACCTGCCAGGAGGGTTCCCCTACCCGGCCCCGGATGGCCCGGAAAGACGCGCGCGGCCCGCCTATTATTACCGGCAATCCGCCGTGCTCCCCTACCGGCGGACCGGCGAAGGCCTGCAAATCCTGATCATCCGCTCCAGCAGCGGCCGTAACTGGGTGGTGCCCAAAGGCATTGTCGAGCCCGGCCTTTCCCCCGCCGCCTCCGCGCAAAAGGAGGCCCGCGAGGAAGCAGGGGTTGAAGGGCGCGTCGCACGCAAACCGCTGGGCAGCTTTTCCTATGAGAAATGGGGCGCCCCTTGCGAGGTCACTGTCTTTGCCATGGAGATCGAAACGGTGCTGGACGCCTCCCTTTGGGCGGAAAGCCACCGGACCCGCCAATGGGTCCGTGCACAAGACGCCGGCCAGCGTCTGCACGAGCCGGCTTATCAGGACATGATCAAACGTCTTTAGAGGAAAGCCGCGCAGGCAAATCCTATTTGTTCTTGCAGCCCGGCTGACCTATATCTTGCCCAGCGATGCGCCGGATGTATCCCCTGTCAAAGACCCCCACCATGGAGAGCCCCCTGTGAGCACAGATCAGGAGACACGGCTGGAGAAGCTTGAAGTCGACCTTGCCCATGCCCAGAACACCATTGACGATCTCAACGGTGTGGTCATTGCCCAGGGCAAACAGATCGACCGGCTTACCCGGGCGCTCAGCCAGATGACCGATCAGGTGGAAGAGCTGATGGACAATGTCCTGCCCCAGCCCCCGGTGGAAAAACCGCCCCATTACTGATCCCGGTGCAGTTCAAAAACGGATGTGTCCCATGAAAAATACCCGCCTGACCCTGGTTGCCCGTCCTGACGGACGTCTTGGCCCGGAGCATTTCAAGACGGTTGACGAGCCCCTCCCTCTGCTTGAAGACGGCAAGGCGCGGGTGCGGATTGTCTATGTGTCTTTGGATCCGGCCATGCGCGGCTGGGTGTCACCTGCAACGGACAGCTACATTCCCCCGGTCGAACTGGGTGAGACCATGCGCTCCCTGGGCGTCGGCATCGTGGAAGACAGCCGCTCGGATGCTTATCAAAAAGGCGACTGGGTCAGCGGCATGACCGGCTGGACCGAATATCTGGACGTCGCCCCTGGTCAGCTGAGTGTTGTGCCGAAAACCGCGCAGATCGAAGATTATTGCGGCTTGCTTGGTCTGCCCGGGATCACCGCCTATCACGGTCTTGTCGTGGAAGGTGAACCCAAGGAAGGCCAGACCCTTTGCGTTACCGGTGCTGCAGGATCCGTCGGCTCCCTTGTTGGCCAGATCGGTAAGGCCCTGGGACTGAGGGTCATCGGCATTGCCGGCACGCAGGAAAAATGCGACTGGCTTGTCAATGAGCTTGGCTTCGACGCGGTTCTAAACTACCGGACCGACGATCTGGACAATGGCCTGAAGGCTGTGGCCCCGGACGGGATCGACCTTCATTTTGAAAATGTCGGCGGCGCCCCCTTCAACGCGGCGCTGCAAAACATGAGGGCCCACGGGCGGATGATCATGTGCGGGTTCATCTCCGTGTATAATGGTGAAGGCATCGCCCCCGCTCCGGATATGACCGCAATCGTCCGCAAGCGCCTCACCCTCAAGGGCTTCACCATGCCGGACCACTATGCGCGCTATCCGGAGTATTTCGAGGCGCTCGGCAAACTGCTTGCTGATGGCAAACTGACCTACAGGCTGGACATTGAAGCGGGTCTGGAGAATGCTCCGGCCGTGATCAACAAACTGTTTGACGGCACCAATACCGGCAAACTGGTGGTCAAGGTGTCCGATCCATAAGATGCGCCAGATTTTTCAAGGCTTTTCACGGCTCTGTGGGCCGGGTTGCCAAGGCTGGCTGGACATGGCATAAGCCCCGCCATCATCAAGAGAAGGGCTGGCGCCCTCGCCAACCTGCCAACCGGGCAAGGTGGTTTCCGCACCAGGGATGCGGCTGGGGCTTCTGAACAGAAGATCCCGGCAACAAAGCGGTTGATTGCATGCGCCAGTCCTCCTCGGGCAACCGATGGAGGATTTTTTGTTTCAAGACCCCCTCGCAGGACGTGCAGCCGTTCTGATCGAAGACTGTCCCGACGGACCGGCCGCCTGCGCCGACCGGACCGTGTGGCTGGAAGCGGCGGAGGACTGCGTGCTTTTGCATCTGAAGAGCCTGCGCCTTCTGGGCGGCTTGCCGAAGCACAAGACACCGCTGTCCGCCGACCAGCGGGATCGCCGCCTGAAGGACCTCCTGCGGCTATGGGCGGCAGGGTGCACCTGTGCGATTGATGAGGATCTCTTTGCGGACCTGCTTAACAGGCCGAGCCGCTGACACATCCGCTCTGTGTGTCTGCACCGCCGCAGGACAATGAGAGCTTGCGGCCTTGCCTATTTCGGCACCGGACGAGGCCGGCCGTCATCGTCCACCGAGACAAAGGTAAAGTGGGCTTCAGTGACTTTTTCCCGGTGGCCGTAGCGATGGCGCAGGGCCCAGGATTCCAGCCGGATTTCCATGGAGGACGTGCCAACCCGCACAATATCGGTATAGACGCAAAGGACATCGCCCACATGAACAGGGCGGATGAATTTCATCTTGTCCACGGCGATGGTCACCACCCGGCCCTCTGCCCGCTGCCCCCCCGCGATACCACCTGCAAGGTCCATTTGCGACAGCACCCAGCCACCGAAAATGTCCCCGGCCGCATTGGTGTCAGCCGGCATGGCCATGGTCCGCAATGTCAATTCGCCGCGCGGCTTTTCCTGTTCGTCGCTCACGTCAGGCCCCTCTTCCTGTCAAACTTTGAAAGAGACTAGAAGGTTTGGCGGCCCTGTTGCACCACTAAAAGCGTTAATATGAACGGGAAACGCTGTTCTTCAGCGGTTTTTTTGATCACTCGCACGAGAAAAGCGGCAGCGTGAGCTGCCGCCGGGTGCTTGAGAAAAGGCCCCTTTGGCCAGGATTTACAGCGTTGCCGCCTGCTCCAGAAACGCGCGGTCTTCCAGGCAATAATATCCCGAAATCCGGCTGATGGTGCCCGAACGTTTCCAGTCATTCAGCACCCGGCTGACATTTTCGCGCGCCGCCCCGGCCATATTGGCGATGTCAGCCTGGCTAAGCTTGTAGTGGATCAAGGTCCGGCCATCATCCAGTGTCTTGCCGAAGGTCTCCGACAATTGCAGCAAGGTTTGCGCCACCCGTCCGGGCAAGGGTAAGAACGAGCGGGCGGCCAGAACGTCATTGGCGTGGCGCAGGCGCTTGCCGACAATGGACAGCATATGCCGGTAGACGGCCGGGTGCTCGTCGGAAAAGCGCTGGAAAGCTGCCTTTTCGATAAAGGCCAACTGGGCCTCCTTCAGGGCACTCACCGTCGCCGAGCGGGGACGCCCGTCCAGCAGCGCCAGTTCACCCACCAGATCGCCCGGCCCCAGAACCGCAAGCAGCTGCTCGTCACCGTCGACGGACAGGAGCGACACTTTGAGCGAACCTTCCAGAACCGCATAACAGCCATTTCCCGGATCGCCATTTTCAAACAGAATTGTGCCGGATGCGAGTTTCATTGGCCGGGCCAGACGGGACAGGCCAACAGCCAGGTCCGGCTCCAGGCCTTCCAGAGAAAAGCTGTTCTTTAAGAAGTCTTTGATTTCTGCCACATTTACCCCCTGCCAAGGAATTCACGACACAAAGTTCAGGCCACGCGCAATCCTGTGATGTCCGTCACGTGCGTTCAAGAAAAAAATCCCTATATCAATAGGCATGGAAGCGGGGCCGCCCCTCCCCCTTCCTGACCTCCACGAAAAACGGTCCTGTTCCCCGCAGGACCGTTTTTTCGTTCCAGCCAGCCAAAACGCCAGCCAACCGGCCGTATCCAGCCCCAGGACCATCAATTTAAAAAAACGTCCTTGCGCTCCAGAGTATGAAAGAACCTTTCACTGGACAGAACTTCATACTGGCATTCGCGAATGCCGATTTTGCGGCGCGGCTCATCCCGCATAAGCCGGTCATCTGAGCGGCCCGGAATGCAGGCCACGAAACTGCGGTCGCCCATCCCGTCAAAGTGATTGAGCAAAAGCCGGTGCAATTCTTCTACATCGGCCGTTGGCGGCAGCGGCTCGGCCCTGGGCAAAAGCTTGAGATTGTGCGGCTTTGCCAGACGGGAGAGCCGCAAGGTCTTCAGACCGGGCTGCAGCGGCGAAATAATCAGCGGCGGCGTGTCATAGCCTGCCCGCTCCACGGCCCGGAACACGAGCCGGGCCAGTGCCGTTCTGGCCAGAAGGCCATCACGCACCGCCACAAAATCCGGAGCCCGCTCCATCAGCACGCTGTAGCGCGTCAGCTGCGCCATCGCTTCTTCCAGCAGGATTTCGTCTGGCAGCAACTTGAAGAAAGCCCGCCTGCCCAGTTTCTCGCGGGTGAACATGCGCGGGCCATAGGTCTCTTTCATGCGTGTGCTGACAGGAGACACCCGGTCGCCGCTGAAGGCAAGCGTGAGGCCGAACAGGACGCTGCTGCCAACCTTTTCCGCCGTTTCCTGCAAGGGCCGGAACTCCCGGGGCCAGAGCTCGGATGCCACCAGCGCGCCAACCGCGCTCAGACGGCCGCGCTCCGCGAGGTCACGCAGCGCCCGGTCCACGCCAAAGGCAAGACCGTAATCCAAGGCACCTAGAGTAATTCGTTTCATAAAATCTGACAGGCAGGCCGGGTGAAAGGGAACGCCCCCTCCCTGCGGCATTCCACAAGCTATTGCAAGTCTTGGCTCGGCCCCTGGGCTGATTTTGAAAGCAAAGCGCGCTTATCTTGCAACAATCGGCTCAAAGACAGGACCCTTCAGGCCACTTACGCGATAAACCACCAGTTTTTCCAGTCGAACGCCTTTGACTTCCCGGTTCAAAACAGCAATTTTCTCGATATTTCCAAAGCTGTTGCTCAATTGATCTGCGCGGTCGCGCCTTTTTTCGGTCACATAAAGTCCCGGTCTGTCGAAGAGACCAGCGTCAGGCGCCGGACGCATCACGTAGCGCAGCGGTTCACTTGTCTGGAAAACCGGCAGGTCTTTCTTAAACAGAAAATCAAGCTGCGCGTTCAGGCCGTAGCTGGTGGTCAGCACGAAAGATGCATCGGCCTGCTGCGCCAGTCCTTTCAACTCCAAACCGATTTCCGGCCAGCCGCGCAGCTGGAAGGTCGGGTCCTTGCGCGCCAGCGCTCCGGTCAGGGGCCAGACCGCATGAACCTGAACCAGCCCGGCCACGGCGAGCCCCAGCACAACGGCACCGACACCGATCCGGCGCCAGAGAGCCTTCCCTGCCTGCCCATGCGTGACGAACACCGCCGCCAGAATGGCCAAGGCAGGAAAGAGCGGGGCCGGCCAGTTGGCCTGAACCCGGGCATGGAGAGAATGAAAACACAGATAGGCCAGAAACGGCAGGCATGTCAGCAGCACCAGAGAAGGAGCGCTCTGCCGTTCGCGCAGTCCCCTGACGAAAAGGCCCACGCCCGCAAGAGCCAGAAGGGCGGTCAAGGGATTGAGCAAACCCAGAAAGGCCCCGAGAAATTCCAAGATGTATCTGGTCGTGAAGCCGCCGCTGCCGGCCCGGCCGAATTGCTTGTAAAAGCTTGCCCAGTCGTGGAGATGGTTCCAGTAAAGGACTGGCGCAAAGCACAAGAGCGCAATCAGCCCGCCGGCCCAGAGCTGCCAAGTGCGCCACCAGCGCCGCTCCTGTGGCACCCACACAAGCCACAGGACAATACCGGCCCCCAGAAACAGGACGGAATATTTTGAAAGCAAACCGCCCCCGGCCATCAGGCCGGTCAACAGCAACCAGGACGCATTGCGTGATCTGACCAGTTCGGCCAGGGTCCAGAAGGTCAGCCCCCAGAACAGAACAGACGGGGCATCCGGAGTGGCGAGAATCCCGCCAATGCCCACCAGAAGGCTGGTGTTGAGAAACAGCACCGCCCAACCGGCACAGCGCGCATCATAAAGGATCACCACCGTGCGCCAGAGCGCGAGCGACCCGATCAGGCCGGAGACAATCACCATGGCCCGCACGGCAAAGACCGTATCACCGAAGACGGCCTGCCCCAGCGCGATCCACCAGCCGATCATGGGCGGGTGGTCAAAATAGCTCAGCGCCGGAAAGAGCCCCCACAGACGGTAATAGGCTTCATCTTCCACAAACCAGGCATTTGCGGCCGCAAACCCCTTCAGGGCCGTGATCAGTCCGATGATCCAAAAAAGCCCCGCCGGCCGCAGGAAAAACGGCAGATTGTCGATGGTCCGTGGCACGCGCGTCACTCTTCCAGAAACCTTGGGGCTCTCACAGGTTCAGGCTCAGGACTTGCGCCAGGTCAGCGCCGAGCTGGCCGCATAGTTCCAAACGGCTCCCATCACGGCACCGGCTGTCCCGGCCACCCACCAGTAATCCGGGTCCATATAAACCAGATTGGCAACCCCCACATTGGCCAGAACCCCGACCGAGCAGACCGCATAGAAGGTCAGAAGACCGAAGAGAGCCTTCACCCCGTGCAGACGCCGGTCGCGGTAGGTCAGCTGGTTGTTGAGAAAGAAGTTCGAGGTCATGGCAACGAAAGACGCTGCGGTCTGCGCCAGATTGAACTCCAGGCCGCCGAGCAGGAACAGCCGCAGCGCCAGCAAATGCACAAAGAGGCCACTTGCGCCGACAAGGCCGAACATCAGGAAGCGAACGGAGACCACATCCCCGAAATATTTCGACAACAGCAACCCGAAATAATCCAGCGTCACCAGCGTATCCAGCTTGCTTTCGCCGTGCTGGCGCTCGCGGAAGGTGAAGGGCAGTTCCTTGATGGTCAGTGCACCACCGGCACTTGAGACCAGATCCAGCAGGATCTTGAACCCCTGGGGTGAGAGTTTGGGAGCCAGCTCTTCCGCCTTGGCCCGCCGGACCATGAAAAAGCCGCTCATCGGATCGCTTAACGTGACATGGAGCAGCTTCTGCGCCAGGCTGTTGGCAATGTTGGACCCCCAGGCGCGGACCGCCGACAGACCCTCGCCCACCGTGCCGCCCTCCACCTTGCGGCTCGCGACCACCAGATCCGTGCCCTCTTCCCGGATGGCCGCCAGCATGTGCGGCAGCAGCGTTTCGTCATGTTGGAGATCCGCGTCCATGACTGCCACATAGGGCGCCGACGAAGACAGAATGCCCTCCACGCACGCCCCAGACAGACCGCGCCGGCCAATGCGCCGGATCACCCGCACACGCCGGTCCTTGAGCGCAATCGCCCGGGCCACTTCGGTCGTCCCGTCCGGGGAATTGTCGTCAACGACAATCGCTTCCCAGGCGATCCCGGCCAGCGCCTTGTCCAGAAGGCCGATCAGAACCGGAATATTTGCAGCTTCATTGAAGCTCGGCAGGACCACGCTCAATTCGGCGGCATGTGGAGCGGAAGGGGCCGGGGAAGAGGGCAAGCCTTCGTCTTGCGTCCCATGTGCGATGCTCGCTGCGCTGTCCATTCTCAAAACCTTGTCCGCCCAATCCGCAGCCGCAGCCGGGCACCGGCCTTGCGCCGGTTTGTCTCCACATGACTGAATTCGGCCGGACCATAGCCTGCCTGACGTTAAATACAAGCAAAGACATCGCGCCTATGCAGCGCCGGTTTGTCTTTCCCTGCCCGACGCCCTTTGACGGGCAAGTGTGATGCAAACAAGGCAGTGTCCGCCCTTTTTGCCGGGCAAGCTGCGCGGGCCTGCTCCCTTGCCCTTGCCTGCCCGGCTTGCCAACCTTGCCCTCATCTGCCGTTTCGTCTAGGACAACCGCAATTGACTTAGCGCCGGTTGCCGCAGATCCATGGTGGCGGCCGGTGGAGAACTCGCCGGGATCTGACGACTTCATGGCCAAAAAACCGAACAAATTGAAGGCACGCCTGCCACGGGGTTTTGCCGACCGCCCCGCTGAGGACATCCGCGCCACGGATGACATGATCAGCAAGATCCGCGCGGTCTATGAGCGCTACGGCTTCGACCCTGTCGAAACCCCTGCCTTTGAATTTACCGACTGTCTCGGTAAATTCCTGCCCGATACTGACCGGCCGAATGCCGGCGTATTTTCCGTGCAGGACGAGGACGAGCAGTGGATGAGCCTGCGCTACGACCTGACCGCGCCGCTGGCCCGACATGTGTCGGAACATATCAACGAGATCCAGCTGCCCTACCGCAGCTACCGGGCGGGCTGGGTGTTCCGTAATGAAAAGCCCGGTCCAGGCCGGTTCCGCCAATTTATGCAGTTCGATGCCGACACGGTGGGCGCATCCGGCGTTCAGGCCGATGCGGAAATGTGCATGATGATGGCCGATACTATGGAAGCCCTGGGCATCCCGCGCGGCCAATATGTCATCCGGGTCAACAACCGCAAGGTTCTCGACGGGGTTCTGGAAAGCGTCGGCCTAGGCGGTGAGGAAAACGACGAGCGCCGCCTCACCGTTCTGCGCGCGATCGACAAGCTCGACAAGTTCGGCATTGAAGGCGTCCGCCTGCTGCTCGGCGAAGGGCGCAAGGATGACAGCGGCGACTTCACCAAGGGCGCTGGTCTGGACGCCCATGCCATCGATACGATCGCGGATTTCGTTTCCGGTGTCGGCACGCTTGACAATGACGGCGTACGGGAGCTGGACACCATGGCCGCCATCTTTGCCGCCTGCGGCTATGGCGGGGACCGGATCAAGATCGACCCGTCTGTGGTCCGCGGCCTGGAATATTACACCGGCCCTGTTTATGAAGCCGAGCTGCTCTTCGATGTGACCAATGAAAAGGGTGAAGTCGTCCAGTTCGGCTCCGTTGGTGGCGGCGGCCGTTATGACGGGCTGGTCAAGCGCTTCACCGGCCGCGATGTTCCGGCCACCGGCTTTTCCATCGGCGTGTCCCGCCTGATGACGGCGCTGAAGAACCTGGGCAAACTGTCCGCCTCCGGCACGGTGGCCCCGGTTCTTGTGACCGTGATGGACGGCGATGTTGAGACCCTCGGCCGCTATCAGAAGATGGTTCAGGACCTGCGTGCGGCCGGCATCCGGGCGGAAATGTATCAGGGCAACTGGAAGAAATTCGGCAACCAGCTGAAATATGCGGACCGGCGCGGCTGCCCGGTTGCCATCATTCAGGGCTCGGACGAACGGGCCGCTGGAGAACTGCAGATCAAGGACCTGATCGAAGGCAAACGCTTGTCGGAGGAAATCACCGACAACATCACCTGGCGGGAAAGCCGCCCGGCACAGGTCACCGTTTCCGAAGCGGATCTGGTGGCCACCGTGCGGGGCCTGCTGGACGGCCAGGCCGAAGACCGCAGACGGCAAAACGAGGGCTGAGGCATGCAACCGGCGGCTGGATCAACCGGGCTGAACCCGGCAACAATCGACGCAGTGCTACAGCTCTTTCAGGAGGCTGGCCATGACTGTGTGGCACCGCCGATCCTGCAGCCCGCAGATGTGTTTCTGGACCTGACCGGCGAGGACATCCGCCGCCGTCTCTACCTGACCCAAGGCACCGACGGCGCCGACCTCTGCCTAAGGCCGGATTTCACCATTCCCGTGTGCCGGTATCATGTGGCCCGCAAAAAGGCCACGCTGCCAGCGGCCTATTGTTATTCTGGACCGGTCTTCCGTCAGCGGCCCGACGGGCTGGGCGAAATCCCCCAGCTGGGGGCGGAAAGCCTCGGACGGACGGATATTGCCGCCGCAGATGCGGATCTTCTGGCCCTGTCGATCAAGGCCGTCGCCACCTTTGGGGTGCGCAGCACAGATGTGCGCATTGGTGACGAGACCCTGTTTGCCGCCGTGCTGACCGGACTGGACCTCCCCAAAGTCTGGCAGCGGCGCCTGCGGGATCTCTTCGGTGAAACCGACAAATTGTCGGCCGCCATTGACCGCATGGCCGGGGCCGGCGCTGGCACGGATGGAGCCCCTTCGGAAGACGACAGCCGGGATGTCCGCCTTGGTTTCCTGTCCGCTCTGGAAGGGGCCGACCCGGCCGCCGCTCATGCGGTGGTGGAGGATCTCCTGTCCATTGCTGGCATCTCTGCCGTAGGCGGGCGCAGCCCGGCGGAAATCGCCGAGCGGTTTCTGGAACAGGCCGCCCTTGCCAGTGGCTCCGGCGCCCATGAAAAAGCGGCCCGCACCTTGCGCGCCTATCTGGCGCTCAAGGCCGATGGCACCTCCGCCGTCGCAGCCCTGACGAATTTCAGCTCGGCCCATGGTCTGGATCTGGCAGCTCCTCTCGCCGCATTCGGACAGCGCCTGGACGCGCTGAGTGCCAAGGGCATCGACCCGGCCAGCCTGAGCTTTGCCGCCGAGTTCGGCCGGCGCCTCGATTATTATTCCGGCTTCGTGTTTGAGATCCATTCCACGTCAACGGCTGTGGGCGGCCCGCTTGTGGGCGGCGGACGGTATGACAAGCTGCTGACCCTTCTGGGTGGCGGCGACAATGTGCCGGCAATCGGCTTTTCCATGTGGCTGGACCGGATCGCCGCCAGCATTGAAGGCTGACCCATGAGCAAGCTGATCATCGCCATCCCCTCCAAGGGCCGCCTTCAGGAAAACACCCACGGCTTTTTCGGCCGGGCCGGGCTGAAAGTCCTGCAACCGGGCGGCGCCCGCAATTACCGGGGCGCCATCAAGGGCCTGCCCGACGTGGAAATCGCATTCCTGTCCGCCTCCGAAATCGCCCGCGCGCTTTCGGACGGCACCGCGCATTTCGGGGTCACGGGTCTCGATCTGGTGGAAGAGAACATCTCCGACCCGGCCGCCACGGTCCATATCGTAACCCCGCTTGGCTTCGGCCCGGCCGATGTGGTCGTGGCCGTGCCCAAGGCCTGGATTGATGTGGAGACCATGGCGGATCTCGGCGATGTGGCTTCCGATTTCAGAAGCAGCAACGGCCACCGCCTGCGGGTGGCCACCAAATATGTGAACCTGACCCGGTCCTATTTTGCCAAACATGGCATTGCCGACTACCGGATCGTCGAAAGCGCCGGGGCAACGGAAGGGGCTCCGGCGGCTGGCTCCGCTGAGCTGATCGTCGACATCACCACCACGGGCTCGACCCTTCATGCAAACAATCTGAAGATCCTGCGCGACGGCGTGATCCTTGAAAGCCAGGCCCATCTGGTGGCATCCTTGAACGCCAGCTGGTCCGCGACCGCTCTTACGGCGACCCGCGCGATTCTGGACCGGATTGCCGCTGAAGAGGCGGCGCGCAAGGTCAAACTGGTCAAGGCGGTTGTTGATGACCGCACCCAGGCACTGCGGGCCGTGAGTAAGGTCGGTGCCCTGCAGCGCTTTGCCGAGAGCAGTGATCCGCACCGGGTCAACGTGCTGTGCCCCAAGGACGCGGTCGCCGATTGCGCTCAGATCCTTATAGAGGAAGGGGCAGATACGGTGACGGTGGAGACGCTGGATTATGTGTTCTCAAAGGAGAACCCGCTCTTTGCACCGCTGAAAGACAAGGTCTGCGGCTGAAACCGGTCCTGATCCGGCGCCGCAGCATCACATCCGCACTAAAAGCCCCAGCCCGGCCGGGGCTTACAATGGCAAAGGCAAATTGAGAGCAAACCGGGCTCCGGGCAGGATTGCAGCCCCGGCCAGTTTTGTACGTCTCACTGCGTTGAAAAATCCGACACCTGTTTTGTCAGAGCGTCCCAGTCGGTAAAGTCACGTGTTTCCTGCAGGTCCTCGTTAAAATGGCTGGACAGGTCCCCCTCCAGCAGCACGGACGTGTCAAACCAGTCGTAATTGCCCGGCTTCACGGCGCCAGCGACCAGGACGGTCTGTGTTGGAGTCCATTGGGCCGCTTTCAAAAAGGTCTCGGCATAAGCTGCAGCGTCCTGTCTGGTATCGGGAAACGCTGCGGCCAGGCTGACAGATACAAAAAGGCCTGGCAGCGCATTCAGCCGGTCCCTGTTGGCAAAAACAAAGAGTTCCAGGTCTGACTGATGTTTGGCGGAATGCACGGACCCGGCGATGATGACCTTGTCGAAATCAGAGACGGACAGCCCGCCTGAAAGACCACTGACATTGTGCAGGAGAACCGTGTGCCCTGACGCAGACAACGCAGCGTCCATGTATCTGGCAATCTTCTCGGCTTGGCCTTCGGTGGAGGCATAGGCAATCAGATATCTCATGACAGCACCCATCAGCTTTCGGTCGACCTGACCACGCTAACGCCTGCCGCTGGTGCTGTCCCTCCGTATCATCACGTGTTTTCGGACCAAAAAACGCGGCAAAGTGTCTGATCCGGCGGCAGTTGAAGACCCAACGATGCTTGCCCCGAAGGGGCTCCAAAACCGGTTAGGGCCGTTTCTATCAGGTGCGGCCGGTCATCTTGCCGCGAAGTATTTCAAGCCGGCACCGGCCGGACAAAAGCGTTTCGCGCCTCTTCCACCAGCTCCCGGCAAAAACAGCCTTCCAGATGGTCATTGACCATGCCCATGGACTGCATGAAGGCATAGACGGTGGTAGGTCCGACAAAGCTCCAGCCGCGTTTTTTCAGGTCCTTGGACAGGGTGGTGCTTTCCGCCGTCTTGCCGAGAGTCTTTGCGGTCTCAAAATCCAGCCGGGCCGGGCGGTTCTCCGGGGCCGGTTCAAAAGACCAGAAATAGGCGGCCAGCGAGCCGAATTCCTGGCGCAGCTCCAGAGCGCGCCTGGCATTGTTGATGGTGGATTCAATCTTCTTGCGGTGGCGCACGATACCGCTGTCCTGAAGGCAGCGCTCCACATCCTGGCCGGTGAATGTGGCCACGTCCTCAAACTCGAAATTGGCGAAAGCGGCCCGGAATGCCTCACGCTTCCTGAGGATCGTCAACCAGGACAGGCCTGACTGGAAACCCTCCAGGCAGATCTTTTCAAACAGGCGGCGGTCATCGGCCACCGGCCAGCCCCATTCCGTATCGTGGTAGCGCTGATAATCCTCCAATCCCCCATACCACCAGCAGCGGTTCTTGCCGTCGGGCCCTTTCATCAGGCCGGTGACCGGATCCCGCTCAGGCTTTGCCCCAATTCCGGATGATTGACCGGCCATATCCAGCCCCTTATTCCTGTTTTGTTCATGATATGTCTATCTGTTAACCACGCCCCCGGCAAGACAAAAGAACACCTACCTGAAAACGGCAAAAGCCCGGCACAGGGCCGGGCTTTTGCGCGAACTTGCGGGCCGGTCAGGCGAACAGGGCGTCGATGTCGTCCTGGGTCGCAACATCCGTGTCGCTTTCCAGCGCCGGGCCGTTGAGAAGAGCCGCATCGCCCTCCTTCACATCGCGATCTTCGACCTCGATGTCCTTGAAGGTATCAATGCCACCCCAGATATCCATCATCTGGATGATCCGGTCTTCCACAAACCGGAGCGTGCCGACCACCTTGGTAATACGCTGGCCGGTCAGGTCCTGGAAATTACAGGCTTCGAAAATCTGGATGACCTTGTCGCGGATGTCATTTGCCATTTCGGCATCTTCGCCCGTTACACGGGCGGACAGGGTATTGGCGGTGTCATCGATGAATTCGGCGGAGGACAGGATTGTTTCGGTGGCCCCTTCCGTGCCGATGACGACCGCGTCCAGTTCGTTGGTCACGCGGGCCATTTCATCGCCCTCCGCACCCGTGGTCTGGTGCAGGGTCGCGATTTCCTTTTTCGTCTGGGCAATCGCCTCATAGATGGCGTCCAGCTCAACCTTCAGCTTGGCGGCTTCCGACAATTCCTTGCGGAATTCGCTCATGAACTGTTCGCTCATGGCCTGCGCATCAAGGGGGGCAGACTGCCCGGCTGTACCGCTGTTGATCAGGGCTTTCAGACTTGAAATTTCGGCAAGAACTTCCTGGTGCCTGCGTTCTTCTTTGAAAGCAGGATCAAGCTCTGCCTCGGAATTAATGCGTATCAAGCTTTCCGCTCGAAAGGATCTTTTCACCGCGGCCATGCCTACTCCCGTCCCTTGCCCCTGCAGGCGCATTCCAAAACTGATTGGCCTATGAATAGCAGCGGAAGTTTAAGGAAATGTTTTTCCGTTTCTGCAGAAAGTTACAATATGGGCTAAACTTTAACGGCCAGCAGCCCCCTTTTACAGCCGTGACTTGTCTGATTGCCCTTTCGCCCTCAGACCGCGCGCAGTCAGCCTTTCCGGTGCTGCGACCTGCGAAAATGCTAATGGTCTGCCAATCCATTCAGGGGTATATGACTGGTATGCGCTTTGTTCATCTGCCACTTCTTCTGGCTCTTGTGGCCGTCCTGACCGCCTCCCCGTCACGGGCGGCCAGCGACTCCTTTTCCACCGAAGAACTTTTGCGCGGGTTTGAAAAAACCGTTTTCGGGCTCGAATACCGCAGTTGGAGCTGGCGGCCCTATCTGGTGAAAAAATTCACCCGGCCGGTGACCTTCTACGTCCATAACCTGTCCAAACAGAACCGGACCCGCATGGTTCACCGGTTCATCCGCGACATCGACAAGCGCATTGGCGGTTTGCAAACCAGAATCACCAACGATCCGGCCAAAGCAAATTTTGACGTCTATGTGGTGGACCGGGCCCAATATGTGCCCGTGGTGAAAAAGGATATCTATAAGAACGACCGTGCCAAAGTGCCGGGCCGCTGCCTTGTGCGGGTGGTCTCCGGCCGCGATGGCATCAAGCGCTCCTCCGCCGTCATCGTCTCCGACGAGGGCGAATTCCTATTCAAACGCTGCCTTGTGGAAGAGATCCTGCAAGGGCTTGGCCCGATGAATGATGACAAGGCTCTCACGCACTCGGTTTTCAATGACACCTCGCGGCACAGCCGGTTCACGGTGTTCGACCAGATCATTTTGAACATGCTGTATGATCCCAGGATCCGGCCGGGCATGTCGATGAAACAGACCAAACCACTGCTGCCGCTTGTGGCCCGCGACGCCCGGCGGCGGGTGCGCTGAAGCCTCTTTCCGGCCGCGTCTCCCGTTAACATCTCACTGGCTCCACCGACCGGTAACCTTTTATTCACGGTGTTTCTCAAGCTTCGGGTAACCATAAGAAACGTTTATTGAAATACTAATGGTTCGATTCACTTTTGGCTGAAGCCCTCTTCGTATCATCATTGCCAGTGTGTTAACCGGCGGCCTCAAATTGCCGGTAAATATGGTTGTTGACGAGTCATGAGTACCACCATGTTTTGTGTGAAGAAGATCCCCGAAACGCTGCTGTCTTTCGCAGGCGCTGCCATTCTCGGCGCCGCGCTGACCGCCAGCCCCGCCTCTGCCGGGCAGGTGGCCCCGCCGCCGCTGGTCCTGAGCCCGAACCTGACCGAACCCTGGATGCTGCAGCTTCAGCCCCAGGCCGCACGGCGGGTTGCCGCACCGGTATATCAGCGTCAGATACAACAACGGCAGATGCAGCAGCCGAAACTGCGCCGGGCCAACTGGTGGTCGCGCAAACTGGAACCGGCCCGCCAGCCAAAGACGCGCCAGCAGACCCGGCAGGTGGCACCGCAATTCCTGCCCGCTGTCGTCGATTATGGTGGCCCCTATAAGCCGGGCACCATCGTTATCGACACAACCTCACGCTATCTCTACCTCGTCCAGAAAGGCGGCACCGCCCGCCGCTATGGTGTCGGGGTCGGCAAACCCGGCTTTGAATGGGCGGGAACCCACCGGATCACCCGCAAGGCCGAGTGGCCGGACTGGCGCCCGCCCGCCGCCATGCGCAAGCGCCGTCCCGACCTTCCAGCCTTCATGCCCGGCGGCCCCCAGAACCCGCTCGGCGCCCGGGCGCTTTATCTCGGCTCGACCCTTTACCGCATACATGGCTCCAACCAGCCCTGGACCATTGGCCATGCGGTTTCCTCCGGCTGCATCCGTATGCGCAATCAGGACGTCAAGGACCTTTATGAACGGGTTGGCGTCGGTACCAAGGTGCATGTGATCTAGCATCGGTCGGGGCTGGGACGTGCGTCTGGAAACGTGTGACGGCGCCGCGCGACAGCTGCCCCTGCCCCCCGCTTTTCCAGATTGGCTCGTCGTCCAGAGCTGCCGGCAGCGGCGGCCGGGCTGTGCCCAGAGTGCCCCGCTGACCTCCCATATCTGGCACAAATACCAAGGCAGAGCTTGCGCCAGCCGCCGTTTCTCTGCACTTTGACCAGCGAATGGGGGGGAAAGCTCTCTCCTCCTGCCGTCTCTTTCGAAACGACGTTAGGCCATGAGCGTGCGCCGCAAAAGCTACCTGTCCCGCGCTGACGCGGCCTATTTTGTCAAAGCGGCCCTTGTCGGGATTCTCGTCGGCGGTCTGGCGACCGGGTTCCATGCCGGTCTTGAATTCCTGCATCACCAATATGCTGCCCTGCGCCTCATGCTCGGCCAAGGGGCCTTGCCCTATGCCGTATCCGCCGTCATTTCGGCGGCTTGCGTCGTCACTGCCTTTCTCCTGATCCAGCGGGTCGCGCCGGAAGCGGCCGGCAGCGGCATTCAGGAAATTGAAGGAGCGATGGAAGACAAGCGGCCGATCCGCTGGCCGCAGGTTCTGATCGCCAAATTTGTTGGCGGCGTGCTTGCCCTTGGGTCCGGCTTGGTTCTGGGACGCGAGGGGCCAACCATTCACATGGGAGCCATGACCGCCGAGGCCCTGTCCCGGTCCTATCACTATGTTTCCCCGTCCGATCACAAAGGCCTGCTGGCGGCCGGGGCTGCGGCGGGTCTCGCCGCCGCCTTCAACGCGCCCCTGGCCGCGATCCTGTTCATTGTTGAGGAGACGCGTCGCCAGTTCCCTTTTTCCTACCGCACCTATATGGCCGTCATCATCGCCTCGATCCTGAGCGCGGCCATCACCGAGGAACTGACCCAGATCGGTCCGTTTCTAATGGTCCAAGTGGATTACATCCCGGTTTGGAGCTATGTCTTCCTTGGGATTTTAGGCATTATTCTGGGCCTGCTCGGGGTGTTCTTCAACAGCGCACTGATCCTGGTGATGGATCTGTTCCACCGGATCCCGAAGGGGCGCCGGTGGCTGCCCGCACTGGTCATCGGCGCGGTCACGGGCCTGCTTTTGAATGCGTTTCCCCCCGCCACCGGCGGCGGTGAGGACCTGGTGACCGACCTGATCGTAAGTGACTATGGCGTCGTTGCCCTGCTGCTGCTGACCGTTCTCAGGTTCGGAGGCGTCCTCTTTTCCTACGCCTCCGGCGTGCCAGGGGGCATTTTTGCGCCCATGCTGTCCATTGCGACCTGCGCCGGGCTGGCCTTCGGGATTCTGACCGCCAGCTTCCTCCCGCTGGAGGACCATTTCCGAGCCGCCTGCGCGGTCGCCGCGATGGGGGGCTTCTTTGCCGCCTCCGTGCGTGCACCGATGGTCGGGGTGGTTCTGGTGATGGAGCTGACCGGCGCCTATTCCCTGATCATGCCGGTGCTGGTCACCTGCACCACCGCGTCCCTTACGGCCCATCATCTGGGCGGACGTCCGATCTACGAGCAATTGCTGGAGCGGACCTTGCGGCTTGCGGGCCAGCCGGCCGCGCATGATCCGGACAAGACCCCGGTGCAACTCGGCACCCGGGATCTGTGATCTGCTTTCCGGCCCAAGGAGAACGCCCTGAAAGGCCTAGTGCGCCGCGCTTTCGGCTTTCAGCGCGCTGACCGCCTCCGGCTCCCGCCCCCCATAGACCCAGTCCAGAAGCTCAGCCGTGTGCAGAACCGGAATATCCGTGCCAAGGCCGATCTGGGTCATGCAACCGATATTGCCGGTGGCAATCACATCAGGGCGGGTCTTTTCGATATTGGCCACTTTCCGGTCCCGGAGCTTGCGGGCGAGTTCCGGCTGGAGAATGTTGTAGGTGCCGGCCGAGCCGCAACACAAATGCCCTTCCGGCACATCCTTGACCTCAAACCCGGCCGACTTCAAGAGATCCTTCGGCTGGCGGGTGATCTTCTGGCCGTGCTGCATGGAACAGGCCGAATGATAGGCCACCGTCAGTCCGGGCTGCAGCGCAGGCGTTCCCAAATCAATCCCGGTCAGGAATTCAGTGATGTCTTTCGCAAGGGCCGATACTTTCGCGGCCTTTTCGGCATAGGCCGGGTCGTCCTTCAGCATGAAGCCGTAATCCTTGATCGTGGTGCCGCATCCGGACGCCGTTATCAGGATCGCGTCCAGCCCCTCCCCGTCTGCCTCGCCCAGCCAGACATCCACGTTGCGGCGGGCATTTTCAAGGGACGCCTCTTCCTTGCCCATATGGTGCACCAGTGCGCCGCAGCAGACCTCGCCTCTGGGCAGAACGATCTCATACCCCTTGCGTTGCAACAGCCGGATCGTTGCATCATTGATTGCCGGGTTCAAAACCGGCTGCGCGCAGCCGCTCAACAGCGCGACCCGGCCCTTGCGGCCCGCCCCTTCGGCTGCAAAGGTTCCCGGCCCTTCCTTCTCGCCCCGTCCGGGTGCGTGGCGCGGCGCCAGCTCCAGCATCGCGCCCATTCGCGCCAGCGGACCGCCCAGCGCCTTGAACGCCCCGGCAAAGGGGCGGGCAAAAAATGCACCGGTCAAAGCCAGCCGGAAACGGTTCGGATAGGGCAGCACAAAGGCCAGAACGGCACGCATCAGCCGGTCGGCCAAGGGCCGCTTATAGGTCTTTTCAATGTGAATGCGGGCATGGTCGACCAGATGCATGTAGTTCACTCCCGACGGGCAGGTCGTCATGCAGGCAAGGCAGGACAGGCACCGGTCAACATGCTTGACGATCTTGTCATCCGCAGGCCGGTCATTTTCCAGCATATCCTTGATCAGATAGATCCGGCCGCGCGGGCTGTCGAGTTCATCGCCCAGAAGCGTGAAGGTCGGACAGGTGGCTGTGCAAAAGCCGCAATGCACGCATTTGCGCAGAATTTTTTCAGACTCCGCAACGTGACTGTCCTTCAGCTGGTCTGCGGTAAAATTCGTCTGCATGGTGCCCTGTTACCCTTCTCGTCTCCCGAACGGGGCGGATCGTAGGGTCCGCCCGCGCCCACTACAATGGTCGTTTCCGGTAAAAGGGTTTTGCAGAAAAGAACATGGTGACTTTCCTGACAGCCCTTTGCGGACTGCAGCTGACGGGACTTCCCGGCCGCCCGGCCCGAACACATCCACCCCTCTCGGAAGCGGTCCAAAGCCTGGTGTGGCAAATCTGAAACACGCCTCATTTTGGCCGTAACCGCCGGAGCGTATTTCAAGTTCGAAAACCACAGTAGAGCACCGGGGGACAAGTCTGCACGATGCTCCAGAAACATCAACTTTCTAGTTCCCTTCTTTAATCTGAAGTTCGTTCGGCGCATGCCGGGGAAATGTGACGAACTTCGGCTTCAGGTGACTAGTGCCCCGGCACCATCCGGCCGGGATTCAGGATGCCCTTCGGATCAAATTGCTCTTTCAGCCGCCGGGACAAGGCCGCCAGCGGCCGGGCCTGGGGCTGAAAGACCGGGATACTGGAACGGACCGAAGACCCGGCCCGCACCAAGGTTGCATGGCCGCCGCCAGCCCGGGTCACTTCAGCGCGCACGTCTTTTTCATGGGCCAGGCCATCTTGAAGACTCACCCATATAAGGCCGCCGCTCCAATCATAAAAAGCCTTTATCTCGCAGGTATTACGGAGCGCTGCCACCAGCTCGGGCCCTGAGGACGGAGCAACGGACACGCGCCAGACCGGCGCATCCCTTCCCGCAAACGGCATAACATTGCGGATGCGGGTCCAAAGGGACACGGACGCCGCCTCCTCCAGGCGCTCCGCCGGTCCGCAGTCCGCCAGCAGCGTCTCAAGAGATTTGAAGCGGTAGTCGACCGAGGTTTCAAACCCTTCCAGGCGCAGTATGGTGCGGCTGACGCCGCCCTCAATGCCAGCAGGAAGATGCGCCGCGCCCGACACTTCCGCTGACGATCCCATGGCCCTGCACAGGGCTTTGACAGCGGTTTCGTCGCCCAAGCCGGTCAGCACCAAAGACGCTGAGGTTTCCGGCTTCGGATTGACCTTCAGGCTCACGGTTGCGGCCACGGCCAGAGTGCCGAAAGACCCGCACAGCGCCCGCGGCAGGTCATAACCGGTGACGTTCTTCACCACTTTGCCACCGGAATTGAAAATCTCCCCCCGTCCGGAGACCGCCTCCATGCCCAGAATATGGTCGCGCGCGGCCCCTGCCTTGATCCGGCGCGGGCCAGACAGATTGGCCGCCAGCACCCCGCCAATGGTGCCTTTTCCCGGCTCGGAGCCCAGAAGCGGGCCATAGTCCAGCGGCTCAAAGGACAGTTCCTGGCCATGGTCATCGACCAGCTTTTCAATCTCGGCCATGGGTGTGCCGGCCCGCACGGTCAGGACCAATTCTTCCGGCTCATAGGTGTCCACGCCGGTCAGCTCCGACAGATCCAGCATATGGGCCGCCTGCACAGGCCGTCCAAGAGCCCGTTTGGAACCATGGCCGATCAATTCGAGCGGCTGTTCTTCGGCGGCTGCCCATTTGACGGCCTGTTCAACCTCGCCCGCGCTGCGGGGCTTTATTATCGCGTCCATCACTCAGTCCTTAGAAGCGCGGAATATCCGGGAACGGCAGCTGCCCCTTGTGCACGTGCATCCTGCCAAGTTCCGCACAGCGGTGCAGAACCGGAAACACCTTGCCGGGATTGAGCAGCTGTTTGGCATCAAAGGCGCATTTCACCCTTTGCTGCTGCTTCAAGTCCTCTTCGGTGAACATGTCCGTCATCAGGTCGCGCTTTTCGATGCCGACCCCATGTTCTCCGGTCAAGACGCCGCCAACCTCGACACACAAGCGCAGAATATCAGCGCCGAACGCCTCAGCTGCGTCCAGATCGCCCGGCTTGTTCGCGTCGTAAAGGATCAGCGGATGCAGGTTGCCATCCCCGGCATGGAACACATTGGCCACGCCAAGCCCGTGCGCCTCCGCCAGTTCGCGCATGCGCGCCAGAACCTTCGGCAATTCCCGGCGCGGTATGGTGCCGTCCATGCATAGATAATCGGGCGAGATCCGGCCCACAGCGGGAAAGGCCGCCTTGCGCCCGGCCCAGAAGGTCATGCGCTCCTCTTCGCTCTCGGAGATGCGCAAATGGCTGGCCCCATTGGCCTTGGCAATCTCTTCGACCCGGCCGATCAGGAAATCAACTTCCCGTTCCGGGCCGTCCAGTTCGACAATCAAAAGGGCTTCAACGTCGCGCGGATACCCCGCATGAACGAAATCCTCCGCCGCGTGGATGGCCGGTTTGTCCATCATCTCCATACCGCCCGGAATGATCCCGGCGGCGATGACTTCGGCAACACAGCGCCCACCATCCTCGCTGGCCGGGAAGCCGATCAGCAGTGCCCGGGCCGTTTCCGGCTTTTGCAGGATGCGCACCGTCACTTCGGTCACCACCCCCAGCAGTCCTTCCGATCCGGTCATCAGGGCAAGAAGATCATAGCCTTCACTGTCCAGATGTTTGCCGCCGAGCCGGATCACCTCGCCGGTGATCAGAACCATCTCCAAACCCAGCACATTGTTGGTGGTCAGGCCGTATTTCAGGCAGTGCACACCGCCGGAATTCTCCGCGATATTGCCGCCGATCGAACAGGCGATCTGGGAGGACGGGTCGGGTGCATAATAAAAGCCCTCATGTTCCACGGCCCTGGTGATGCCCAGATTGGTCACCCCGGGCTGCACCACAACGGCCCGGTTCTCGAAGTCGATGTCCAACACCTGGTTGAATTTCATCATCGACAGCAAAACGCCATCCGCCACCGGCAGCGCGCCCCCGGACAGGGAGGTTCCAGCCCCGCGCGGCACCACTTTCACATCGTTGTCGTGGCAATATTTCAGGACCTTGGAGACTTGCCCGACCGTTTCCGGTAACACCACGATCAGCGGCAATTGCCGGTAGGCCGTCAGGGCGTCGGTCTCATAGGCCCGCATTTCACGTTCTTCATGGATCACCCCTTCGCCCGGCACAATGGCCTGCAGTGCTTTCACAATCTCCTGACGGCGGGCCAGGACATCTTCGTCCGGGGCTGGCATTGCGATTGCGGTCACGGGGCTCTCCTTCCATGGTCTTGCCATGATCTAGACGGCTTGTCCTATCGTAACAAGAGCTGGTAGTTCATCGGCTTTGATCAATTGTGGCAAGCTTGACCGCATTTGCTAGGGGCCAAAGACCATAAATTGTCTTTCTGAGAGATTGAAAATGAGCAATCTGACGGACATGGAGATTTTCGCCCGGGTGGTCAGCGCGGGCAGCATGTCGGCGGCGGGGCGCGAAATGAGCCTGTCCCCGGCAGTTGTTTCCAAACGGATCCGCAGACTGGAGGAAAAACTCGGCACCCGCCTGCTCCAGCGCACCACACGCCAGATCGCCATGACGGAAGCCGGACAGGGGTTCTATGAACGGGTGGTCGCGATCCTGGCTTCGGTGGAAGAAGCTGAATCCTTCGTCTGCCGTGGCTCCGCCAAAGCGCGGGGCAGTCTGCGCGTGGCCGTGCCGACCTCGTTCGGACGTCTGCATATTGCGCCGCATCTGGGCCGGTTCCTGTCGGAAAACCCGGATCTGTCCATCAATCTCGACCTGTCGGATGATTTTGTCGACATTGTCGGCGACGGTTACGATCTGGCGATCCGGATCGCCGAACTGTCCGATTCCAGCCTCGTTGCCAGGCGCCTTGCCCCGGTCCACCGGATCTTGTGCGCCAGTCCCTCCTATCTTGAGACATATGGCGTTCCAGAGACCATCGAAGATCTGGCCAGCAACCATGTGACGCTTGCAGCGACCAATCAGGATCCCTGGCGCCTTGCCGGGCCGGACGGGCTTGAGACCGTCCGCACCCAGTCTCCGGTCAAGACCAATTCCAACGAAGTGGTGCGCGAATGCCTGCTGTCGGGCGTCGGCATTGCGCTGAGATCCACCTGGGACATCGGTCCGGATCTGAGAGAAGGAAAATTGCAGATCCTTCTGCCGCAATACCGGGCCTCGAAGGATGTCGGGCTCTATGCGGTTTATCCCAGCCGCCAGTTTCTTCCGGCCAAGGTCCGGGTCTTTATTGACTTCCTGGCCGGCCTTTATGGCTCTTCGCCCTATTGGGACGAGGGGCTGGATGAGTGGCTGCGGCTGCCGGTCACAACACCGCTTGGATCGGTGCAGGCAAGCTGATGTCAGCTGGTCCGGAAAGCAGCCATTGTGAGTATCCGTAGATCTGCGGATGCGACGGCTCGACACTTGCATATGGGCCGGGTTCTTGATCTTGTGCGCTCATACGAATGCACGCAACTCGAGGGAGAGATTTATGCAGCGTATGCTGATGATCGCCGGGACCCTGTTTCTGGCGCTGACCGCTCACGCGAGCGCCGATGGCGACGCGGTCAAGGGTGAGAAGGTTTTCAAAAAATGCGCTGCCTGCCATGCAGTCGGCGAAAAAGCCAAGAACAAGGTTGGCCCCGTGTTGAACGGCGTTGTGGACCGCCCGTGGGGCGCAATCGAAGGCTACAAATATTCCAAGGCTTTGCTGGAGATGAAGGATGGCAAGGTGTGGGATGTGGCCACGCTGGACGTCTACCTGACCAAGCCGAAAAAGCTCATTCCGAAAGGCAAGATGGCATTTGCCGGGCTGCGGAAGGAAGAAGACCGTGCCAATGTGATCGCTTATCTGGCCCAGTTCAACGCGGACGGCACCACAAACTAGCGGGCCCTGCTTCGGACGCGACGAGATGGAAAAGGCCGGGAGACCGGCCTTTTTTGCGAGCGTGCGGCGTTCATGCGTCTTCAAACCGTTTTGTCTTTTGCGTTCACATCCAAGCGTTCAGACCGCACAAGGCACATCCGATAAAACACGATCTGAACGAAACCCCGGCTGCGTCAGGCCGGTCTGAAAAGAGCCGCTTCTTCGCTGTGAGTTTGCCCCTGCCTAGGGATCACCGTTTTTCTTGCGGAGGCGGTGCATGGTCCACCAGATGAGGGCGATGACCACCGGCACCGCAAGCCCCGTGGTGACATTGGCATCCGGCACAGGCAGGCCCGCGCCTTTGGCCGCCTTGGCCAGATAGGAGATCAGACCCACGACATAATAGCTGACGGCGGCCACGGACAGGCCCTCAACCGTCTGCTGCAGGCGCAGCTGAAGCCGGGCCCTGCGGTTCATGGACTGCAACAAGCTGCGGTTCTGCTGTTCCAGCTCCACATCCACCCGCGTGCGCAGCAAGGTTGTGGCCCGGGCCAGCTTGCGCGACAGCATGGCCTGCCGGTCTTCAATTGCCTGGCAGGTGCGCATGGCCGGAGCAAGGCGGCGGGCCAGAAAGGCGGCCATAGACAGCTCTCCGGGCGCAGCCTCTTCCTTTAAGGTGCTAAAGCGGGCCTTGACGATCTGGTCATAGGCCCGGCTGGCGCCAAACCGGAAGGTGCTGGCCGCCGCCCCCGCTTCCAGGGCAGCCGCCAGCGCGGACAGCTTGTCCAGAAGCTCCTGATTGGCCCCCAGTGCGGATGTGTCTTTCATCTTGCCGGTCAAATCCGCCAGTTCAATCTCAAACCGCCGGATGTCGGGCTGAAGCCGGGTGGCCTCAAACAGTCCCAAGAGCGCCAGTGTCCGGTAGGTTTCCACTTCCAGAAGCCGCTGCACCACCGCGCCGGACTGAACGTCGCTCAAATCCCGGTTGAAGACCAGCATCCGGGTCAGGCCGTCCCCGTCCTGCCGGAAGTCGGTGGCCACCATGGCCGCGCTGTCTTCCAGATTGGACACCGTCAAGCTGCTCTCATCAAACTGGCCACGCCAGATGCCAGGGTCCATCGGCGCGTGCAGCTCCAGACGCACGGCCACCAGCAAGTCTCCGGGCGCATGAAAGGCGGCTCCGAAAGGGTGGGTAGCTGGCAATTGGCCGAAAATCTGTTCCGCCTGCGCAGGTCCGTCCCAGGTATAGGTGGTGAATTCCGCATGCTGTTCCCAGCTGAAGGTTCCACCGCCAAATGGCAGGGTGTGGTGCCGTGTGCCCGGTGCCGGGCCGTGGGTGCCGCGCGACAGGCAGAATTCGCTCAGCCATGTCTGGTCCCGGGCCGCTTCTTCCGGCGTGGTCAAAAAAGCATAGTGCAACACCGTGCGCGGGCCGGAGAGTGCGCGAAAGGGACGCGCATGGACCTCTCCCAGAACCCAGTCCCGTAAAGGAGACATTCGGAAGGAAGGCAATGACGAACCGTTGTCTGATCCCTTGTCCAATGGAGGCGCCCCACGGCATTTTTGCTCAGTGGTTTCAGTGTGCCCCCAAGAGCGGTTTGAAACCAAGGCCTAAAATCGGCGCGCCCCGCATTTTCCCGAAGAGGTGCATGCACTTTCAAATTGGATCAAAAAATTGACCAATTTTGGATCAGCGCCTATGGTGCGCCATGGAGGACTTGGCCGGACATGTTTCAGCCCGTTGATCATCAAAAAACCGCCCATGCAGTTGTCGAGCAGATCGAGACCCTGATCCTGAAAGGGGTGTTGCATTCTGGCGAGCGTTTGCCGGCAGAGCGGGATCTGGCCGAGCAGTTGAAAGTGTCCCGCCCGGTGTTGCGTGATGCCCTCAAGGTTCTGGAAGAGCGGAACCTGACCGAGGCGCGCCGGGGCGGCGGTACCTTTGTTTGCGATCTGATCGGGCCGGTTTTCTCCGAAGCGGTGGTCCAACTGATCGCCCGGCATCCGGCTGCCATCAACGACTATTTCGAATTCCGGCGGGACATAGAAAGCCAGGCCGCAGGTCACGCGGCGGACCGTGCGGCACCGTCCGACCGGGCCCGGCTTCAAGACATCATCGCGCAGATGCAGACCGCCCATGAAGACGAAGACCTGACAGCGGAAGCCCTGCTTGACGTGGAGTTTCACCATGCTGTGGGCGAAGCCGCCCACAATGTGGTGATGCTGCACACTCTGCGCGCCTGCTACCGGCTTCTGGAAAACGGCGTCTTCTACAATCGCGGCCGGCTTTATCACCATCCGGACGCACGCAGTGAGTTGCTGCGGCAGCACCGGGAGATTGCCGAAGCGATCCTTGCAGGCAACAGCGCCGGGGCGCGCCGCGCCTCTGAAGCCCATATCGACTATGTGCGCGGCACGCTGTTTGACGTTGAGCTGCTGGACCAGCGCGAACAGACTGCGGGGCTGCGCCCGCTTAAATCCATCAAAAAAGCCAATCAAACCTGAAGGTTCCGGGAGATATCACCATGACCACCGTCACCAGCGTTGCCGATATGCAGACCCTCGCAAAACGCCGGGTTCCGAAAATGTTCTACGACTATGCGGATACCGGATCGTGGACGCAGAGCACCTACCGGGACAATGAGGCTGCCCTGCAGCGCCAGAAGCTGCGCCAGCGGGTTGCCCGCAACATCGACAACCGTTCCCTGAAGACGACAATGATCGGTCAGGAGGTCACCATGCCGGTGGCCCTTGCCCCTGTCGGTCTGACCGGCATGCAGCATGCGGATGGGGAAATTCTGGCGGCCCAGGCAGCCGAGGAATTCGGGGTTCCCTTCACCCTGTCCACCATGAGTGTCTGTTCCATCGAAGACGTAGCCGAACACACCAAAAATCCGTTCTGGTTCCAGCTTTATGTCATGCGGGACCGGGGTTTTTCGGAAAGCCTGATGCAGCGGGCCAAGGCGGCGGATTGCTCTGCGCTGGTTCTGACCCTGGACCTTCAGGTTCTGGGCCAGCGCCATCAGGACATCAAGAACGGCCTCAGCACGCCGCCCAAGCCCAAGCCCGGGGTGCTGATCGACCTGGCATTCAAACCCCGCTGGTGCTGGAACATGTTGCAAACCAAGCGCCGGGAATTCGGCAATATCCATGGCCATGTGTCCGGGGTGGAGGACATGACGTCACTTGCCGAATGGACCAACAGCCAGTTTGACCCGACCCTTGACTGGTCATCCGTTGAATGGGTGAAGAGCCACTGGGACCGTAAGCTGATCCTGAAAGGCATCAACGATGTGGAGGATGCGAAAATCGCCGCCGACATCGGGGCGGACGCGATTGTCGTGTCCAACCATGGCGGGCGCCAGCTCGACGGGGCGCTGGCCTCCTATGACGTTCTGGCTGAGATTGTGGATGCGGTTGGCGACCGGGTGGAGGTCCATTTCGACGGCGGCATCCGCTCTGGCCAGGATGTGTTCAAGGCGGTCGCGGCCGGCGCGCACAGCACCTATATCGGCCGGGCTTTTATCTATGGCCTCGGCGCCATGGGCAAGGCCGGCGTGGCTCAGGTACTGACCATGATGCACAAGGAACTGGACGTGACCATGGGCCTGTGCGGCGAAACCGACATCACCAAGGTCGGCCGCCACAATCTTGTGCTTTGACGCGAGCCCTCTAACGCGCGCCCTGTCCGCCGGGGACACCCCCCTGGCGGACAAGCCCGAGCCAGGCGGCGGACAGAGCCGCGCCGAACGCGTCCGCCTCGCGCGCGTGGCGTGCGGCCTCGCCGTCAAGACGCTGCGGCCAGTCGGGGGTGTGCGGCCGGATATCCTCAATGAGATCCCGGGACCAGCTACGCACATCTTCTTCAGCCGCTTCAAAGTGGAACTGAATTCCATAGGTCGCCCGGCCCAGCCGGAACGCCTGGTTGGGGGTCATGGCGCTCTGCGCCAGATGCACGGCGCCTTCGGGAAGCGCCACCGTGTCCGTGTGCCAATGAAACATCGGGCCGCCCCCTTTCAGAGCTGAAAGAACCGGATCGGCCTGCCCGTCCCGGGTGGGCGTCACCGTGTGCCAGCCGAATTCAACCGGGCGGCCCAGAATATTGCCGCCGCCAAAGGCTCGCGCCACCAGCTGGCAGCCCAGGCAAATGCCCAGCACCGGACGGTCCGCCTCATGGAACTGCCGGATCAGACCACAGACCGCCCGCAAATGCGGATAGGCTTCATCGGCCAGCGCGTCCTGCGCCCCGCCCAGCACGATCAGCCCGCCGAACCCGGCAATATTGTCCGGCAAGACCCCGCCCGCATAGGCGTGCACCGTGGTCAGATCAAACCCCGCCGCCGCCGCGATCCGGCCAAGGGATGCCGGACCGGCCTTGGGATAGTTTTCAATTACAAGCAGCGTCATCAAGTGTCCTGATCAAATCTGTCTTCAAGAAAAACACGCTTCTCTGCAAACGGCCAACGGCGCGTTCCGGATCAAATACGGCACATTCCAGAAGACTGGGGGGATGGCGGACCGTTTGAAGCCCAAGCGGTAGAATAGGACCCTATCCATCTGAGCCACTGATGGGAATATCAAAAACTATCATTTGCGCTGCACGGGCACTCCAGCCAAAGTCGGGAGCATATTTCCAGGAGAATTGACCCGATGAGCCTCGCGTCCCCCGCTGTACGCAGCGGACCCACCGGCCTTTCCGCAACCGATTACGGGCTGTATGTAACAACCGTGCTGGCCTGGGGCTTCAGCTGGATTGCCATGAAAACCCAGGTGGTGGGCATTGCTCCGGAAGTCTCCGTGTTCTGGCGCTTCGTGCTGGCCAGCATGCTCATGATCGGCTGGGCCAGGTGGCGCGGGCATAGCCTCGCTTTTCCGCTGGCCGAACATGTGCGTTTTGCCGGTCTGGGAGCCCTGATCTTTTCAACCAATTTCACCCTGTTCTATTACGGGGCGGGCTATCTGCCCTCCGGCCTTCTGGCAGTGGTGTTTTCCACCACCTCGGTCTTCAACCTGTTTCTGGCGCTGATCCTGTTCGGCCAGCGCCCCAACCTGCTGGCGCTTGTGGCCGGACTGTTCGGCTTTGCCGGGATTGCGCTGATGTTCTGGCCGAGCCTTGCAGGGGCCGCAGCGTCCGCAGGCGCGGGACTTGGACTGGTCACCTGTATTTGCGGCACTTTGTCCTTCTGTCTCGGCAACATGCTGTCCGCCGACACCCAGCGGCGCGGCATCGGCGTGGTACCGGCCAGCGCCTGGGGCATGACCTATGGAACCGTCTTTCTCGGTATCTTCTCAACCCTGCGTGGCCACAGCTTTGCGGTAGACTGGACCCTGTCCTATCTCGGCGGGCTTGTCTATCTGGCGGTTGTCGCCTCGGTGATCGCCTTTGGCTCCTACCTGACGCTTCTGGGCCGGATCGGATCGGCACGGGCTGGCTATGCCACCGTTGTGTTTCCGGTGGTCGCCCTCACCGTATCTACGATTTTCGAAGACTATCACTGGACGGGAACTGCTGCGGCTGGCCTGGTTTTCGTGCTCGGCGGCAACCTGCTGATGCTGCGCGCCCGCTAGAGAGCAGTTCCCGCACTGACGGAGATTGCGCTCAACATCACGGATGCTTCCAAAACGACCGAGCTGTTACTCTGCGGCCAACTGTCCGCCGCCATTGCCCACATTTCCGATGGCCGCCACAAGGTGGTTGCACAAGGTGTCATGCATGGCTTCCCGGGCGTTGTCGGAGCGCAGCAAGGCAATGTCACAGGAGGGTAGCGCAGGAAATCCGTCCCGTTCGTCCAGAATGCGCATACCGTCACGGATAGCGCTTTCCGGGAACACGGTCACGGCCAGTCCGGCCTGAACCGCCCCAACCAAAGCCGCAGCACTGGAGCTGGTGTAGGAGACACGGTAGCGCCGCGCCGCCCGGTCCAGCGCATCCATGGACAGGCGGCGCCAGCCACAAGTGGCCGGGCCCAGCGCCAGACGGATCACGTCCTGAGTATGCGCGGAATGCTGGGTCGACGTCACCCAGTAGAGCGGCTCGCGGCGGATGATCTCGCCGCGCAGATCCATCGTGTCGCTAGAGGTGGTGATCGCCACATCCAGAGCACCTTCACGGATGGCTTCGGTCAGCTTGGAGCTGCCCGAACATTCGACTTGCACTTCAATGGACGGATTGAGCCGGTTAAACGCTGCCAGAACCTGAGGCAACAGGCGGTCCGCATAGTCGTCGGGGACCCCCAGCTTCACATGACCGACTTCCTTCTGGCCATTGAAAGCTGAAATTGTCTCGTCGTTCAACAGGATCATGCGGCGGGCATATTCCACCAGGCGCTGACCGTCTTCCGTCAGCCGGGACTGGCGGCCGTCCTTGATAAAGATCGGCTGGCCGACCCGTTCTTCCAGCCGGCGCATCTGCATGGAGACGGCCGATTGGGTTTTGTGCACGGCTTCACCGGCTTTCGTGAAACTGCCCAGCTCCGCAATCGCTAAAAACGTCCGGAGTTGATCAATGTCCAACGCGTGATTCATAAGAACAGCCCGCGGTTCAGCCACATATCAAGCGGTTGATTTGAGAAACAAATTAATTCGTCGAAGATACATCACAACTTGTTACATTACAAACAAATTTTCAACTGCCACGACAACCGTAAGGCAATACAAGCGACTGATATCACAACAAAATACAAGGAAACCGATTATTCGGCTGCCTGAGGCACGGACAAGTTGCCCAAAGAAGAGACGATATGCTCGACCAAAGCGTCCGTCACGCGGGAGCTGTCATTCCAGGCACGCATCAATCCGATGTCGCATTCCGGCAGGCTGGGAAACCCGTCCTGCTCGGTCAGAACGCGCATGCCCGAGCGCAGGGCCGATTCCGGCAGCACGGAAATGGCGAGCCCCGCCAGCACGGCCGCACCGACCGCCGTTGAACTCCAGCTTGAATAGAGCAGCCGATGCGGCCACTTCAGATCATCCAGCGCCGCAATGGCGGCCTTGCGCCACTCGCAAGTGGCCCGCCCCAGGGCCAGCGGCAAGGGGGACACCGTTTCGGTCGAGTGGCGGGCGGAGGCGACCCACAAGAGGGGCTCCCGGCGGATGATGGGCACATTCTTGCGGCCCCGCTTTTCCACATGGGTGATGATGGCCACATCCAGTTCCCCTTCGGAGATCAGATCCCTAAGATTGGGGGTCGGCGCGCAGACCACACTCACCTCTGCCTTTGGGTTGGATCGGGAAAACCGGGCCAGAATCTCCGGCAGGAACCGGTCCGCGTAGTCATCCGGCGTCCCCAGACGGACAAAGCCGGACAATTCACCATCGTCAAAGGCGGACAGGGTCTCGTCATTCAACTGAACCAGTCGGCGGGCGTAATGCAGCAGCCGTTCCCCATTGTCCGTCAGGCGGGATTGGCGGCCGACCCGCACAAAGAGCGGTTTGCCGACTCGCTCTTCCAGCCGGCGCATCTGCATGGACACGGCCGACTGGGTTTTGTTCACCGTCTCAGCAGCCTTTGTGAAACTGCCGCTTTCGGCAATCGCGACAAAGGTCCGAAGCTGATCAAGGTCGAGCATAGCCAACTCCATTCATGACAGAATGCGATGTGTACCACGCCATACATTCTTCAGAGAAATGAAAAATCCGCGAGCCCATCACACTTGTGAGCCGACGAACCTCCCAAGATTAGCATCACACATTCTGATATTTTTCATCAAAAACATTCGTTGGAATAATGTTTGGCGAACGGGCATCTAAAGGATGTTCCAATCACAAGGATCAACGCCTCTGGCGCGGAACAGGCTGCCGACAATCCCTTTGGCCGCCAACAGGAGACTTATGCCATGACACCTTCTTCCAGCATCCCTTTCCTCGCTCTTCTCGGGCAGACGGTTGTTCGCGCATGGCGTATGTTTAAACACCGCCGTCAGGTGATTGACCTTCAGACCTGGACCGACGAGCAGTTGAAGGACATTGGGCTGACCCGGAGCGACGTTCGACGGGCTTTGGCCACCCCCTTCTACAAAGACCCGACCGCCATTCTGACCAGAACCGTCCACGGCGCGATTGCCCCGTCCCATCTGGCAGCCAATTGCAGCCAGCCCGCAGCGCCTTCCTTCAAGGTGATTGACGGATGCAAGGGCAAAGACCAACTCGCCGCCTAGCTTCCGGAGCTTTCAGGCCGCCGCGCCCCCGTGGCGGCGGCCTTGGCCCGCCCGTTGCCAAATTGCTGAATTTGCAGCCCCTGTCGGCAAAACCTTGCTGACATCAACTGACCCGCCGCCTGGCGGGTCTTTTTTTGACTTGTTAAGAGGACTGCAGAAAAACAGGACCCCGCCCAGTCCTGAGCACATCACTCCCCGTCCAGATCCCGGGCTGCTTTTTCAAAAAAGCTGTCAAAGGTTTTGAACTGGCTGGATTGAAAATCCCGCCCGGCCGCCATCCAACTGGACACCATCTCTTCAAACTCGGAAGGCTCATGGCCAGCCTCCTCCTCTTCGGCCAACGGCTCTTCCTCCTGCTCCGGCGCGGCGTCCTGCGGTCCGGCGTCCGCATCGGGATGGGAGACAAGCGTGGCGGGCTGCAGAAACGCGCTCCAGAACGCGTTCATGGCATTGGCATAGCCCTGCATATAGTCGGCTGGTGTCGGCTGGGGTTTGGGGCGTCCGCGCGCGAAACCGCGCAGATAGGCATCCAGCAGATTGCGCGCCTCCCCATGGACAAAGGGGCGCAGCACGTGTCCCATTGCCAGTGTTGCGGCCACCGGCATCACTTCCTGAATGGCATCGCTTTGAAGCCCCGTCAGGCCGGAGATCTGGCTGGCAAGAGCCTTCTGGACCGCTTCGGGCCCGAAAAACGGGGTCAGAGCGGCCTCAGAGGCGTTCTGGACAAAACTGGCAAAGGGAGTGCCGGCAAAGGCAGTGGAAGACAGCACATCGACGGGAGTGGCCATGCCCGGAAACTGCGAAAAGCCAGGAACCGCGCTGCCGAAATGCCGGAAGCCGTTGAACGCCGCCGGCATCAACTGTTCCATGACGCGGTTCAGATCCTCATTCGACCAGCCGAACCGTTCCCGGACATCCTGCGCCAAGGAGAACACATCAAAGGGGGGCGCTCCCGTATCGCTGCCAGTCATCACACTGCTCCGGTCACTATCAGCAAGGTCTTGAGAAACAAGACCAACCGTCCTCAGAGTGACCCTTTGCGGCGCTCAGGTCAAATCGCGCGGCCCACAGGGAACACAAACCTGGGGCGTTCAGACCGGGACCCCGGCCTTAATAGGCATATTCCTTGAACACCTGGGCAATATTTCCGTTCCAGGAGCCCTCATAGCGTTGCAGCAAAATGTCGGCAGGACACATGCCCGCAGCCAGCCCCTCTTCGATCGGCGCCAAATGCACCCGCTCATCCAGATCACCGTCACTTAGGCGGTTGCGGCGTTTGAGGCCTTCCTGGGCAAGAGCCAGCACCTCCTTGGCCACATCCAGAACCGTACCACTGCGGAACGGTGTCTGCAGAGCGGTTTTCGGAACGGCGCTGCGCAGAGCCGCGCGCTCTTCCTGTGTCCAGTCCTTGACCAGTTCCCACGCCTGATCCAGCACGCCCGCATCATAGAGCAGGCCAACCCACAGGGCCGGAAGCGCGCATATACGGCGCCAGGGACCACCGTCGGCCCCACGCATCTCGATATATTTCTTCAACCGCACATCCGGGAAGAGGGTCGACAGGTGATTGTTCCAATCGCCAAGGCTGGGGGTCGCATCCGGGATCTTCCCGTCAAGGGCCCCGGCCATGAACTGCCGGAAGGAGGTTCCGGTCACATCGAAATAGGTCTCGCCACGCTTGACGAAATACATCGGCACATCCAGAGCCCAGTCGACATAGCGCTCAAAGCCGAAACCGTCCTCAAAGGCAAAGGGTATGTCGCCGGTCCGATCCGCATCCGTGTCGGTCCAGATCTGCGCGCGGAAAGACTTGAACCCGTTCGGCTTGCCATCTGTAAAGGGCGAATTGGCAAAGATTGCCGTGGCAACCGGTTGAAGGGCGAGACCGATCCGCATCTTGCGGATCATGTCCGCTTCGCTGGAGAAATCCAGATTCACCTGGATCGTGGATGTGCGGTACATCATGTCGAGGCCGAGTGCGCCGACCTTCGGCATGTAGTTGGTCATGATGTCATAGCGGGACTTGGGCATGCGCGGCACATCGGCCCGCGTCCAGGTCGGCGTCATTCCGATGCCCAGAAAGCCGACGCCCATCGGTTCTGCGATCTGGCGCACATGGGCCAGATGCTGATTCGCCTCGCGGCAAGTCTCATGAAGTGTTTCCAGCGGGGCACCGGACAATTCGAACTGCCCGCCCGGCTCTATGGAAATCGCCCCACCGCCATTTTGGTCCGCAAGACCGATGATCTTGCCAGCATCCTCGATCCGCTCCCAGCCAAGCAGCGTCTCCATGCCGTCCAGCACGGCCTCGACCCCGTTTGCGCCCTCATAGGGAATGGGGGACAGCTCTTTGAGACAGAAGCCAAATTTCTCGTGTTCCGTGCCGATCCGGAACTGCTCTTCCGGCTTGCAGCCCGCTTCCAGCGTCGCGGCCAGATCCGCAACAGAGTCAATCGGAGTGCTGTCGACCGTATCGCGGGCCATGAAACCGTCCTAAATGTCTGCGCGGCCTTTGGGCAGGGAGGCGGTCAGCCGCAGTGTTCCGGCGCGTTTTGAAAAAAAAGCGCTTTCGGGTCCGCGTGATTTAGGAGCCTTGAAAGAAGAATGCAAGCAGGGAAACGGCTCCGGGCACAGCTCACGCAATCCTGAAGATTGAAAGAGCCTCCTCCCGCCCCCGCAACTGCACGGGCCCAAGACTGACCGCCTCCAGGCCTTCCGGCATTTGCGCTATGGTCTCAGCACTGGCAAGCGCGATCACCTTGGCCTCAGGGTCAACGCTCTTGCCATGTTCCTGCAGCCGGGCGGCCACATTCACCGCATCCCCGATCACGGTGTAGTTCATGCGGGCCGCCGTGCCGATATCTCCAACAACCACCTTGCCTGTGTGAACGCCGATGCGAACCCGCAGATCGATTTGCCGGGACTGTCCGATCCGCTGCGCCAGTTCCTTCACAGCCCGGATGGCGATGGCCGCGTGGTCAGGCTGGTCGGAGGGCGCGCCCCAAAAGGCCATGACCCCGTCCCCCAGAAACTTGTCAATGGTGCCCTCGCCGTCGGCAATGACGTTGGAAACCGTTTCAAAATAGCCGTTGAGATAGGTGGCGGTTTCCTCCGCGCTTAAATGCGAGGCCTTGCCGGTAAAGCCGGCCAGATCGGCGAACACAATGGTCATTTCACGCAGTTCCACCGTCCGGCTGTCGGTCATCCCCTCTTCGATCAGCCGGGAAACCAGCTGCCGGGGCACATATCTGGCAAAGGCGTTGAGGGCACCGGTGGAACCGTTGAAGGCCTGATTGACGTCGTCCAATTCAGCAAGCCGGGACCTAGGCAAATGCCCGGCGGTGTCAAAGTCGAGCCGGCGCAGACCCGCCGCAGCTTCCGCAAGGCGGGTCAGCGGCCGCCCCAGCAGCCGGCCCACCATGAACGACAGAAACGCCCCGACCACAAGGGTGGCCAGGGCCGCGTAGAGTACGAACCAGGTCTGGTCGAGAACCGCCCCGAAATCCTTGGCTTTGTAGAGCGCCCCGGCAATCCAGCCCTTGGCGGGCCCTGCCTCAATTTGCGTGAAGATCGCGGTATACATGCGGCCATCTGCGGGAAAGAGCCGCCCGTCCACCACCCCTTCCATGCGATGGGCCCCGCCCATGTCCCGCCACAGAAGATGCAGCGGCGTTTCGGTCAGGGCTGTCAGATCGGGCAGCGCAGCTTCAGGTGTGGCGGCAAACCGGCCTAAGGGAACTGCGGCAACGGCAATTGCCTTGTTCTTGCCCTCGAGCAAAAAAGCCGACTGGGCTCCATCCAAGGCCATTTCCTGCGCTAGCCTTGCAAAGACGAGTTGCGGGTAATAGCCGGACAGGCGCTGGCCATTGCCGAGATCTATTTCCAGAACCCGGACAGCCGTTTGAAACCCCTTGCGGTACTCAAAGCCAGACCAGGCCGGACGGGGCAGCATGTCGCCCGGGACCTCTTCCATCACCGTCCGTCCAAGTTCCAGCTGCACTCCTTCGGGCAGCAATTCCAGAACCGGTTTGAGATCCGCGTCACTCAGGAAGACGCCTGGACGCGCGGTCCGGGCAGCCAAAGAGCGGAACAGCTGTTCCTGACGGGCGAAGAACCCGTTCAGCACCGTCTCGTTGTGTTTGAGCACGGAGAGAGCCTGCTGGCTCAAAAGGCGCATGGCGATCTGGCGGTCGGCCGCGGCAAGAGATCCGACAATAATTCCGCAAACCGCGACCAGAAGCACTGAAAAGACAAGCCCCAGCGCAACCCCCACCGGCAACCGGATGCGGCTCTTCCAGCGGTGCTGTGTTTCTCCTGGGCCCGAATCGGCAGCTGCCGGGCCGGCAGGCGGGAGCGGTTGCTCTTGCTTGAAGTGAGCAACAGTTTCTGAAGCCGGATTGGGTGGGCTCCCAGCCGGACCGAGCGCTTTCCCCACCCCGGACCGGCTAACTGTGTTGCCGCGCTCAGAACGCTCCCCCCCTCCCATGGGCTAGGTCCAGTCGCCCAGGGTTGCCTGAATCACCGTAAGAGCGGCAACGGCTGCAGTGTCGGCACGCAGGATGCGCGGGCCAAGCGGGATGACCACCACAAACGCAAGGCTTTTGAGCAAGGTCCGCTCATCCTCGGAAAACCCGCCTTCCGGACCGATCAGAACGGCCAGCGGCTGCGGTCCGGCCTCCTTCATCTGCGCGAGCGTCAGCAAGGGATTATTGGTGCCTTCCGCCTCATCGCAAAAAAGCAGCTTGCGGTCCGGATGCAGGCTGGGCCATTCGGCCAGCACCTCTTTCAGCGTTTGCGGGCCAATCACTTCAGGAACAGAGAGTACTCCGCATTGTTCAGCGGCCTCGATCACATTGGCTTCCATGCGTTCCAGATTGACCCGGCTTGACTGGGTATGCTGCGTCATGACCGGCTGCAGGCTGCCCGCGCCCATTTCCACCGCCTTTTGCACCATGTAGTCCAGGCGGGCGTGTTTGAGGGGGGCAAACAAATAGATCAGATCATTGCGCTCGGTCTGCTCGCGGGTGCGCTCCATGACCATGAGCGCGCAGTCTCTGCGGCCGGAACTGGAGATCTTGGCGAGCCATTCGCCGTCGCTGCCGTTGAAGACGAGCAGATAATCGCCATCCTTCATCCGCAGGACATTCAACAGATAGTTGGCCTGACTCCGGTCGGCCTCAATCCGGGCACCTTCGGCCAGAACATGGCGCAGAAACAGCCGTTGCATATTAAACTCGTATTTTCCCATGGTCCGACCGTAGGCGCTCGCATGTGCGTGTTTCAAGGCGTATTGTCCGGCGCCTCCCGGTGCCACACATCTTTCGATAGGCCGAGTCGCGTGCCCTGCCTATTCTTTTTCCAGCTCCTGCGGCCTTAACATGACCCTACGTCTTATTCCGGACCGTTTCACCCGAAGCGGTCTGCTGATAAGCTCTCGCTCAACATCCGGACCATCTGCAAATGCCTTCGCCCGCAAGAGCTTTCCTTTCCAACAGGGTCCTGGCCGGTGTCCTTCCGGTCAAAAGAGCCCGCCTGCTGCCCGAGGTCTTCGCCGGGCTGACCCTTGCGGCCATCGCCATCCCGGAAGTGATGGGCTACACAAAAATCGCCGGAACGCCGGTGATCACAGGGCTCTATACCCTGCTTCTGCCCATGGTCCTCTTCTCCCTGTTCTGCTCCTCACGCCATCTTGTGGTGGGCGCAGATTCAGCAACGGCGGCCATTCTCGCAACCGCTCTCGCCGGGATGGCCGCCACCGGATCAGATCACTTCGTCGCCCTCGCCGGTTTCCTCGCCCTCATGGTGGGCGCTCTCCTGATTGCCGCCAGCATCGCCCGCATCGGCTTTATGGCCGATTTCCTGTCGCGCACCGTGCTCAACGGGTTTCTGACCGGTGTCGGCATTCAAGTTGCCCTAAAGGCCGTTCTCGGCATGGGCGAGATTGCCTGGCCCAAGGCCAATGGCCTGGAGGCGGTGATGCAGCTTCCAGCCGCCATCCTTGCAATGAATGGATCGGCTGCAGCCCTGTCTTGCGGTGTCCTTGGTCTCATCTTTGTCCTCAGGCTGGTGTCCCCGAAAATCCCCGGCCCGATCCTGGCGCTCGGGCTGGCGGTTTTCGTGAGCTGGGTCTTCGGGTTGAGCTCCCGGCTCGCGGTTGTCGGCCCCGTTCCGGGCGGATTGCCCGGCCTCACGCTTCCCGCCGTGGAGATGACACCCAGCCTGGTGTTTCAGCTGGGGCCCACCGCCCTTGCGATGCTCGTTGTCATTCTGGCCCAGAGCACTGCAACAGCGCGAGCCTATGCCCGCCGCTATGGAGACCAGCTTGAGGCCGGGGCCGACCTGCGCGCCCTTGGCCTTGCGAATCTGGGGGCGGGCCTGACAGGCACCTTCGTCGTCAACGGCAGCCCGACAAAGAGCCAGATGGTGGACAGCGCCGGCGGCCGGAGCCAGCTTGCCATGCTGGTGACCGCCGCCGTTGTTGTTCTGGTGCTGCTTTTTTTCACCGAGCTGCTGACCGGCCTTCCCGAAGCTGCCCTTTCCGCGCTTGTCTTCAAGATCGGCCTGGATCTGATCGACCTGAAGGGGCTAAAACAGATCTATCAGGAACGGCGGCCGGAATTCTGGGTCAGCCTTGCGACCATTTTCGTGGTGGTTCTTGCCGGCGTTGGCCCCGGTATCGTCCTGGCCATCGTCCTGTCCCTGATCCTGCACACGCGCCATGGCTATCACCCGGTCAATCTTCTTCTGGTCCAGGCCGGGCAAACGGACTGGAAAGCCCGTCCGCTCGCCTCGGGGCAACAGGCTTTGCCCGGCGTGATGATTTACCGCTTCACCCACAGCATGTACTACGCCAATGCCGACCGGCTGGCGGCGGAAGTCCGGCAGCTGGCCGGAGGGGCTGAAGCGCCGCTTTCCATTTTCTGCATCGACTTTTCCTGCGTGGACGACATCGATTTCACCGCACTGGAAACCCTGAAGCAGCTGGAAACGGATCTGCAGGCAAACGGCACGCGCCGTCTCTTTGTGCAGGTGCTTGACGACCCCGCCTCCCACTGCCGCCGCCAGTTGAGGGACAGCTTCGGAGCAGATGCCATCTTCGGGACCCTTGAGCAGTTCCACCGGCATGTTGACACATCCCCAGGATCCGGCATCTCCCCTTCCGCCCCCCCTTGACCCTCTTCCGGCAAACGGCCACTTTCGGGAGCAAGAAGAGGAATCATCTGCGTGAGCGAATCCCAGTCCAACGTTGCCGAATTTTCTGTCTCGGAACTCTCCTTTTCCATCAAACGCACGATGGAAGACGCCTTTGGCTATGTGCGGGTACGCGGAGAACTCGGCCGGATCTCCCGGCCCGGATCAGGCCATATCTATCTGGACCTGAAAGACGACCGGGCAGTTCTGTCCGGTGTCATCTGGCGGGGCGTCGCCTCTAAACTGAAGATCCAGCCGGAACAGGGGCTGGAAGTGATCGCCACCGGCAAGATCACCACCTTCCCCGGCCAGTCGAAATACCAGATGGTGATCGATGCGTTGGAGCCCGCTGGAGCCGGAGCGCTGATGGCGCTTCTGGAAGAGCGCAAGAAAAAGCTTGCCGCCGAAGGCCTCTTTGCCGAAGAGCGCAAGAAGACCCTGCCGCCCCTGCCCAAAGTCATTGGTGTGGTCACGTCTCCGACCGGCGCCGTCATCCGCGACATTCTGCACCGGGTTGCGGACCGCTTCCCGATTCATGTGCTGGTCTGGCCGGTACGGGTACAAGGCGAGACATCCGGTGCAGAGGTTGCCAACGGCATTCGCGGGTTCAACGCCCTTTCCCCCGGCGGAGCCATTCCCAGACCTGACCTTTTGATCGTCGCCAGGGGCGGCGGCAGTATCGAAGATCTTTGGGGGTTCAACGAAGAAGCTGTAGTTCGGGCGGCTGCCGGCAGCGACATCCCGCTGATTTCAGCGGTCGGCCATGAGACCGACTGGACGCTGATTGATCTGGCTGCGGACCTGCGCGCTCCGACCCCGACAGGCGCTGCTGAAATCGCGGTGCCGGTGAAAGCCGAACTGATGGCCATGGTCGATGACCGCTCCCGGCGGCTGAATTCCGGCCTGGTCCGGTTCGTCACCGGGCGCCGCACGGAGCTGAGGGCAGCAAGTGCTGCCCTGCCCGCGCCCCAGGACCTTCTGGCCTTGCCGCGCCAGAAATTCGACACGCTTGCCAATGGACTCGAACGGTCTCTGTTCGTGAGCACCCGCAGCCACCGGACGGGTTTCCAGAACCTGGCCGGACGGCTCAGCCCCCATCTGCTGAACCGGATCAGTTCCAAGGCGCGGCAGGATCTGGGGCAGATGAGCGAGCGCCAGCAGCGCGCGCTCTCCGTTGCCGTTTCCCAGAAGCGGCAGGCTTTTGCAGCCGTCGCCGCCCGTCTGACGCCTGGCCGCCTGTCCCAGCAGCAACAGCTTGGCCAGGAACGGGTGACCGGCCTTGCCGAGCGGCTGGACCGGGCTTTCCTGGCCCGCCTTACACAGGACAAGAGCAAGCTCGACGGACTGCAGAAACTGCTCAAGTCGCTCTCCTACAAGGATGTGCTTGCGCGCGGCTATGCTGTTGTGCGCGATCACAACGGCCTGCCGCTGCGCTCCGCTTCAGCCGTTACATCCGGAGACTCGCTTGCGGTTGAACTGGTGGATGGCACTGTTGATGTGGTCGCGATGACCGACGCTGCCGCCCCGACCTCGCGCAAAACAAAGCCCCGGAAAACAGCTCCATCCAAAGCACCTGCCCGTGACCAGGGAAGTCTTTTCTAGAGAAACCTGCCCCCCTCCCCTCAAAAAACAGAATAAAAACAAAGACAAGAGCCATTTCATCTTGGCTTTTCGACTTTTACTTAGACATGATTTAACCAGATTTCTTTTCGCTATCTTAAAAACGCTTCCCCTAGCGTGATTGACAATATCCAGATCGCAAACGGGGCAAGTGGGTACATGCAACGCAAACAGTTCGGGAAACGCGGGGCAGCAGCAAGCGCTGTTCCGCAAATTGGCGGCAGACAGACGGCCTACGCCGCAGCTGCCCCTCTGCCGGCCTACGGCGCTGTCAAGGATGGCCCCGGCCTCGCCGCCTTTGAAGACAATGACAGCTTTTCCGTTGGCAGGGCGCTCGCCATGTGCCTAGGTGTGCTGTTCAGCTTCCAAGGGCGCATAGGCAGACTGCATTACTGGATGATCGGAGCGATCCGCTTCTTTGTTTTCGCCGCTATTTTGACCGCGTTTGTCGTGACGCTGTCGCCCCGGATCGAAGGATTGCCGGAAGAAGAGGCCGGTCGCGCCATATTGTCCTTTGCCTTCGGCACGGTGCAAGGCCTGTTCATGGTCTTGCTGCTTCTGGCCACTTTGGTTTGCCTATGGTCGCTGGAAGTCCGGCGCAGCCATGACCGCGATGCGTCAGGCCTTCTGCTGCTGCTCCTGCTCATTCCGATTATCGGCAGCCTCTATGGGATATACATCTTTATCGCTAACGGCTTCTTCGCCGGAACACCCGGCCCGAACCGCTTCGACACAGCCCAGTCCCAGGCGCAGGTTTTCGACTGACCCCGGTCAGCCAGTCTGCCGCTCTTCTTCAAAACAAAAAAGCGCCGCTGGGGGGACACCAGCAGCGCTTTCTCAGTTTGTTTTCATCTCTGCAGAACGGTGGCTGATCCTGGCCGCCCGGCTCGTCACCCCATCATCGATGGCAACAGCGTAATGATGGAGGGGAAGGCCAGCAGCCCGGCGATGGTCAGAACATCGGCAATGAAGAACGGGACGCAGCCCCGGAAGACTTCCTGAACCGGAATATCCGGACGGACCCCGGAGACGACAAAACAGTTCAGGCCGATCGGCGGCGTAATCAGACAGAGCTCCGCCATTTTGACCACAAGAATGCCGAACCAGATCGCGCAGGCCTCACCGGACATGCCAAACGCGCTGTCCGCAGCCGACACCCCCTCCCCGCCATTCAGCGCAATCACCGCCGGATAGACAACCGGCAAGGTCAGAATCAGCATGCCAATGGCATCCATGAACATGCCCAGCACCGCATAGGCCAGAAGAATGCAGATCATCACGATCCAGGGCGAGAATTCCAGCGCGACAATGAACTCCTTGAACGCATCCGGCAGGCCGGCAAAGCCCAGGAAGCGCACATAGACCAGAACCCCCCAGATCAGGGTAAAGATCATCACCGTCAGTTTCGCGGTCTCATGCAGGGCCTGCCCAAGCTGCTTGACTTTCATACCCTTGGCGAAAGCGACAATCAGCACCAGAAACGCCCCCATGGCGCCAGCTTCCGTGGGTGTTGCGGAAAATTCAAAAGACCCGATGCTCACCCCGTAGAGGCTGGCAAAGACAATCACAATGACCCCGACGACCGGCAGAGTTCCGGGCAGAGACGAAAACCGCTCCCCCCACGAGAACCCCTTGATCGGCGGCGCATCTCCCCGCCAGGCGGAAATGCCCACGATGATGGCCACATAGATGAATGCCGAGAAGATCCCGGGCAGAAAACCTGCAATCAGCAACTTACCAACCGACTGTTCCACCAGGATCGCATAGATCACCAGAATGGCAGAGGGGGGGATCAGGGATGCCAGGGTTCCACCGGCTGCCACCACAGCCGATGACAGGCGTTTGGAATAGCCTGCCGCCAGCATCTCGGGAATGGCAACACGGGCAAAGACGGCTGCTGTGGCGACCGACGCACCGGAGACGGCTGCGAACCCGGCGGTGGAGAACACCGTGCCGACCGCCATGCCGCCTGGCAACCAGCCGAGCCAGCGCTTTGCCGCCTCAAACAGCTGCTTGGTAAAGCCGGCATAAAAGGCCAGAAACCCGATCAGGATGAAAGTCGGCAGCACTGAAAGGGAATAGGTCACCGATTTGGAATGGGGGATTGTTCCCGCCATTTTCAAAGCAACGAAAAAGCCGCGCTCAAAGCCCATTTTAAGAGAGAAGTGAATGATGAGACCGACAAGCCCGGTGAATGCTGCAGCAAAGGCGACACGAACGCCGAAAAAGACGAGAACCAGCAGGACGCCGGTCATCAGGAGACCAACTTCAAACGGTGTCATTTCGAGGTCTCCCCTTCTGCTTCTTCACCAAAGGCTTCCTCGATTTCATGCTTGGCCACGTCCTCGACATTCTCGATCATGGGCACCTCAACGGGCTCGCGCTGCGGATCAGCCACGAGCCGGGCATAGCCATAGATCTGAAGCAGGAGCCGAAGGAACAAAAGACTAAGTGCGACAGGCACGACCAGCTTTGAAGGCCAGGTCGGCAGGCGGATATCCATTGTGCTGTCCCCGATCACATAGGACCGGTCAAAATGATACCAGGAGCCCCAGATCAGCAGCGCGACAGTGAAAGCAATCAGAATCACTCCCAAAAGCTCGCAAATGTAGAGCGTGCGGCCTTGAAGTTTTCCCAGCACGATCTCCATACGGATATGTCCGCCGACACGCTGGCAATAGGCAACGCCCGCGAATGCAAAAATCGCCATCGCCTGCTCGGTGATGTCGATAAAGCCAGGGACAGGCAAATTGAAGACAATGCGTCCAAGAACCTGCGCCACAGCCAGCAAAATGAGCGCCAGAATGGCGAAAGCAGCGATAAGATTGAACCCGTTTTCAACGAGGCCCAGCAGGCCCGAAAAACGGATATAGGTGGCCGGACGGTCCGAAGCGGAGCCTCCGGCGGGATTGGTTGTCATCATGAGTGTCAGCCCCAGGAAGGGCTCTCCGGCGCATGGGCACCCCTTGCGCCGGAAAGCTGAAGGTCAAGCCAATTTGAAAGGGCTATTCGGCAATGGTCTTTTGGACCATGTCGAGCAGTTCCTGTGCCGGAAGGCCGTTTTGTGTCTGCTCGGCGACCCAGGCTTCATGGATCGGACCGGCCTTTTCGGCAAAGGCGGCCAGTTCTTCGTCAGAGAATTCGATCTGAACGATGCCGCGCTTTTCCAGCTCCGGCCACCACTTGTCATACACTTTGGCATAGGTGGCCAGATAATGATCGAGCGCCGGATCAACAGAACTCTCAAGAGCTGCCTTAAAGTCATCCGGCAGTCCGTTGTAGGCGTCGATATTGACGACCACCGGGCAATGGACCGTGCCTGGGTTGAGGTTCTTGGTCCACCAGTTGGCCACTTCCACCACCTTGAAAGCCAGATGCGCGTGTGGGGCAAACCCGGCGGCCTGAACCGTGCCGGAATCAATCGCCTGGTAGGTTTCAGAGGCTGTTACGGAGGTCGGCACCGCGCCAACCGCGTCCATGAGCTTGCCCAGACCACCAAGGGCGCGCACGCGCATGCCGTTGAAGTCGGCGATGGAGGACGGTGCATCGCCCTTGCCGGCAAAATTATACTGCGGCATCGGCGACGGCATCAGCAGCTTTGCGTTCCAGCGCGCCAGATCCTTCTGCACAGCCGGGTGGGCATACAGCGCCTTGGAGACCTTCACTTCGGTTTCCAGATCGCTCACACCCAGGAACGGCAATTCCAGAACGGTCAGGGTCGGGTTCTTGTCCGCATGGTAGGAGGCACAGAACTGCGCCATCTCGAAGGCTCCGAAGGAAATTCCATCGAGGTTTTCACGGGATTTGGACAGTGCACCGCCATAATGCAGCTTGATTTCAAACTTGCCATCGGTCCTTGCAGACACTTCTTCGGCGAGCTTTTCAATATGTTCCGTGAACGCCCGGCGCTTGCCCCACAAGGACACATTCCAGGTCACATCCGCAGCAAAGGTTTCGGTGGCAAAAACAACAGTTAGCGCGGCCGCCGACAATGCGGTCGCAAACTTCATAGAAGAGAGCATGTAATCCTCCCAGATCAGGCGCTCATGTTCCTGGACACTCATCCCTGAAGTTTTCCCCACGGGACGGTCCAAGCCGCAAGACCCAAAGCATGGGGCGTGCCAGTCTCCCGGTAAAGGTAAAAATCTGCGGATTGGCTTGTCTTTTTTGACAAGCGGTGGCGCTAGTCCCCCACAAATCGGCAAATTTTTGCCGACAACTTTTTCAGATCGGCAAGATTCCGCCTAACCGTCTACTGCGTCGGCCCGCACCCGTGTGAGCTCGTGGCGCTGCATCTTTTCGTTCAAGGTCCGGCGCGGCAGATTGAGCTCTTGCATGACATCTGCAATCCGGCCTTTGTGGCGGCGCAGGGCGCTGGCAATAAGCACGCGTTCATAGCGGTCCATATGCTCCTTCAACCCACCTGCGGCCTCACGCGCCGCATGTCCCTTCTGCCGGGTGACCAGATCCTCCAGCGGTTGCGGCGCCACATCTGCATTGAGCACGAAGCGCTCGGCGGCATTGCGCAATTCGCGCACATTTCCCGGCCATGCATAGGTCTGCAAGAAAGCCTCGTCCCGGGCCGACAGGTCCGGCGCGGCTACACCATAGCGCACCGCCAGACGGTTCACGAAGGTCTCAAAAAGAAGCAGCGCATCGCGGCCCCGCTCGCGCAGCGGCGGCACATGGATCTCGATCGTGTTCAGCCGGAACAGAAGATCCTCACGCAGCCGCCCGCTCCCGACCGCCTCAGCCGGGTCCAGATTCGAGGCGCTGACCAGCCGGATATCCACCTCCACCGGCTTGGTACCTCCCACCCGGTCCACCTTGTTTTCCTGCAGCACTCTGAGCAGTTTCGATTGCAGCGCCAGCGGCATGGAAACAATTTCATCCAGGAACAGAACCCCTTTGTCCGCCGCCTCGATCCGGCCGATATGGCGCCGGTCCGCGCCGGTAAACGCCCCCGCCTCGTGGCCGAACAGTTCGGCTTCCACCATGGTATCCGGCAAGGCTGCCGCGTTGACAGCCACCAACGGGCCGTCCTTGCGCTGGCTGAAATCATGCAGCGCCTGGGCAATCACCTCCTTGCCGGTGCCGGTTTCGCCGGTGATCAGAACCGCAGCGTCCGTACGGGCAAAATGCAGAACCTGCTTGCGCACCGCCTCCATGGCCGGGCTGGTGCCGATCAACCGGCTCTCCAGCCCCGCTCCTTCTGCGATCTGCCGTTTCAGGGCCCGGTTTTCCAGAACCAGCGCCCGCTTGTCGGCTGCCCGGCGCACCACTTCAGCAATGTGTTCCGGGTCAAACGGTTTTTCGATGAAGTCATACGCCCCCGCGCGCATGGCTTCGACCGCCATGGGCACATCGCCGTGACCGGTGATGAGAACGACGGGTAGATCACTGTCCAGCGCACCGATCCGGCGCAGCAGGGACAGCCCGTCCTCCTCCCCAAGCTTGACATCTGAGACAACGCATCCGCCAAAGGCCCGTGACAACTCGGCCATGGCGGCGCGAGCGGAGACCACTTCCAGCGTTTCAAACCCGGCCAGACGGATCCATTGCCGCAAAGCCGCCCGCATGGACGGGTCATCATCAACGATCAGAACCTTTTGGGAGATGTCGGTTTCGCTCATTCTGCCGCTTCATGTTCCTGGTCTGAATCCGGATTGCTGCTGCCTGCCCCTTGCTGGAATGCGGGCAGTACCAACTCGAACAGCGCACCATTAGGGACGTTTTCCTGAACGCACAAGCGCCCGCCCAGATCCTCCGCCAGGCGGATCGAGATAGCGAGCCCCAGCCCCATTCCGTCCGAACCGGTTTTGGTGGAATAAAAGGGATCGAAAATCCGCTCGCGCTGATCTTCCGGAATGCCGGGACCGTTGTCGCAGACCTCAACCACAACCTCTCCCTCCCTCTGGCGGGTGGTCAGACAAACACGCCCCTCCGCCTCTCCGGCAGCTGCATCGGCGCCATTGCGCAGCAAATTGACCAGAATCTGCTCCACCCGCAGCGGCGCTGTTTCAAGCTGCAAGGCGGTTTCCGGCATGTTCAGATCCAAACGCACACCTGTCTCCTCAAACCGGGAGCGGACAATCTTTTCCGCCGTCTGGATGCTTTCGCGCAGATCGATCTTCTCGATCCGGCTTTGGCCCGGGCGGGCGAAGCGCTTGAGTTCCTGGGTCAGATGGGCCATGCGCAGCTGGATGGCATCAATTTCCTTGAGGTTCTCAACCGCCGTTCCCGTGTCCCCCTTGTCCAGAAATTTCCGCGTTCCGGCGACAAACATGCGCAGTGCCGCCAATGGCTGGCTCAATTCATGCACTACGGCAGCCGACATTTCCCCAACGGCGGCCAACCGGTTGGAGCGGGCCAGCCCGCGCTGAGTCTCCAAAAGTTCGCGTTCGATGCGGCGGCGCTCTTTGATTTCCTCCACCAGCCGCGTGTTGAGCCGTTTCAGATCCGCCGATTCCCGGCGCAGCTCAACCGACGCTGCGCGCAGGCGGCGCCCGCGCAGAACCAGCACGACCACCACATAAAGCAGGCTCAAGGTGATCGCCCCCGCCCAGATGGGAAAGGCGCTTGTGCGGGCCTCTTCCACCGGCACCAGAAAATGCAGGGTCCAGCCCAGAAGCCCCACATCAGCCGAATTGTGGCGGAAGGTCTCGCCCGCCAGAGTGACAAGCTCTTTGCCTGCGACCGGCCGCTTGCTGACCGGCTCCAGCGCGTGGGCGGCATATTGCCGGGTGGCATTGATGTCGCGCCGAACCCCGGGCGGCAGCTCGCGCAAGGTCCGGTAACGCCATTCCGGCCGGCTGGACAGAAAGATCACGCCATTTTCGTCAGACGCAAACACGGTCTCGCCGCCCTCCGCCCAGGCCTCCTCCAGCGGGCGCAGATCGACCTTGACCACGGCCACCCCGGTTGGAGCCTCGGAGACCGGCGTCGGCCGGGCGAGAAACAGTCCCGGTTCTCCCAAGGTTGCTCCAATTGCAAAGAAATGCGCTTCCTGGCCCGCCATCGCCGTCTTGAAATAGGGCCGGAACCCATAATTCCGGCCGACCAGGGAGAGCTCCTCGCGCCAGTTGCTGGCCGCCAGTGCTGTGCCGGCCGCGTTCATCACGTAAAGCAGATCAGCGCCGGAATTCTCCGCCATTTCCTCCAGAAACCGGTTGGCGCTTTCCTGTGGAGAGCCCAGCCCGAGCGCTGCCGTTGCGCGCGGATCGCGCGCGATCATATAGGGCAGATAGCGGAACTTCTGGTATTCGCCCAAAATGGTCTGGCGGTAGAGCGTCAGGCGTTCTGCCGCTTTGCGGTCAATGCCGTCCTGATCCATGCTCACGAACAGGCGGGTCAGGACAAAGGCAGCCGCCAGCAGCAGCACAGGGGGAATGGCCAGTATGAGCCAGTGTTTCGACATGCCCCGTTATGGCGTATTTTTTCCGCCCGCGCCAGAAACCGCCTTGCAGCCGCGCGCTGCCACCGGGAATTGATGCGCGTCAAGGACGCCTGCCTGACGCCGTGGCTAGGGTGGCAGGACCGCTGGTCGTGCGGCATTGCTTGCGCGGCCGGGAAAGGCCCTGACCAAGGAGGGATTTCATGCCTATCAAAGATGTTCTGACCGTTCTGGATCTTGCGGGCGACCAGCCAGCCGCAAAATACGCCCTGGAATTCGGCCGGGCGCACGATGCCCACGTCACGGGCCTCGCGGTGTCGTTTGAGCCGGTTGTACCTGCCTTTGCCGCAGCGCCCATGCCCGTCGACTATATGCAGGCGGCCCATGAGCAGGCGATGGCTGCCGCCAATGAAGCCAAAAAGGACTATGAGGAACTGGCCCGCCTGTCCGGGGCCAAACATGAAAGCCGTCTGGCGGAACTTCTCACCGGCGGGCCGCTTGAAAACGTTCTGGTCCATTGCCGCCCAACCGATCTTGTCGTGATTGGCCAGGCCAATCCGGACCGGCCTGAGCCCATGCGCGAACTCTTGATCGAGACAATCCTGTTCGAAAGCGGCGTTCCGGTCATGCTGGTGCCCTATATCGGCAGCCAGTCCTTTGAGCCGAAAAACGTGCTGATCGGCTGGGATGGCAGTTCAACGGCCACACGTGCGATCCATGCAGCGCTTCCGGTTCTGGAACGGGCGGACAAGATCACGGTTCTGGTGATCGAGAAGAAGGCCAATCCGGCCAAGGGCCAGCCCGGCGCTGAGGTCGCCAGTTATCTGGCCCGTCACAACATGGATGTCACGGTCGAGGTGATCACCAATCCGCAAACCGGTGTGGCCGACACGGTGCTGAATCAGGTGTCCGACAAGGGCAACGATCTTGTGGTGATGGGGGGCTATGGCCACAGCCGCATGCGTGAATTCCTGTTCGGCGGTGCCACGCGGGAAATTCTGAAAGCCATGACCGTTCCCGTGCTCATGGCCCACTAGAGACATCGCGTTTCATTGGATTTGCCTTTGATGGTCTGACTTTCAGAGATGTCAACGCAAAGACCAAGCGGTTCGACCTCAACTGAACGCGGCACACTCTTTACCGGGTGCGCAATCCCGTTCAAGAGCCTTCAAGCGTCCATCCCGCAGCGCCGCTCGTCCGGTCTGCGGGATTTTTTCTTTTGTAATCCGGTTCAGCTAGTCTGACGCTGATCAACCTGGTGCGGCCGGACCCCGGTCTGCGTCAGCAGCGCCGCAGCGGGCAGACGGTAGACGTCAAGGAAGGAATGCAGGTCCGTGACCATTCGCAATCTTGAAGGCTTCTTTCACCCCACCTCGGTCGGTCTTGTGGGACCCTGCCGCCATGCCGGCCTTCTGACGGCTGCGCTGATCGAGCGCCTGGAAGGTTTGGCCGCAGACCGTCCGTTGACCCTGATCGGCTTTGATGGGGAGGTTCCTTTTGAAGGGGCCCGCGCAGCGGGTCTGGACGATCTGCAAACCATGCCCGATCTTGTGCTGTATCTGGCCGAAGCTGAGGCTTTGCCCGCCTCGTTGGAAAAACTCGGTGCGGGCGGCACCCGTGCGGTTCTGATTCCCTCCCCGGGCTTTGAAGTCTGGCCGGAAGAGCTGATGCAGCGTTGCCGGAATGTGGCGCGCAAAACCAACCTGCGCCTGATCGGCCCCGGCAGCCTGGGGCTGGCCGTGCCGGCTCAGACCCTGAACGCACTGTTGAGTGCCGAGACGCCGGCCCCTGGTGATATCGCCTTTTTCTCCCGCTCCGGAGCAGTGCTCAATGCGACCCTGTCCTGGGCCAAATCCCACAATACCGGCTTTTCGGCAGTGGTCTCCCTTGGAGCGCGCATCGATGTGGATCTCAGCGACCTGATCGACTATTTCGCCCAGGACTACCGGACCCGCTCGATTGTGTTGCATATGGAGGGGATCGCCTTTCCCCGGAAGTTCATTTCCGCCGCCCGCGCGGCGGCCCGCAGCAAGCCGGTAATCGTGATCCGCTCCGGCAAGAGCCGGGACACGGGCGGCACCGGCCGGACCCACGCCGGGCGCCTGGCGCGGACGGATCAGGTCTATGAAACGGTTTTCCGCCGGACCGGGCTCTTGCGGGTGTTTGATCTGGACGAAATGTTCGAGGCGCTGGAAACCCTCTCTCATATCCGGGTGCCGCGTCTGGACAAGCTGGCGGTGATTGCCAATGGCCGCAGCCTTGCCAGCCTTGCGGTTGACCGGCTGAAGGATCTGGGGGGCGCCTTTGCCAGCCTGAGCCCTGAAACACGCGGTGACCTGGCCGGTCTCAGCCGCGCCCCGTCCCTGCTGGATGAAACGGCGGCGGCCGATGCCTCCGTCATTTTGCGCGAAAGCGTGTCGCCGGAGGACCTGACCACCGCGATCACCAGGGTCCTGAAAGATCCGGCCGTGGACGGGGCCGTGGTGCTGCAGGCCGCCAGCATGTTTCACAAGCTTCCTGCCATTGGCAAGGCAGTCATCAATGCGGCGGCGGCCGACAAGCGGCGGACAGGCCGCAAAAAGGCGCTGGTCGCCGGGCTTATCGGCAGCGACGGCGCTGTGCGTGCGGAACTCTCTGCCGCCAAGATCCCCAACTATGCCAGCCCGGCGGAAGCCGCCCGCAGCCTGATGCATCTGGCGCGGGACGCCCAGTCACGCGAGTTCCTGATGGCGGCCCCGCCCAGCCTGCCCTCAACCTTCACCCCCGAGGCCGCAAAGGCGCGCGCCATCGTGGAAGCCGCCTTGAAACAGGGGCGCCGCTGGCTGGACCCAAGTGAGGTCTGCGCGGTTCTGGCCGCCTATGACCTGCCGGTGATCGCGACCGTCATGGCAACCACGCCCGAAGAGGCCGCCGCCCTGTCGGAGCCGTTTTTCCAAACCTCAAGGCACTGTGTTGCCAAACTGGTCTCGCCCGATCTTCCCTTCAAATCCCGCATAGACGGCGTGCGTCTTGGGCTGGAGAGCCCCGAAGCGGTTGCGGCGGCTGCGGCCGAGCTGATTGCCAATACCAAACGGGACTATCCAGAGGCCCGCATTGCGGGTCTGTCCATTCACCCGATGCAGGAAGACCGGCACGGGATGGAGCTTTATATAGGCCTTGCCGAGACCCCGGATTTCGGCCCGGTTCTGGTGTTCGGCCAAGGGGGCACCTCCATTGAAGAAAGCGAGGACATCGCGCTGGAGCTTCCCCCCCTGGATCTCAACCTCGCAGAGGCACAGATCGGCCGGACGCGGATTGCACGGCTGCTTGGCGGCGGCCCGGCCCGGCCCGCGCTGGACCGGGCCGCGCTGGCCGAAGCTTTGGTCAAACTGTCCCAGATCACCATTGATCTGCCGGAAATCCTGGAACTGGACATCAATCCGCTGGTGGCCCTGCCCGACGGGCTGATCGGGCTGGATGCGCGCATGACCCTGTGCCATCCGGAAACACGGCCGGGGCGCACCGGCGCCTCCCGCCTTGCCATCACCCCCTATCCAGAAGAATGGGAACAGACGCTGTCGCTCAAAGACGGGCGATCGGTCTTTGTGCGCCCGGTGCGGCCGGAGGACGAAGATCTGTTCAAGGCCTTTTTCGAGGCGGTTACGCCGGAAGATCTGCGCCTGCGCTTCTTTGCGCCGGTGCGCGATTTCAGCCACCGGTTTCTGGTCCGCCTGACCCAGCTTGATTATGCTCGCGCCATAGCCTTTGCGGCGCTTGATCCGGAAACCGGCACCCTGCTCGGCGTGGTGCGGCTGCATGCGGACCCCGATCACCAGACCGGGGAATATGCGGTTATGGTGCGCTCGGACCTGAAAGGCCACGGGCTCGGCTGGGCGCTGATGCGCCTGTTGATCCGCTATGCCAAGAGCGACGGCATCGAGACGATCAAGGGGGAGGTCCTGAAGGAAAACACCTCCATGATCTCCATGTGCCAGGCCCTTGGCTTTGCCATCGGCACGTCGCCGGATGATCCCGGCATCGCCCTTGTCACCCTGCCCGTTGCAGATGTGCCGGAAGAGGCTTGAGCACCGGCCGTTCGGGTGTCGGAAAGCAGCCCATCGGCAGCGTTACTTTGCTTCGGCCGCCGCGCGGATCTGGCTCAGGGACGCAGCGGGCGTAATGGCTTCCGGATCCAGCTTCAGATGCAGGATGGCAGGTTTGCCGGAAGCCCGTGCCTGGTCAAAGGCCGGGCCGAACTCTTCCGTCGTCACCACCGTGGCACCAAAAGCCCCATAGGTGCGCGCCAGCGCCGCAAAATCCGGGTTGACCAGTTTGGTGGCCGACGGGCGGCCCGGATAGGTGCGCTCCTGATGCATCCGGATCGTGCCATACATGCCGTTGTCGATGGCCAGCACGATGATGTTGGCACCTTCCTGACAGGCGGTGCCAAATTCCTGCAAGGTCATCTGCAGGCAGCCATCCCCGGCAAAACAGACCACTTCGCGCTGCGGAAAGGCCAGCTTGGCGGCCACGGCCCCCGGAAGACCGTAGCCCATGGAGCCGGATGTGGGCGCGGCCTGGGTGCCGAAGCGGCGGAACCGGTGGAACCGGTGCAGCCAGGTGGCATAATTGCCTGCTCCGTTGGTGCAGACCGCATCGTCCGGCAGGTTGTCCTCAAGCCAGTCCATGACGCCTGCCATCTGCAGCGCGCCAGCCGTTTCGGGCCGCGCTCCGGACCAATCCAGATAGTCCTGATGGGCAGCGGCCGCCTCTCCCGCCCCCTTCAGCTCCGCAGGCGGCTGCAGGCCTTCAACCGCCTTGCAGAACCCGGTCGGGCTGGCATTGATGGCCAGATCCGCATGATAGACCCGGCCGAGTTCTTCCGGGTCCGGATGGACATGCACCAGCTGCTGGCCGGAGGACGGGATGTCCAGCAGCGTGTAGGACTGGCTGGGCATTTCCGACAGGCGCCCGCCCACAAGCAGGACAAGATCGGACGCCTTGATCCGCGTGGCCAGTTTGGGATTGATGCCAATGCCCACGTCCCCGGCATAATTTTGATGCAGATTGTCGAACAGCATCTGACGGCGGAAAGAACAGGCTACGGGCAAATCGAAGCGCTCGGCAAAGCGGGTGAAGGCGGCAACCGCCTCTTCCGACCAGCTGCTGCCGCCAAGGATCGCCACGGGCCGCTCGGCCGCCCAGAGCCGCTTTTGCAGATCTGCCATCTGGCTCAGGCCCGGATGGGTTTCCACCTGCTTCCAGGCCGGCGGCTGGGAAACGGCCGCCGTTTCGACCAGCATGTCTTCCGGCAGAGCCAGCACCACCGGGCCCGGACGGCCGGAGGTGGCCACATGATAGGCGCGAGACAAAAACTCGGGGACCCGGTCCGCATGGTCGATTTCAGCGACCCATTTGGCAATGCCACCGAACATCTGCCGGTAATCGACCTCCTGAAACGCTTCACGCTCGCGCATGCCGCGCTCGATCTGGCCGATGAAGAGGATCATCGGCGTGGAATCCTGCGCTGCCACATGCACACCGGCCGAGGCATTGGTGGCGCCAGGACCACGAGTGACCATGCAGATGCCCGGCTTGCCGGTAAGCTTGCCATAGGCGTCGGCCATCATCGCTGCGCCGCCTTCCTGGCGGCAGACGGTCACGGGAATGGACGCATCATAGAGCGCATCGAGAACGGCCAGATAGCTTTCGCCCGGCACACAGAACACCCGTTCCGCCCCATGGCGCTCCAGCGCGTCCACCAACAATTCGCCGCCGGTTTTCTGGTCCATATGCTCATTCCCGATTGCCAACACTCTGATAGGTCATTCTATAGCGTATGAAAGACCCGCCCGTCAGAGCCAAAAATCAGATTTATTCGCAATGAGATCATTCTGATATGGATTGAACCTGCACCCAATGCCTATCGGAAGATCCCCATAGGCAAGCGACCATACCCAAACACCCGTGACCAGGCACAGATCGCGGCACCACCGGCCAGTGGCAGCGTCTTTGAGCGGTGGGGCCGCAGCCCGGCCTATTGCAACGGCTGAACCGTCACCACCTGAAAGGTGTGCATGTCGCCGTCTTCGTCCTTGATGGAGACATATTCCCCCGGATTGAAAGCATGGGCGCCGAACCGGTAGCCCGCCTCATCATCATCATCGCCGTCAATATCATAGTGGAACGCCCAGGAACCGCCCGGCCGGTGAATCAGATGGCCGACTTCCTCTTCTTCGCTGCCCCAAAAACGGCGCACGCGGCAATGGTCCCGTTCCTTTTTCCAAAGCCCGGCATCGATATGACCGGTCTCATCCAGCGGCGCAGTAAATTCATAGCCATGCTGCGCCGAGCCGTTGGGAAAGTCTTTTGTCCGGGCCAGGTTCAACCTGACCTTCTTCAGGGCCGGGTGGATGCTCATGGGGTCCTCCTCTGACGCAAGCCGCCATTCTTCGGGTTTGCCTGCCGCTGCCTGACATCAAAGATGCCAACGCAAACGACAAACCGGTTTGAATCCATTGGAGCGCGAAGCGCTCTAATGACACAGTCCCTTATTTGTGTCACATCCCGGCCCATCAGCATTGAGCAGGGTCAAATCCCTTTTGTCCCAAAGGGTGTTGAGTATCTGCCCAAACGTCAGTCAGAGTGTCACGCAACGACAGGGAAATGAGATGGTCCAGTCCCAGAACGAGGTGTTTGCATTTCTTCAGCATCTGGACAGCCGCTCTCCGGTTCAGCGGATCGACACCCACGCCAATGTGATCTTTTTAACGGACAGCCGTGCCTACAAGGTCAAACGTGCGGTCAGCTTCCCTTTTCTGGACTATTCGACGCTGACGCTTCGGGAAGCGGCCTGCAAGGCGGAGATCAGCTGCAACAAGGCAAACGCGCCACAGATTTACCGTCAGGCTCTGCCTGTCACCCGCAGCGGCGATGGCCAGCTGGCGCTTAACGGTCCGGGAGACCCGGTCGAGTGGGTGGTGGAGATGACCCGGTTTGACCAGGAAAACGAGCTGGACGCGCTGGCGCATCAGGGCCCGCTGGCGGACAGCCTGTCGGATGCCCTGGCCCGCATGATGGCAGCCGCCCATGAGGTGGCCCCGGTGCGGGACGGCGCCGCCTTTCATGCGGAGCTGGCCCGCTATCTGGACCAGAACGACGCCGCGTTTCATGCGCATCCGGACCTGTTTCCCGCCGCTGAAGTCAAGGCCCTGACGGCCCGCGCCCGCGCCTTGCTGGAGGATCTGCGGCCGCTGATCTTGAAGCGCGGAGAGCAAGGCCTCGTCCGGCGGTGCCATGGGGATGCCCATACCCGGAACATCGTGCTGGTCGAGGGTGCGCCGGTTCTGTTCGACGCGGTGGAGTTTTCCGATGCGATTGCGACCGGCGACCTGCTCTATGATCTCGCATTTTTACTGATGGACCTGTGGGAACGGGGCCAGAAACGGGCAGCCAACCGGGTCTTCAACCGCTATCTGGACCTGTCCCGCCTGGATCACACCGCCGAAGGGCTCGCCGCGCTGCCCTTTTACCTGATGATGCGGGCTGCCATCCGGGCCAAAATTGCCGCCAGCGCTGCGCTTGAGCAGTCCGATCCGGCCGAAAAAGAGCGCCAGCGGCAGGAAGCCGGAACTTACTTCCGTTTCGCCCTGGCGTTTCTGGAGCCCTCACAGCCCTGTCTGACCGCCATTGGCGGTCTGTCCGGCACGGGCAAGACCACCCTTTCCTATGGGCTGGCACCGGAGCTTGGCAGGGCACCGGGCGCGCGCGTGCTGCGCACGGATGTAATGCGCAAGCGCCTGCTCAACATGTCCGAGACCGAAAAAGCCCCGGTCGCTGCCTATACCAAAGAGGCTTCAGACCGGCTCTACAAGGCCTTGGACGTCGAGATCCAGGCGGTTCTGGCGGCCGGGCACTCTGCCATTTTTGATGCAGTCTTTGCTGCCGAAGCAGAACGGTCAAAGATCCAGGCCATTGCCCTTACGGTCGACGCCGCCTTTGCCGGGCTGTGGCTGGAAGCTCCAGCCGCAACGCTGAAAGACCGGGTTGCCGCAAGGGCCGGGGATGCCTCAGATGCAACCGTGGAGATCGTCGATCAACAGCTTGGCTATGATCTCGGGACGTTGGCCTGGCCCCGGATTGAAGCGGGCGGCGGCAGGGCGCTAACGCTGGACAGGGCGCGGGACGTGCTCCGCCCCCGCCTGCAGCCTGTCTCCTAGCTGTGGAGCCTCGGAATCGGATTGCGGTCTGCGACCGCAGGACCATGCTACGGTCTAAAGTCCGCCTGCCCGAAATGCAGCGGCAGCGGCGGCGGCGCATATAACCGCCAGATATTCCCTCTTCAGTGTGAGCTGCGCGGCAGTGGCCACGATCATGCACAGACCGACCACAAGGCCACCCTTCAGGATGATGGGCAGGATCGTCGAGACAATGATCGCGCCGGGCAAGGCCTCCAGACCGCGGCGCATGCGAGGGGTGATCGGCAAGCGCCCCATCACCCAATAGCCTCCGGCGCGCAGGGAATAGGTGATCGCCGTCATCAGAAAGACGGCGATCAGGAACATGGTGTCTGCTGAAAAAGCGCCCTCAGTCATCAAGATACGCCCCGGCAACAGCCCCCGCTATGGCGCCGGTGAAAATGCTCCAATAGCCGCCAAGCAGTGCCCAGGTAACAGCAGCCACGCCGCCAGCAATCAGCCAGCTATAGGTTTGGCGCTTGCCCTTCCAAAGGGGCACCAGAAGCGCGGCAAAAAACGCCGGCAGAACCACATCGAGGCCGTAGATTTTCGGATCGGAAATCAGGCTCCCGGCGAAAAAGCCGGGCACTGCCGCCAGAGACCAGACCGCCCACAGCAGCATCCCGCTGCCAAGATAAACGCCCCAGTCCCGGTCCCCCTTGTCATATTGAGACAAAGCCAATAGCCAGTTGAGATCGGTCAGGAAGAACAGGGCCGGGTAGGTCTGATAGGCGGGAACCTGCCCCAGCCAGGGCCTGAGGCTGGCGCCGATCAGAAGCATGCGCATATTGACAGCACCGGTTGCCCCGACCATGGCAATCAGCGTCGCCCAGTTGAGCGGATCCTTGTAGATTTCCATGGCCACGAACTGGCTGGCCCCGGCAAAGACAACGGAATTCATCAGAACGGTTTCAAACAGGCTCAGCCCCTTTTGGGCTGCCACCGTGCCGAACACCAGGCCGAGCGCAATCACGCCTGGCAAGACTGGAACAGAAACAAGCGCCCCGTGCGCGCAGCCTCTCAGGCTGAGGGTTACAGTCTTCTCAAGCATTTGCGACCAGGAACTGGGAATGATGTCCGGCATCGGAGCGTTTACTATCAGCGCAAGACAGACCGGAAACCAATCAAACCTTTTGATTCACCTATCACGGATGCTGCTGCGTCATCCGAAAAAGCACCTTATTCCAATGTCGTTTGATAGCAAGCGATCTGACGGCTTTCGGTCAGTTGACATTGTCTTTACGGCAATTCGCCTTGGCATCCCGGCCGCCAGGCCCCTCAGAGCAGTACCCCATAGATCATGCGCAGCCCGGTAAAGCCGAGAAACAGCGCAAAAACCAGCTTGAGCCGGGCCGGGTCAATGGCATGGGCTATTCTGGCGCCCAGCGGTGCCGTGAGGGTGGAGGCCGGAATGATCAGCAGAAACCCGATCAGGTTGACATAGCCCAGCGACAGGGGCGGTCTTCCCTCTGCGCCCAGGCCGAAAAAGATCGAGAGCAGCGTACCGGGCACGGCGATGATCAGACCAATCGCCGCCGCCGTGCCGACCGCCTTGCGGATCGGGTAGTTGAACAGGGTCAGGGTGGGCACGCCGAGCGTGCCTCCGCCAATGCCCATCATCACCGAAATGCCGCCGATCAACACGCCGAGCAATTCCTTGACCGGCGAACCGGGCAGCTTGTCCGCCAGGTGGGAGCCGTCCTTGCGGAACAGCATGTTGGCAGCCACGGCCAGCGCGACGATGCCGAAAACCAGGGTCAGCGCTCCGCCGGAGATATTTCCCGCAAGCGTACCGCCCGCCAGCACCCCGAGGGCAATTGCCCACCACCAGCGTTTAAGCAGATCCAAATCCACACTGCCCCGTTTGAAATGGGCGCGGGCCGAAGAGGTGCCCGTGGCCAGGATCGTCGCAAGGGAGGTTCCAACAGCCACATGCATGAGCACGTCAGGGTCTATCTTAAGCGCGGTGAACATGTAATAGAGAACCGGCACGATCACGATGCCGCCGCCAACTCCGAGCAATCCGGCAATGATCCCGGCAACCACCCCGGTGGCCAGAAGGGAAACCGCCAGGAGGCTGAGGGATAAAAGGCTGAGATCGTCCAAACTGGTCTCCTTTCCGGCCAGTCCCGCAGACTGGCTGAGGGCATGCTGCACCGTTTATTCTGTTAGGCAGAGGGGAATGGTCCATCAAAGGGGGCACGTCAACACCCTTGGCAGGAGAAGCTGTTTCAAAGCCTCATCGAATGGCAATCTCATGGGAGAGCCCCCCTTGCGCAAGGCCTTGAGACACGACAGGGTTCTGCCTGGACTGAGGGGAGATTCCATGTCCGGCCACTGGCTTGCGCTTTATACATTTGCTCAATTCAAAACCCGTGCGGATGAACCGGTGAATGACCCGTTTTTCTCCAGCGAACCGGGGATCTGGGCCGCCATGGAACGCTCGGACGGCTTTATTGCCCGGGCAGGCTATGAGGATGAGGCGGGCACGGAGCTCTGGGGGGATCAGGTGTTTCCCAAATACTGGAGCGACACTGGTGACGGCTGGGCTCCCTCCACTATTTCCCTTTGGCAGGATCTGGAATCGGCCCTTGCCGCCGTTTACCGCGGCGCCCATGGCAAGATCCTGCGGCTTGGGCCCCTTTTTCACGACGCCATCGACTATCCGCCCTATGTGCTGTGGTGGGTTCCGGTCGGCCACAAGCCGGACTGGGCAGAAGCCGTTGAGCACCTGGAACGGCTCGGCGATGACGGGCCCACAGCCGCTGCCTTCACCTTCAAGACGGCATTTGATCCTGCAGGCAGGCCCCTGGCAGTGGACAGCGAGAAAACCCGCCGTATTGCCGGGCATAACCAGCAGCGGGCGGATCTGCCCAAAGCGATTCAATAGATTTTCCGAAGAATATTGTTCAATATTACTGGACTAATCGTCAATCAACGCCGGAATTGTAAAGTGGCACCAACGGGCCAATCTTTCCCTCAACAGCGCATGGAGTGGTTCCATGCCCCCAACGTTCGGGAAAGGATTGACACATGACCCAGATCTTCCGTCCGTCAGATGCCCGCGGCGATGCCGATTTCGGCTGGCTGAAAAGCAAACACACCTTCTCCTTCGGCTCCTATTTCGATCCGAACCATATCGGCTTCGGAGCGCTGCGGGTGATCAATGAGGACAAGGTGGCCCCATCCGCCGGGTTTCCCACCCACCCGCATCAGAATATGGAGATCCTCTCCTATGTCGTCTCCGGCGGCCTGGAGCATAAGGATTCCCTTGGCACCGGTTCGGTGATCCGTCCAGGTGACCTGCAGCGCATGAGCGCGGGCACCGGCGTGCGCCACAGCGAGTTCAACCATTCGGACAAGGACCCGGTCCATTTCCTGCAGATCTGGATTGTTCCGCAAGCAGATGGCCTCGCCCCAGGCTATGAGCAAAAGACCTTTGCCGACAGCGAGAAGCAGGACCGGCTCCGGTTGATCGGTTCCCGCGACGGACGCGATGGCTCGGTGATCATTCATCAGGATGTCAGCCTTTATGCCAGCCTGCTGAGCGCCGATAAAAGCGTCTCCCATGAGATCGCTGCAGGCCGCAAGGCCTGGATCCAGATCGTCAAGGGCAAGGTGAGTGTGGACGGCCAGACCTTGACAGCCGGAGACGGGCTCGGCCTGCTGGAGCCCGGCCGGATCGACCTGACAGCTCAGGAACCGGCCGAGTTCCTCCTGTTTGATCTGGCTGCTTAAAGCTTATCGCGTTGCTCCGGTTTCAAACCGCTTTGTCCTTTGCGTTGACATCTTTGATGTCAGACAGCGCAAGGCAAATCCGGTGAAACGCGCTCTGCCTGAATAAGGCGCCGCAACGCCCCTGCAAAAAAGGCCCCTTCCAGGGAATAGCGTCCCTCTCCCTGGAGGAGGCTCTCAGTTGAGACCGGTAAAATCCCCTTACCGCAGATCCAGTCCCGGCAGGTTGGCCACACCTGGTGTCTGACCAAGCTTTTGGAGACCTCGATGTCTGAAACACCCCGTATACAGATCACTTTGGAAAAGAGCGGCGCCAAGGGCCGATATGTGGCCGCGGTCGACGGATTTGATGATCCGGCGGAACTGACCTTTTCCATTGTCAACGACCACCTGATCATTGCGGACCACACCGGTGTTCCGGACACCTTGCGCGGGCTTGGTGTCGGCAAGGCCCTGGTGGAGCGGCTGGTGGCTGACGCCCGCGAAACCGGGACAAAGATCGTGCCACTCTGCCCCTATGTGAATGCCCAACGTCAAAAACACCCTGAATGGGCGGACGTTTTTCAGGGGTGATACCAATCTCAATGGATAGAGACTGTAGAAGGACTGGTCCTGCAGAAGCGGCTTGTAAGGCCGCAGCTTCAGGACTTGGACGCAGACTCTGCCCGGTCTGACGTCTCCGGCGCCCTCTTGCAGCTGCGAAGCACGAACAGGGTGTCGGTGAGTGTCGCTCCGGCCTGTTTGAAAGCTGCATCCAGCACGTCCGGCCCGCCAGCGCCGATCAGGTCGGCCACCTGCTTGACACTGGTCAGGGTCTCGTTGAGCTGCGCAACCTGATGGGTCATTTCCCAATGTTCCGGCGCTCCGGGCGCGGTCAGCAAAGAGACCAGATAGTCGGTCCGCCCTTCCATTTCCCGCAGGCGTTCTTCAAAAGTGGCCGGGGTCATCTCCAGCCGGGCCAGCGCCGCCTCACTCACCGTTGCCCCCAGCTGCGCGCCCACATGGTCCACCCGGTTCAGGACCACGATCACCAGAAGACAGGCCGCAATCACAAGCAGCGCAGTCGCATTGACCAGCGCCAGCAACACCTGTCCCGGCAGCCGTTTGATCCGTATCTTGAGTTCCTGCGTGTCCTTCACCATGTCACCCCCATCCCTACTCAACCAGTCCAGAACCGTTCCACTCTGCAGCCCGGCAGAGGTTCGTCCGCCCGCCCGCGCTTTCCGGATCTTATCTTGACCACGCCCAGCCACCAGAGCGGGTGCGTGGATTCTGCTTCCCCCTTAGGACAACAGCTCTTCAGCCGTCAAATACCCGCAGAAGCAGGCTGGTGTAGTTGTCAAAAAAATAATTTCAGGTTGAATGAATTGTGATGCGCCTTTGGGATTTCTGTGTCACGCTGACCTTCGGATCATTTCGCTTCCAGCCCTCTCCCTTTCGTTTCCGGAGCCTCACAATGCGCTGTTTCTCAAGGACATGGACCCGTTCTGCTGGCTTGCTGTCAACTCTCGCCCTGGCCACCCTCGCACCCCTCTCAACTCCCGCCCTGGCGGAAACGTGTCCGGGGCCGTCGCTTTGGTTCCTGGCGGAAAAGGGCATAGAGGCAAAAGTTCTGAAAGAAGGAACGGGCTTATGGCCCATTCAAGGCTCAAGCAGGAAGATACCAGCGATTGGCCTCGTCTTCTCCTTCATCACACCAGATGGCCAAACGGGAACCAGTACGCTTTGGGGGCCGATGCGCTCGTATATGTTCCGGGGACTGCCTGAGCCTGAAATGACAACTCAGCAGGGCTTCACCTGGGGCCCGGCCTCAAAGGACGAAGGTGGGCACTATACCGTGCGCTCAGACGACGGAAACTCCATTCTCTTCAACATGTATTTTGAGAAGTGTCTTTGAAGCAAATCGCGTTTCATCGGCTTTGCCTTGCGCTGCCTGCCTCCAACGGATTTGCCTTAAGCCTCAGGCGATAAGTCTGGCACCTTCGCGCCGTTCAAATGTCCACAAACCGGGACTTCAGCGGCGAACCGATCCCAACGCCCCGGTCCACGCGTTCGCGAAATTCTGACTTTCTGGAAGAATGGTACAGACGGGTGGATTCGAACCACCGACCTTCGGAGCCACAATCCGACGCTCTAACCAACTGAGCTACGTCTGCTAAGGCGTTCAAGTGGCGCGGACCTTAAGGGCCCGGACCGCCATTTTCAAGGGCGTCTTCTACCCCTGTTTTCCGGAACCGGCAAGCGCGAATTTTCGGAAAAATCCGGCCTGTTGAAAAGCAAATGCCCGGGACAATCCCGGGCATCGGTTTTTGGGGCCGCCTGCGGGCAGGCTTGGCCCTCAGCTTAAAAAAGCTCAGTTGACCTTCAGATCCTTGAAGGACTTTTCCATGGCTTCCTTAACCGGAGCAGACACGTCGGTGCCGAGCTTGGTGGCCAGTTCCTGCATTTCCTTGGACTGGGCGCTCAGAGTGTCGAACTGCTGGCGGGCGAAGGTGGACTGCAGCTCAATGGCTTCAGCAAGGGTCTTGGCAGACATGATGTCCTTGATGAAAGTGAAGGCCGCATCCGCATTGGTCTTGGCCGCATCGACAGCCTTGTGGTTGAACTCAACCACGCCCTGGCGGGAGGTTTCAAACGTGTCTTCCATCAGGTCGGTCGCATCTTCTGCAGCGGTCTTGACCTTGGCATAAGCTTCACGGGCGTTTTCGATGCCTTTTTCAGTGGCTTCACGGAACGCAGCCGGGATTTCCATTTTCGGCATTGCAAAAGCCTCAAAGTCCGGGAACGCGACCCCAGCCGGAGCTGCGGTCTTGGCTTTGGTGGTGCGTGCTTTCGGGGCCGCTTTGGCGGTCGTCGTCGTGTCAGTCATGATCTCATCTCCTTGGGTCCGGACGCGATCATCGGTGCAAATTCATCCCGCCGGTCCATCTGCCGGCGGACCCTGTCGTCATCCGCAGTCCCTATATAGGACATCTCTTGCTGCGTTGCAATATTTTTTTGCACTGCACAACGCGTCATGGTTGCATATTTTTCACATGATCCAGAGAACGGTTTCCCGTCCTGCCACTTATACGGATGGTCTTTCGGGACGGTCGCTGCCGGAAGGGTCAGGAGCGCTAGGGTCCCTACCGCCTTGGGGGCTATCCGGGCGCATCGGGCCAAAGCCAGCGCCACAGCCTGCTCCAGACTGGCGCTGCAGGCCGGCCGGGAGAGCGGCCAGTCCGGGGGGCCAGTCCGTGGGTTCAGTCCATGGGTGCAGTCCGGGGCGCCGGATACACCCGCACGCCTGAGCCGACGAAAACGCCGGTCTGCGGGGGAGAAACAGTTGCTATTGAGGACGGGACGCAGGGCCCTGCTGCCGCCCCCCGGAAGGCTTCCGGAGGACCCTGAGGGTCTTGTTGCCCCTTTCGGGGCTAGGGGGGCCTGGCCCCCCTGAGGGCCGGAAGTGTGTCCGGCTTTGGTCCGGTGTTACTTTTTCTGGGCGGCCTTGGCGGCGTCCTGCACCGCCTTGCTCGCGGAGTTGGAGACCTCGCGGGCCTGTTCGCCAAGCGCTTCCATCTGGCCGCGCAGATACGCCTGTTGAAGCTTCATCATGTCTTCGACATTCTCCGCCTTGACCAGTTCCTGGGCGAATTTGAACGCTGCGTTCACATGCTCTTCCGCGTAACCGAGCGCCTTTTTGTTCACATCGGCCGCACCGGCCTGCACCGCATTGGCGCTGTCTTCCACATTGGAGACGGCCTTGTGGGTGGCGCCCATGAAATCGTCAAAGGCCTTGCGGGCCTGATCGACGCTTTTCTCTGCGAAATCACGCATTTGTTCAGGGACTTCGAACCCGGTCTTGTCAGTGCTCATCTTGGCGCTCCTCGGCTCACGGGCAGGGGGCGCCCGCAATTCTTGAGATTTGTTCCTGCCAAAAATTCGTAACACGCAGATGGCAATCCGGCAAACGAACCCTGTCAGATTAACCACGCCTTCATGTAAGTCCTTTAGCAACCTTGCTTTACGTGGACGTTGTCAAGCTTTGCTTGTATTAACAGAATGTTTACAAAAGCACGCGAATTGGCGGCAGTCCCTTTTCTTTCCGGTATCGCCGCCCCCTGGAGCAAAGCGATGGACACTCAGACCCAATCATTCCTGGAATTCAGTGCCATGAATGATCTGGTCCAACTGGCTGCCGACACGCGCGCAGCCTGGCTCTGGTCGGCTGACGGCTCCAGGATCCTGTGGGCGAATGCGGCCGGAGCCGCATTCTTTTCAGCCCAGAACGTGCGTGAACTGTCCGGCCTGACCTCGCTTGAGCGTTCCCCTGCCCGCCCCCATATCGCCCGAATTGCCGAGACCGGCCAGACCGGGAAATTCAGCATCGACCGGCTGCGGTTCTACAAGGGCCTGCGGGTTATGCTCCTGACCTGCCAGTGCAAGCGCATTGCGTTGGAGGATGGCGGCAATGCTGCGCTGATCGTGTGTACGGACAAGGGCTTAACGCTGACGCGAGAGCCCATCCCGGCCTTTGCGCAGCTGTTGAAAGGCGATGGCATCACCGCCTATCTGATGACCGGCGGCACGGTGGATGCCCGTTTCGGCGCCCTGGGAAGCACCCCGGAAGACCTTGATCTGCCAAAAGGTCAAAGGGTCCTGTTCGGCCCGCTTGATCTGGAGGGGCGGTTTCACGATGGCGCCGTGTTGCAGATCCCGGCCGGGCCGAAAGTTGTTGTCTTGAGCAACACGCCCCTGGCGGACAATGCCAATGTGCAGTTCCCGGACGACACGCCAGAGGAAGGCGGAGGTGACGCTCAGGCGGCCGCCGAAACCTCCGCCAGCACTGCCTGGGCGGCCACGGCCGAGGACGGCATGCCCTCCACCGCGACATCTTTGGACGCTGCGACAGATGACGCAGAGGTAGAAAAAGATTTTTCCTCCTTTGATCAAGCCGAGATGCCTCAGGACAACGGCGGCGCTTTGGAAGCGGCCGGGCCGGAGCAGCGAGACACCGGCAAGCCGGCCGCCGCTGAGAACACAGACGGCAGCCCGGCCGGAGACAAGGCCGCTGAAGATGCGGGCCAAGTTACGGCAAGCGGCGAGCCCAGCGTGTCTCTTGCCGCGGATACTGCAGCGGATATGGAGCATGATGAAAGTGACGGGCAAGATGTTTCAGAGAATGCTTCGGACGGGACTTTAGACGACGAAAGCGCTCTTGAGGCGGACCCTTTGGAAGAGGTGGAGGCGGACCTTCTTGAGGAGGCGCTGCCGAATGAGGGGCAAAACGAGGCCAAAGCGCCGGCTCCAGACGACAGGCCGGAGGACGACGACGGCCGGGATGAGGATGCCCTGCCTGAGCTGACCCCGGTCAGCACGCCAGAGGCGTTCGTGTTCCAGCCGCGCCGCCGCCCGGTGCGCTTTGCCTGGAAGATGGATATGGCCCAGCGCTTCACCTTCCTCTCCGATGAATTTGCCGATGTGCTGGGCCCGGACGCGACCGATATTGTCGGCCTGACATGGGAAGAAGTGTCTGACCGGTTCGGCCTGGACCCGCGCGGTCAGATTGCAAGGGCGCTGGACCGGCGCGACACCTGGAGCGGCAAGACTGTTGACTGGCCCGTGAGCGGTGCTGCTCTCCGGGTGCCGGTCGACATGGCCGCCCTGCCCGCCTTTGACCGGGAGCGCCGGTTTGAAGGCTACCGTGGCTTTGGCGTCTGCCGCACCTCCGATGCGGTTCAGGACCCGCATGGCTTTGTTCCCGCGCCAGCTTCCGCGCCAGAAGGCAAAGACGAAGACAAAGACGCTGGCACTCCACTTGAGCTTGCGGATGACGGCCTGTTCGACCCGAAGGAGACTGACGGCGCTGAAGACCGCGCGGACGAGGACAGCGCAGAAAAACGCCAGCCACCGCCGCAAGCGGATGCGCTTGAAGATCCTGACGGCCTCCCCGAAGACGCTTTTGACGATGGCGCCGAGGGCCCTGCTCCGGACACCGCACCTGCCCAGGCTCGGCTGGAAGACTTGAAACCAGCCCAGCCCAATTCCCTTGGGGGCCGCACCTTTCTGGGAGCCAGCGCCGCAGCCCTGGTCGGCTCTCTGGCCGTGTTCAAGGGCAAGACAGGGGCTGATCCGGCTGGCACTGCGGCCGGTGCGCCGCCTTCAGCGCCGGCGCCGGACGACAGCCCGCGCGAAGACCAGCCTTTCGAAGACACAAGCCTATCGGACGATCTGAAAAAGGCGGCCGCCGCACTGGACGCGGCTGAGGACAGCAAGGGCCCCTTTGACGATCCTGCGGACTCCGTGAAAGACGCTGAAAACACCGCTCCGGATGACGCCAAAGACGCGGACGGCTCAGAAGACACCGGGCCGAAGGCCGCAGCGCCGCAGCAGGACGATGACCAGCAGGATGAAGCGGGCGCTGTTAGTGTGGACGAAGATGGGGCGAACGAAGACGATCGAAGCTTCACCCATGAAAATGGCGGCTATATTGCCGAAGTCTCCGTTCCCGCGCGCCGCGCGAGAAATCAGGCGGGCTCAGCGGCTGCCTCCAGCGCGGCGCCTGCCCCCAAGCCGGACGATGCGGACATTCCAACTGGCATCACCGGGTCGGCTGAACTCAAGCCCTCTGAAATCGAAAGTGCGGTCAAGAGCCTTGCAAAGTCCTACAAGGCTGCGGAGAAAAAATCGCCGGACCTGTTCGAGACGCCCGATCCCTCCCAACTCATCGACAACCCGGACAGCGCGCTAGCATCGCACGGAGCAGATGAAACTGAAGGCCTTGACGCGCAGACCCTTTCATCGAGCCCCAGAGACACGTCAGATCTTGCTGACGACGAGGCCTTTCTGGCGGCAGAAGTCAGCACGACACCGCTGCTCGACATCTCTTTTGCCGACTTTATAGAGGAGACTGACGAGGACCGCCTGGACATTATGGTTGATGCGGACGCCGATCAGGAGCCGGACACCTCTGACGCGGATGACGGTGCCGGGATCCCTGTCATTGGCAGCACCGCGCAGGACAATTCCCCGGATGGCCGCAGCTCCCGTCCGGAGGAAGATGTGAACGAAGCGGACGCGGTGGAGGACACCGGCTCGACTCTCTCCGATGACGAAGAGCGCGAATTCTTTGAAGAAACCGCCGCCTTTGGAGACGAAGAGCAGGACACAGGTGGCGGTGCGAACACGCCCCCGCGCGATGGGGCTGCCGCTGAACACGAGGACGGCCCGGTCCAGAAGACCGGCCAGGTTATTCCGCTGGCGACGGCCCGGCCACGGGTGGTGCCTGTCGACACATCCGGCCTCTCCCGGCCCGAGCGCCAGGCCTTCCGCAAAATCGCCGAAGCCCTTGGCGCAAGGCTTGAAGGGGATCTGGACGATTTCGACGCTCCCGATTCCGGCGGTGAGGAGGACAGCCCGATCCTTGAGCTGCCGCAGGAGCTGGTGCCGGAGGCCGGACCGATTGACCCGACCCTGCTGGACCGCCTGCCAATCGGCATTTCCATCGTGCATGATCGGGAAGTGCTCTACGCCAACAAGGCGCTGCTCAAAATGCTTGGCTATCCGACCATTTCAAAATTGTCGGAAGCGGGCGGTCTGGAAGCCCTTTTCATTGACGATACGGACGATCTAGCGGATGCGGTTGGCGTTGACGGGGAAGTCGACGAGGCCCTGAAGATGCGCATGGCCGATGGCGGCGTTTTAAATGTGGATGCCCATATGCACTCCGTTCCGTGGAACGGCACGCGGGGTCTGATGATTTCAATCACCGAGCGCCCGTTGAAACCGGCCCAGCCGGTGGCGGCCCCTGCAGCGCCGAATTTCTTTGCCGGAGTGCGTGCGGAACTGGACAGCGCCCGCAATCAGATTTCCGAGATGGAAACGATCCTGGAGACGGCGACCGATGGCGTTCTGGTTCTTGATCAGCACGGCACGATCCTAAAGGTCAACGGCTCTGCCGAAGCCCTGTTCAGCGCCAGCCGGACCGATATGATCGGTGCGCCTCTGACATCGTTTCTGGCCCCGGAAAGCCACCGGGCCGCGTCCGATTATCTGGACGGCTTGTCCCGAAATGGCGTGGCCAGCATCCTGAATGACGGCCGCGAAGTGCTCGGACAGGTGCCGGCCGGCGGGATTATCCCCCTGTTCATGACCATGGGGCGGATCACCAGCCGTGATGAGGAAGCCAAATATTGCGCTGTCCTGCGCGACATCACCCAGTGGAAGTCGGCGGAAGAGGAACTGACCGAAGCCAAGCGCCAGGCGGAGAATGCAAATTCTCAGAAATCCGATTTCCTTGCCAAGATCAGCCACGAGATCCGCACGCCGCTCAATGCGATTATCGGGTTTTCCGAGGTCATGATGGAAGAACGCTTCGGGCCCATCGGCAATGACCGCTACAAGGACTACCTGAAAGACATCCGCACCTCCGGCTCCCATATCATGAGCCTGATCAATGATCTTCTGGATCTCTCCAAGATCGAGGCGGGCAAGCTGGACATGAACTTTACCGCCGTGTCGAGCAATGACGTCATCAACGAATGTGTGGCCCTGATGCAGCCCCAGGCCAACCGGGACCGGGTGATCATCCGCACCAGCCTGCCTGACACCGTGCCCGATGTGGTCGCCGATCCGCGCTCCCTGCGCCAGATCGTGCTGAACCTGTTGTCCAACGCGATCAAATACAACAAGTCCGGCGGACAGGTGATCCTGTCCACGGTGCTGGAAAGCAACGGTGAAGTGGCGCTGCGGGTGCGGGATACGGGCACCGGCATGACCGCAAAACAGCTGACGGCAGCGCTGGAGCCTTTCCGGCAGCTGCACACCTCCAGCCGGGGTGGTGGAACGGGTCTGGGCCTGCCGCTGACAAAAGCGCTGGTGGAAGCCAACCGGGCAAGCTTCCACATCGATTCCACTCCGGATCAGGGGACCCTTGTGGAAATCATCTTTCCAACCCAGCGGGTGCTGTCAGAGTAGAAGTCCCCGCAGACAAACCCTTGGCCTTCCACGGCGCCTGAACGGAAACCGGCCCGGTCCGGCGGCGGACCTTGCAAAGGTGCGGCCCCTCCTGCTCACGGTTTCGTGAAGGTTAGGCGGGGCATGTATTTTCGTCGCAAAATTTGGAAAATATGATAAATAAACTCCTGTTTTTTCTTCGTTTTTGAAACAAGGATCACCCCCTCACGACTGCTGTTTTGAACAATTCTAAACTATTGATATTCTTAAGTTTATTGACTTAAACCGGCCTGAACGACATATAGGCGCCCATCGGATCCGGCGGAGACCGGGTCGGGAAACCAGATGGTTTTTTGGGAGACTTCAATGCGTATGATCCTTGGCGCCCTGGCTGGCGCGTTTGCCGTAACCACCGCGACCTTTACCGGCACCCCGGCGCTTGCCAGCGATGAGGTGAATATCTATTCCTACCGCCAGCCCTTTCTGATCCAGCCCCTGCTGGACGCCTTCACGGCGGAAACGGGCATCAAGACGAATGTCGTGTTCGCCTCCAAGGGCCTTGGCGAGCGGATCGCGGCCGAAGGCAAGAACTCCCCCGCCGACGTGCTTCTGACCGTTGACATTGGGCGTCTGGACGGCGCCAAGCAGCTTGGCATCACCCAGCCGGTTGTCTCCGATGTCGTCAACGAAAACATCCCGTCCCAGTTCCGGGATCCGGACGGCCACTGGATCGGCCTGACCACGCGCGCGCGCATTATCTATGCCTCCAAGGACCGGGTTGATCAGGACAGCATCACCTATGAAGAACTGGCCGATCCGAAATGGAAGGGCCGCATCTGCACCCGTTCGGGCCAGCACGTCTACACGATCGGGCTGATTGCCTCAATGATCGCGCATCACGGTGCTGAGAAGACGGAAGAATGGCTGGCAGGTGTCCGGGACAATCTGGCCCGCAAACCGGCCGGAAACGACCGCGCCCAGGTGAAAGCCATCTATGCGGGTGAATGCGACATTTCCATCGGCAACACCTATTACATGGGCAAGATGGAAACCAACGACAAGGAACCGGAGCAGAAGGAATGGGCCAAATCCGTGCGCATCCTGTTCCCGAACGCCGCGGACCGGGGCACCCATGTGAACGTCGCCGGCATTGTGCTGGCCAAGAACGCGCCGCACATGGACACGGCCATGAAGCTGATCGAGTTCCTGACCTCCCATGAGGCCCAGGAAATCTATGCGGAATCGAATTTCGAATATCCGGTGACCCCGGGCGTGCCGGTGTCCGAGCGGGTGCAGAACTGGGGCGAACTGACCCCGGACGACCTGTCCCTCGCGGACATCGCCAAGAACCGCAAGACCGCGAGTGAGCTGGTCGACAAGGTGGGCTTCGACGACGGCCCGGCGTCCTGACCGGCCCGTCAGCACCGGTAAGCTGATCCGGCTTGACCGGAACCGCGAAAAGCGCCGTTTCAGGACGGCGCTTTTTTGCATTTTCAAGCATTTGCCAGTAGACCTTGGTCACAGTTCAAGAATACGAAGACCGCCCTTGCTCCGCCCCCCATCCCTCACCCTGGCTGACCGGATCTGGCAAATTGCTGCCTTGGTGATCACCGCGCTTGTGCTGATGCCGATGGCGGCCATCTTGTGGATCGCACTGAGCCCGACCGGGGACCTTTGGACCCGGCTTCTGACGACCGTTCTGCCCGGCTCCCTGAAAACAACCGTCTTGCTGATGCTTGGTGTCGGGCTGATCACCGGAAGTCTGGGGGTTGCCCTTGCCTGGCTCGTGACCATGTGCAGCTTTCCAGGCCGAAGGATCCTCGATTGGGCGCTGCTGATCCCGCTCGCAGTGCCCACCTATATCATCGCCTTCTCCTATATCGAGATTCTTGACTATACCGGGCCGGTGCAAAGCGGCATCCGGGCGCTTTTCGGCTTCAAGACGTCACGAGACTACTGGTTCCCGGAAATCCGTTCACTTGGCGGGGCCATCTTTGTCATGAGCGCGGTGCTCTACCCGTATGTCTATCTGACCGCCAGAGCCAGTTTCCTGATCCAGTCCGCTGCCACGCTCGATGTCTCACGCACGCTTGGCGCCAGCCCGGCCGGCCTGTTCTTCCGGGTGGCCCTGCCGCTGGCCCGGCCGGCCATTGCCATCGGCGTTTCCCTGGCACTGATGGAATGCCTGAACGACATTGGCGCGGTCACGTTTTTCGGTGTCAGAACCCTGACCTTCTCCGTTTATGATGTCTGGCTGAACCGGTCCAGCCTCAGCGGGGCGGCCCAACTGGCGCTGGCCATGCTGGCTATGGTGCTGCTGCTGTTGTGGCTGGAGCGGGCTGGACGGCACAGACAGCGCTTTGATGCCGGGGGCAGCGCCAGGCAACGCGCGCCAAAACGGTTCGAGCTCAAGGGGCTTCGGGCTGGCGCTGTCCTGGCCCTGTGCCTGCTGCCGGTCCTGATCGGCTTTGTCATTCCCGGCCTGATGCTGGCCGACCGGGCAAGCCGCAGGCTGGACAGTCTGATGACGGGAGATTTTTTCCAGATCGTCTGGAACAGTTTCAGCCTGGCTGCGGCCGCAGCGCTTCTGACAGTTCTGATTTCCGTGGCGCTCGCCTATGCCCTGCGCCTCAACAATCACGGCCCCTTGAAGGCTGCTGTCCGCCTTGCCTCCATCGGCTATGCGATCCCGGGCACGGTTCTGGCCATCGGCATTCTTATTCCGCTCGCCGGGTTTGACAATTTTTTGGATGCGCGCATGGAGGCCTGGTTCGGGATCAACACCGGCCTCCTGCTGCTCGGCAGCGGCACCGGCCTTGTCTATGCCTATGTCGTCCGCTTTCTCGCCGTTTCCTATGGCCAGGTAGAGGGGGGCTTCGGACGTATCAGTCCCCATCTCGACATGGCCGCCCGCACCCTTGGCCGAAATACGGGCCAGACCCTGACCCAGGTGCATCTGCCCATGCTGAAGCCGGTGCTCTTGTCCGCCGCCCTGCTCAGCTTTGTCGACTGCATGAAGGAGCTACCTGCAACCGTGCTGTTGCGGCCCTTCAATTTCAACACGCTGGCCACCACCGTCTTTGAGGCTGCCTCCCGCGAGGCCTTCGAGGAGGCCGCCCTGCCCTCGCTTGCCATTGTGCTTGTCGGGCTGATCCCGGTGATCTATCTGGCCCGCTCCAGCGCCCGGTCTTTCCGCACCAGCACGTCCCGCCGCAACACACCGGCAAAAGCGGTCTGACAAACAAGGCGTTCCGTCCCCCCGCCTTGACAGGCTGCTCCCAAATCGCCCCAATGGCGCCATTGCATTGTTCATTGCCGGGATGTGTTTTCATGGACAAGAAACATCAGATCAATCTCTGGTACGCCTTCATTGCCATCATGCTGGTGTTCACGTTCCAGAGCTGGTGGGCGACCTACAGGACCGTGGAGCCGATCCCCTACAGCGAATTTGAGCAATATCTCAAAGACAAGAAGATCGAAGAAATCGCGATCAAGACCAATACCATCGAAGGCAAATTCAAGGAGCCCTTGAAGGATGGCAAGAAATACTTTGTCACAACGCGGGTCGATGTTCCGCTGGCCGAGGAGCTAAGCAAATACGACGTCAAATTCACCGGCGTGGTTCAGAGCACCTTCTTGCGGGATCTCCTGTCCTGGATTTTGCCGGTCCTGCTCTTTTTCGGCCTCTGGATGTTCGTCATCCGCCGCTTTGCTGAAAAACAGGGCATCGGTGGCATGATGACCGTCGGCAAGTCCAAAGCCAAGGTCTATGTGGAAACGGATGTGAAAGTCCGGTTCGGCAATGTCGCCGGGGTGGACGAGGCCAAGCGGGAGCTGAAGGAGGTGGTCGACTTCCTGAAAGATCCGACATCCTATGGCCGCCTGGGGGCCCATGTGCCCAAGGGCATCCTGCTGGTCGGCCCTCCCGGCACCGGCAAGACCCTGCTGGCGCGCGCCGTTGCCGGTGAGGCTGGCGTTCCGTTCTTTTCCATCTCCGGCTCCGAATTTGTCGAAATGTTCGTCGGTGTCGGTGCCGCCCGGGTCCGGGACCTGTTTGAGCAGGCCCGCAAAGCAGCCCCGGCAATCATCTTCATTGACGAACTCGACGCCCTTGGCCGGGCCCGCTCCAGCGGTGCCATGGGTACGAATGACGAAAAAGAGCAGACCCTCAACCAGCTCCTGACCGAACTGGACGGGTTTGATCCGTCCAGCGGCATCATCCTTCTGGCTGCCACAAACCGGCCGGAAATTCTGGATCAGGCCTTGCTCAGGGCCGGGCGCTTCGATCGGCAAGTTCTCGTAGACCGGCCGGACAAGTCCGGGCGGCGCGCCATTCTTGATGTGCATGTGGCGAAGATTAAGCTGGCGCCCGAAACGGATCTTGATCAGGTCGCCCAGCTCACCGCAGGCTTTTCCGGGGCGGATCTGGCAACACTGGTCAATGAGGCTGCGCTTCTGGCGACCCGCCGCCAGGCCGACGCGGTGACCCTGCAGGATTTTAACGAGGCCGTGGAACGGGTCATTGCCGGGCTTGAAAAACGCAGCCGCATTCTCTCCGAAAAGGAGCGTACCACGGTCGCCTATCACGAAATGGGCCATGCGCTTGTGGCCGCCAATCTGGACAGCTGCGACCCGGTGCACAAGATTTCGATCATCCCGCGTGGCATTGGTGCCCTCGGCTATACGATGCAGCGCCCGACGGAGGACCGGTTCCTGCTGTCAGCGAGAGATCTCGAAAACCGCATGGCCGTTCTGATGGGGGGCCGGGCTGCGGAAGACGTTGTCTTTGGGGAGATTTCGACCGGCGCTTCCGATGACCTGCAGAAGGTGACGGAGGTCGCCAGGGACATGGTCATGCGCTACGGCATGGAAGAGAGCCTCGGGAACCGGGCCTATGCCACTCAGCGGCAGGCCTTTCTGGGCCAGCCCGCCGGGGACATCGCGGAGGTCTCCAACGACACCCAGCGGGAAATCGATCTGGCGATCAAGGCCCGGGTTGAAACCGCTTTCCAACAGGCCAAGGATCTTCTGGTCGCCCACCGCACCGATCTGGAAGAAGGCGCCCAGCTGCTGCTGGCCAAGGAAACCCTGACGGATACGGATTTCCCGGCAATCCGGCCGCTTGCAGAACGGCAGAAGCCCAAAGCAGCAGAATAGTCAGATCCAACCGCTCGACCGTCTCCGGCAGACCTCTTAATAGCAAGCGCAGTTGCTTATGGTATTAGCCGGTCTCCGCAAGGTGCGGTGTGCCGGACTGGGTCTTGGCGGCCGGCAAATCGTAGCGCGGGCTGCCATCGGGATTGGTCGTCAGCAGCCAGGCGTCGAAATGCTCGGCCAGCATGGGCCGGGCATGAAGGAAGCCCTGCGCAATACTGCAGCCATGCTCTGTGAGGAAATCCTGCTGTTCGCTGGTCTCCACGCCTTCGGCGACAACTTCATAATCCAGGCTTCTGGCCATGGCCAGGATGGTCTGGACAATGGACCGACTTTGCAGATCACTGGCAACACCGCTGACAAAGCTGCGGTCGATTTTAAAGGTGTTGAACTGCAGGCGCTGCAAATGGGCGAGGCTGGAATAGCCGGTGCCAAAATCGTCAATGGCAAAGGTGATCCCTGCTTCCAGCAGCGGCTTTGTGGTGGCGGACACCCGCTCCGGATCGGCCATGGCCACAGTCTCGGTCACTTCCAGCTGCAACAGCTCGGCCGGAAAGCCGGTAAAGTCCAGAATGTCGAGCACACGCGTGGCAAAACCCGGTTTTTCCAGCTGACGGATCGACACATTGACCGCCAGCGGGATGCGCTGGCCATGGTCCAGCCAGGTGCGCCCCTGAACACAGGCCAGCTCCAGCACCCGGTCGCCGAGCCGCGTGATCAGATCGCTCTCCTCGGCCACCTCGATGAAGACACCTGGGCCCAGCAGGCCCTTTTCCGGATGTTCCCAGCGGGCCAGCACCTCCGCGCCGACCACCGTGCCGCTGGCACAGTCGATCTTGGGCTGGAACACGATGCGGATCTCGTCCCGCAGCAAGGCTTTCTTGAGCTCGGCTTCCAGGCGGATACGTTCGCCGGAACGTGTGTCCCGCTCGATCTCATTGTAGAAACACGCCCTGTTCCCGCCCGTGCGCTTGGCGGCATACATGGCAATGTCCGCATTTTTCAAGATGGCGGTATAGTCCTCGCCGTCATCGGGATAGGTGGACACGCCGATACTGGCCCCAACCGTCATGGTCAGACCATGGATCTCCAGCGGCTGCTCGATGCAATGCACCAGCTGCTCTGACAGCAGATAGACATTTTTCATCCCCTCTTCGGCTGGGATAAGCACGGCAAATTCGTCGCCGCCAAGCCGGGCCACCAGCGGCTGGATGTCCCCCTGCCGGGGCTCTCCCGTTTCCGGGTCCTGATCCAGCGGCGCAGGCAACGCAAGCGAGACACAGCCATTCGCCGACTTGAGCAAACGCCGCAGCCGCGAGGCGATTTCCTTCAAAAGCGCATCCCCGTGGTCATGTCCATAGCTGTCATTGACCCGCTTGAACCGGTCCAGATCGATGAACAGGATCGACATGCGGTTCTGCGTGCCATCAGCGCGGATCTGGTTCTTGGTGAAATGCTGGCGGAAGTGCTCCCGGTTGGAGAGTTTCGTGACCGAATCCACAAAGGCGAGTTCATGGATGCGCGCCATGTTGTTGCGGATCGTAGCGACCATATCCCGGTACGCCCGGGCGAGACCCCCGATCTCATCCTGACGTTCCACAGGAAACGGCGCATCGAAATTGCCCGCGCTCACTGTATGGGCGGTCTGGGTCAGTTCCTTGATCGGCCGGACGAAGTTCTCCGCAAAATGCACGGTGACGGGAACGCAGAAGACCAGCAGCACCAGCGTGATGACAAAATTGCGGCTCCATATGGTGAAGAGCATGCCTTCGGCCGGGGCCCGCTTGACTGCAACAAAGGCCACGCCCAGCAATGTGCCGTTGGAAATGTCGCGGACGGGAAGAGCGATCTGGATCCGGTCCCGGGACTGGTGCATCCGGGTTTCGCCGGTCTTGTAGACCTCTGCAACAAGCGGCTGCTGCTGCCGCTCGTCGAAATAGCTGGTTGCCGGGTCGCTGTCGATGGTCACCGAACGGGCCGGATCATGCACCTCAGCCAATTCCACCACACCGCTTGAGGCGATGCTTTCCAGCTCCTGCTCCAGAATGAGATAGTGGTGGTTGATCAGGTGCGGCACCGCCAGCCGGCTGACGGTAGCGCCGATGGCCCTTGCATCCGATACAACCCGCTGCTCTTCATCGCGCAGGTCCAGATAGCTTGCAACCATGATCATGACGACCGACAGGGCCAGAAACAACCCTGCGACAAGTATTACAAATCGGCTGCGCAGGCTCGGAAGCCAGGACGACAGGACTTCCAAAAGTTTTTCCATGGCTCTCGGCGTTCCTGGCACGGCTGACCCCTTTTGAAAACTGCGATAATTTACTGAGAAAGTCTTGCAACCGGGTTGATCAGCACCTTCTGAATTGCCGTCAATTCGTAAACGTTGAAGTGTTCTTTAGCTGGAAAAGCTTCCATGGTGGAATCTAGGAGCCGGTGAGCCCATTTTGCGGGTTTTATCGGATTTATTCACAGGTGAGAGGGTCTGTTTTGTTAACTTTTTCCCATGTCATTTATACGTATAAGGCCCGATATGACACACCTTCGCTTAAAGCGTTAAATTTAGATTTGTAAAACCGGAGATATTTCAGCCGCTAAAAATCGATTTTTACGTATTTGTTTTGATTAAATTGATAAAATACTATCCAATCTGTCCGAAAACACGCACCATCCAGCATGTCTTTCAGGGTATTTTGGCCATCAGCCCAGGCCATGAAACGGCAAAGGCACCATTCCTGGAATGATGCCTATCAAAGGTCCGGACAAAAATCGGGACCCGCATATCTCTGCCGGAAAAACGGGGAAGCCCAGTCAGCGCTTCCCCCCAATTTACCGGATCCGGGTCAGACGAGGGTTGCCTGCGTCTTTTCCTTTACCTCTTCCAGCGTCACATCCGGAGCCAGCTCGACCACTTTCAGGCCGCCCTCCACGACGTCAAAGACACCGAAATTTGTGATAACCCGGTCAACACATTGCACTCCGGTCAGCGGCAGGGTGCAAGCTTTCAGCAGCTTCGGATCACCCGCTTTGGAGGTGTGATCCATGATCACCACGACCCGCTTCACACCGGCGACCAGATCCATGGCGCCGCCCATGCCTTTCACCATCTTGCCCGGGATCATCCAGTTGGCAAGATCGCCGTTCTCGGCCACTTCCATCGCCCCCAGGATGGACAGGTCGATATGCCCCCCGCGGATCATCCCGAAGCTGTCGGCAGAGGAAAAGTAGCTGGTTTGCGGCAATTCGGTAATGGTCTGCTTGCCCGCATTGATGAGGTCGGCATCAACCTCGTCATCGGTCGGGAACGGGCCCATGCCCAGCATGCCGTTTTCCGACTGCAGGGCGACATGCACCCCTTCCGGAATGTAGTTGGATACCAGCGTCGGAATGCCGATGCCCAGGTTCACATAGAACCCATCTTCAAGCTCTTGCGCGGCGCGCTTCGCCATATCATCACGAGTCCAGGCCATGATGTATCTCCTCAGGCTGCGCGCGTGGTGCGCTTTTCAATGCGTTTTTCGTGATTGCCGACAATGATGCGGTCGACGAAGATCCCGGCGGTGTGGATGTTGTCCGGGTCAAGCTCACCGATCTCGACCAGCTCTTCCACTTCCACGACGCAGACCTTCCCGGCAGTTGCCATCATCGGGTTGAAATTGCGGGCAGTCTTGCGGTAGACGAGATTGCCTTCCTTGTCCGCTTTCCAGGCCTTTACCAGAGAGACATCGGCGACCAGACCGGTCTCCATGATGTAGGTTTCCCCGTTGAAATCCTTGTGCTCCTTGCCTTCGGCAATGAGCGTGCCGACACCGGTCTTGGTGTAAAAGCCGGGAATTCCGGCCCCGCCGGCGCGGATGCGCTCGGCCAGCGTGCCCTGAGGGTTGAATTCCAGCTCCAGCTCGCCGTTCAGATACTGTTTTTCGAACGTGGCATTTTCACCCACATAGGATGACACCATTTTCTTGATCTGGCGCGTTTGCAGGAGCAGGCCAAGGCCGAAATCGTCCACGCCCGCATTGTTGGAGATCGCCGTGATGTCCTTGGCGCCCGTTTCCCTGAGCGCAACGATCAGGTTCTCCGGAATGCCGCAGAGGCCGAACCCGCCAGCCATCACCGTCATGCCGTCAAAGGTCAGCCCGTCAAGGGCGGCCTTTGCGTCCGGGTATATCTTGTTCATGTTTCACTCCCAGTTAGGACCGCATGGTGCGTGCCGCGCACATTCGCCGCTTGGTGCATTGCGGTCAAGGGATCATTGTCGCATTGCAGCGAAAAACATGACTACCGCGTCACTCACGCAAAGAAGAGGCAATAAAACACACGCAGCCAGCGGCAAGACAGGCCTTCCGCATCGCAACGGGTTCGTTTTTTGCAAGGTGTTTATGGTTTTTAAATGCTTAAAGCCAAGACTAGACCTGACCGGGCAGGAGCAAATCAGTCCCTGCTATCTTCTGCCGCACGCCACAAGTGAAAGATCCGCATCCCGTGTACCCATTTTGGCCGACCCTGATCAAGATCGCCATCTTTTCCCTGCTTGTCGGGGCCGGGCTGTCCTTTCTCGACATCACGGCGGAAGACATACTGGCCTCGGCCGGTCTGAGCCCGCTGCAGCTGTGGATCTATCTGCTTGAATTCCGCGACTGGGCGATCCCGAACATGATCCTGGGCGCATTCATTGTCGTGCCGGTCTGGCTGCTGATCTACCTGGTGCGCCCGCCCCGTGCAGGCTGATACCAGCGGGCCTTTCCCATTTCGCTACCCGTCTGCCCCGAATGCCGCTCGTTCGTCCCGCTCCCGCTGGGCCTGCTGGCGCCTGGTCACAATGGATGCGGCGATCACCCCAAGCGTGACCAGCCCCACCAGAATGGTGCAGACAGCATTGATTTCCGGTGTGACCCCAAGCCGCACCTGGGAATAGATCTTCATTGGCAAGGTTGTCGCACCGGGACCGGTGGTGAAGCTGGCGATCACCAGATCGTCCAGAGACAGGGTGAAGGCCAGCATCCATCCGGCAATCACCCCTGGCAGGATGACCGGCAAGGTGATCAGGAAAAAGGTCTTGACCGGCGGGCACCCCAGATCCTCCGCCGCTTCCTCGATCGACTTGTCGAAGCCGACCAGACGCGACTGCACAACGACAGCGACGTAACACATGGCAAAGGTCGTATGGGCCAGCATCACGGTCCAGAACCCCCGTGCCGTGTCCATGGCCACAAAGAGAAGCAGCAGCGACAGTCCGAGAATGACTTCGGGCATCACCAGCGGCGCGAAGATCATGCCGGAAAACAGCGAGCGGCCGGCAAACCGCCCGGAGCGCACCAGAACCAGCGCGGCCAGAGTGCCGAAGACGGTTGCGATGGTCGCCGACGTGAAGGCCACCCGCAATGTGACCCAGGCCGCATCCAGCAATTGCTCATTGTCGAGCAGGGACACATACCATTTGGTTGAGAACCCGCCCCACACCGTCACCAGACGGCTGGCATTGAAGGAATAGATCACCAGCAGCACGATCGGCAGGTATAGAAACGAAAATCCGAGCACCAGCGAGGTGATGTTGAACCAGGTCGGGCCGCGCGTCATCCGTCTTTCTCCGCCATTTTCTGCTGCTGGTTCTGGAACAGAACGATGGGGATCACCAGGATCAGCAGCAGGATCACCGCCACGGCCGAGGACACCGGCCAGTCCCGGTTGTTGAAGAACTCAACCCACAAGGTCTTGCCGATCATTAGCGTGTCGGACCCGCCCAGCAGATCGGGAATGACAAACTCCCCCACGGCCGGAATGAAGACCAGAAAACACCCAGCGATGATCCCGGGCAGAGACAGCGGCACGGTGATCTTCCAAAAAGCTTTCCAGGGCGGGCAGCCGAGGTCTTCAGCCGCTTCCAGCAAGCTGCCATCCAGCCGTTCCAGGCTGGCGTAGAGCGGCAGTACCAGGAAAGGAAGATAGGAATAAACGATACCGATATAGACGGCAATGTTGGTGTTCATGATGACCAGCGGCTGGTCAATCACCCCGAGCATCATCAGAAACTGGTTCAACAGTCCCTCATTCTTCAAGATGCCGATCCAGGCGTAGACCCGGATCAGGAAGCTGGTCCAGAAGGGCAGAATGACCAGCATCAGAAGCGTTGGCCGCCAGCCTTGCGGACTTCTGGCCATGCCATAGGCAATCGGATAGCCGATCAACAGGGTCAAAACTGTGGAGATCGCCGCGATGGTGACCGAGGACACATAGGACTTCCAGTAGAGGTCGTCCTCGGTCAGCCAGATGTAATTGTCCAGGGAAAAGGCGGCGAGATTGTCCTTGAAGGCTTGCCAGCCCTCTCCCAGATCGAAGGTCGGCAGATAGGGCGGAATGGCAATCGCCACTTCCGACAAAGAGATTTTGAAGACGATCAGGAAGGGCGCCAGGAAGAAGATGAACAGCCAGAGATAGGGTACGGCAATCAACAGCCACCCCCCCAGGCTTCTTCTTGGCGGTGCGGCGATGTGTTCCTCGTCCATCAACCCCTCCTATCGCGTCAGAATGACACCGGCGTCCCGGTCAAAGCTCAGCACCACGGGATCGTCCCAGTTGATCGGGTTTTCGACCATGCGCGACACGTTGGCAAACGTCGCCCGGAGCGTGTCCCCGTCGTCTTCGCCCACCTTGGAATGGATGATCGAGACGTCACCGAGATAGGCAATGTCCCAGACGATACCGCCGATCTGGTTGACCTGGCCGGGCTCAGCCGTGCCCTGTTTGATCCGCATCTTTTCCGGACGGATCGCATACCAGACCGTGTCACCGACCCCGGCTGCCGTCGTCTGGTCGCACTCAATGGCCAAGCCGTCGTGAACAGCGACCATTTTCGTGCCCTCCGCAGAGGTCTCTGACACCTTGGCCTCGATCAGATTGACGTCACCGATAAAGTCGGCGACGAATTTTGAGTTGGGCGCTTCGTAGATTTCAGCCGGTGTGGCCACCTGGACCAGTTCACCCTTGTCCATTACGGCAATCCGGTCGGCCACCGTCATGGCCTCTTCCTGATCATGGGTAACAATCAGGAAAGTCATCTTGAGATCTTCCTGCAGCGCCATCAGTTCGAACTGGGTTTCCTCGCGCAGCTTGCGGTCCAGCGCGCCCAGGGGCTCGTCCAGCAGCAGAACCTTGGGCCTTTTGGCAAGCGAGCGGGCCAGGGCCACCCGCTGGCGCTGGCCTCCGGACAACTGATGCGGCTTGCGTTTGGCAAATTGCTCCAGCTTGGTCAGGCGCAGCATCTCCGCGACCCGGTCTTCGATCTCCTGCGCAGGCACCTTGTCCTGCTTCAGGCCAAAGGCGATGTTCTTTGCCACATTCATATGCGGAAACAGCGCGTAGGACTGGAACATCATGTTGGAGGGCCGCCGGTAGGGCGGGATGCCGGCCAGATCCTGCCCGTCCAGAAAGATCTGCCCGGATGTGGGCGTCTCGAAGCCGGCCAGCATACGCATCAAGGTGGTCTTGCCGCAGCCCGACCCGCCCAGAAGCGCAAAAAACTCGCGTTCATAGATTTTCAGAGAGAGGTTCCTGACCGCCGTGAAGTCCCCGAACTTCTTGGTAACATTGCGGAACTCAATAAAGGGTGGGTGGTCCGGACTTTCCCAGGGACTGAACTCCCGCCGCACCGGTCCAATCGATTTCTTCGCCACTGTGATCCCCTACCCCAAAAGAGACGTGCCAAGAAAAGCGCCGGACCGCTTGAGGCTGCCCGGCGCTGTCGCTTGTCCTTACTGACCGCTCTTGACCGCAGTCCAGGTCCGGGTGACGACCCGGTTCACCTTTGGCGGATATGCCGTCACGGTGTAAAGGTTCTTCATCGCCTCTTCAGAGGGGTAGATGGCCGGATCGCCGATGACATCATCGTTCAGGAACTCCTGCGAGGCCTTGTTGCCATTGGCGTAATAGACATAGTTGGAGGCTTTCGCCATCACTTCCGGCTTCATGATGTAGTTGAGGAATTCAAGCGCTTCCTCCTTGTGCGGAGCATCTGCCGGGATCGCCATCTGGTCGAACCACATCAGCGCGCCTTCCTTCGGGATGCTGTACTCAACGGTCACGCCATTGTCAGCCTCGGCCGCCCGGTCGCGGGCCTGAAGCACATCGCCGGACCAGCCAAGCGCCAGGCAAATATCACCATTGGCGAGCGCATTGATATACTCAGAAGAGTGGAATTTCTGGATATAGGGCCGGATCTTCGTGAGCAACTCGCCAGCCTTCTTGATATCCGCCGGGTCCTTGCTGTCCGGGTCAATGCCAAGATAGTTCAGGGCAGCCGGAAACACTTCCGTCGGCGCGTCCAGCATGAACACACCGCAGTCCTTTAGTTTCGAAATGTTCTCTTCCTTGAACACAAGGTCCCAGCTGTCCACGGGCGCATCATCGCCAAGGATCGCCTTGACCTTGTCGACATTATAGCCGAGGCCGGTGGTGCCCCACATGTAGTTGATGGAATACGCGTTGCCCGGATCGTATTTCTCGACGCGCTCCTCGATATCCTTCCACATGTTCTTCAGGTTCGGCAGCTTGGACTTGTCCAGCTTTTCAAAGACACCGGCCGTGATCTGGCGTGACAGGAAACTGCCGGTCGGCACGACGACATCATAGCCCGTCCCACCTGCCAGCAGCTTGGTCTCCAGAACCTCGTTGCTGTCAAAGACGTCATAGACAACCTTGATACCGGTTTCCTTGGTGAAACCTTCCAGGATCGACTCATCGATATAGTCGGACCAGTTGTAGACATTCACGGTCCGGTCCTGGGCATGGGCAACCCCGCCCATGAGGCTGAGGGCGGCGATTCCGGTCAACACACATTTCAAATTCATTCTGGTCTCCCCTCGGAGGTTTGGTGGCAGCCTTTCCGGCCTTGTCCCTGATTGTAAACAGACATTCGGGTCTGCTACGGTCATCTTTCACTGGCAGATTGGCGCTGGGGATCTTGTTTGTCCAGCGCCGATTTTGAGCAGGAAACGCCTCAAAGATAGGTCTGGCGTTCCAGCGAGGAGATCTCCCGCCCGAACTCATTTAACTCCTCTCTTTTGATCTCTGTCAGGACCTTGTGCATTTCCCGTCCCACCGCCTGTTTCATCAGCTTGGAGGCTTCGAACGCGTCAATCGCTTCGTCCATCCAGGGCGTCAGGCGCTTCTTTCTTTTTTCATAGGCATTGCCGGTCACCGGGGCCGGCGGATCTTTCTGCAGCACCAGTCCCTGCATCATGCCGGCCAAAATGCCGGTCAGGACCAGATAGGGATTGGCATCCGCCCCCGCGATCCGGTGCTCCACCCGTGCCGCTTCCGGGCTGGAGGCCGGAACGCGCAGGGCCACCGACCGGTTGTCATAGCCCCAACAGATTGAGGCAGGCGCATAAGAGCCCGGTTGCATGCGGCGGAAGCCGTTGAACGTGGAGATAAACAGCAGCAAGGCTTCCGGCATGGTCTTCAAGAGGCCGTTAATGGCATGCCCCAGACGCTCGGGACCCGTTTCCGAATCGGCAAACAGATTGCCGTTACCGTCTTCCATCGACACATGCACATGCATGCCGTTGCCCGGCCATTCCACGAACGGCTTGGCCATGAAGGAGGCCTTGAGTTCGTGTTTGCGGGCAACCCCGGCCACCAGACGGCGCAGCAGCACCACGTCATCGGCGGCCAGCAGCGGATTGCGCCGGTGGTGCAAGTTCAATTCGAACTGTCCGGGTGCGGCTTCGGAGACCGCCGCATCGGCCGGAATGCCCTGCACTTCGCAGGCCTTGCGCAGGTCATCGACCACCGGCAGCAGCGCTTCCAGATCCGACAGCGCATACATGTTCTGACGGGCCGGGCCGAGATGCGTGGAAAAGAGCGGCTTGGGCTGTTCCGTCCAGTCGCCGTCGCTTTCCTGAAACAGGTAGAATTCCAGTTCAAAGGCGCACGTAGCCGTCACCCCGAATTCGGCCTGGAGCCGATCCACCATATTTTCCAGCACATGGCGCGGGTCGGCCAGAAACGGCTGGCCGTCCCGGTCATACATGGACAACAGCACCTGTGCGGTCTTGCGGTCTGTCCAGGGCACCAGCTTCAAGGTTTCCGGGATCGGCCAGCAAACCCCGTCCTTGTCACCGGTTTCCAGATGCATGCCCGTGGCTTCCACTTCCCGCCCCCACACATCCAGCCCGAACAGGGAATATGGAAAGGCAACGCCCTGCTCGAACACTTTCGGCAGGGTCTTGCCCGGCAGCCACTTGCCGCGCAAGACCCCGTTGGTGTCCGGCAAAATAACTTCCAGCGTGTCCAGATCCGGATTGGCAGCGAGAAAGGCATCAAATTCCGTCTTCCATCCCGGCTCCGCCGGATGCTCCAGAATCTGATGGGGAAGCTCGTTCATAAAACCCTGCTTTCACAACTTACGGAGCGCTGCCCGGCAAACCCGGCCCGCCCGCAGCTTTTGTTTGCGTCCTTTTTAAAAATGTGATCACTTTCGGAAAAGCCTGTCAAGGCAGATCGCAAAATCGCAGCGTCCAGATGAAAGGAAGACGGCCGCAATGGCCCGGCAGTCCGACCGCACAAACAGTTCCTCAGGTCCCGCCGAACCTGCTGCGGTGGTGACGATGGCGTCAAAGCGCCGGGAGACAACCCGCGGGCAGGTGGATGCAGCCATCCGGGCCGGACTTCTGACGGGACGCTTCATTCCCGGAAAGGCTGTGACCATCCGCGGCCTTGCCGGAGAGCTGGGGGTAAGTCCCATGCCGGTGCGCGAAGTGCTGCAGCGGCTGGCTGCTGAAAACGCCCTGGAAGTGAAAAGCAACGGCCGGGTTCAAGTGCCGGACATGACGCCGGAGCGCTTCGACGAAGTGCTAAAGGCCCGGTTGCTGCTAGAGCCAGAATTGGCGCAACGCGCCCTACCCAACCTTCACAACGCCGATGTGACCACCCTGACGGCCCTTGATGACGAGATCGATAACTGCATCGACAGCGGCGATGCGGAAGCCTATATGCGGCTCAATCACGCCTTTCATTTCCATATCTACCGGGCGTCCGGGTCCAAGGTTCTGCTGCCTCTGATTGACAGTCTGTGGCTGCAATTCGCCCCCTTCATGCGCACGGTCTACGGACGGGTGGGCACGGCCAGCCTGATCGATCAGCACAAGGAAGCCATCCGCGCGGTTGAGCAGAAAAATATAGCGGCTTTGCGGGCTGCACTTGCCGGGGACATCAGCGACGGCATGGGGCTATTGGGAACTGCCATCTTGAACAGCGCCCGGAACGCTTGATCCGCATTCCACTCCATGTCATTTTGTGATCACAAACTTCTCCTCGACCTCCTGCGCTCTCTGTCCGGTCTGTCCGGCTACTGCCAGGGCAAGGCCGCAGAGTAGATTTGACGGGCGCTCTTTCCAGCCCGATCCGCACCAGACCTTTGGAGCCTGACGTGAGCGATACACCGCCGACAAAAGACAACAAACATGCCATCGATAGTCTGCGCGGAGTCCCGGACGGAGACGCCGCCAAGGACTGGCTGCATGCACGCAATATCGAGGACATAGAATGTATCGTGCCGGACATTGCCGGGGTCGCCCGCGGCAAGATGATGCCGGTTGAGAAGTTCTTTTCCGGCCCGGTCATGACCATGCCTGCCTCGATCTTTGCGCAGACGATTTCCGGCGACTATCCCGATGATGACGACCGGTTTCAGCACAACCCGACCGATGGCGACCTTTATTTCCGGGCCGACTACAGCACGCTGACCACTGTACCGTGGGAGAGCGACCCGACAGCCCAGCTCATTCACGATGCCTATACGCGGGAAGGCGAGCCTGTGGAAACGGCCCCGCGCAATGTGCTCAAGCGCATTTTGAAGCTCTACGAGGCCAAGGGCTGGAAGCCGGTGATTGCCCCGGAAATCGAGTTCTATCTGGTGCGCCCGAACACGGATCCCGACTATCCGCTGGAGCCACCCACCGGCCGCTCCGGCCGCCCGGAAGTGGGCCGCCAGTCTTACTCCATTTCGGCCTTGAACGAATTCGACGACCTGATCGACGACATCTATGATCTTTCGGAAAAACAGGGCCTGGAGATCGACACGCTGATCCATGAGGAAGGTGCCGCGCAGATGGAAATCAACCTGCGCCATGGCGACCCGCTGATCCTGGCCGACCAGGTATTTCTGTTCAAGCGCACCATTCGCGAGGCAGCCCTACGCCATGACATGTATGCCACCTTCATGTCCAAGCCCATGTCCCACCAGCCCGGCTCGGCCATGCATATTCATCAGTCCGTGGTCGATCTGGAAACGGGCAAGAACATTTTTTCCGATGAAGACGGTGCGGAAACACCTGCCTTTCTGTCATTCATCGCAGGCCACCAGAGGTTCCTGCCACGTGTGGCCTGCATCATGGCGCCCTTCGTCAATTCCTACCGGCGCTTTTCCAAGACCTCGACCTCGCCGGTCAATGTCTATTGGGGGTATGACAACCGCACGGTCGGGCTGCGCGTGCCCTATTCAAGCCCGGATGCCCGCCGCCTGGAAAACCGCATTCCCGGCTCCGATGCCAATCCCTATCTGTCCATTGCTGCCAGCCTGGCCTGCGGCTATCTGGGCATTGTCAACGGGTTGAAACCCGACTCACCGAAAAAGGACGACTGCACGGAACTGGCCAAGTCCTTGCCGCGCGGCCTGCCCGAAGCGGTGGCCAAGTTCGAGAAATCCGACGAGATGATCGAGGTGTTCGGCGAAAAGTTCGTCGCCACCTACCGGGCGATCAAATACGAGGAATTCGAAACCTTCATGTCCGTGATCAGCCCCTGGGAGCGGGAATACCTCCTGCTCAATGTCTGAGCGGTCCGCTTCCCCCTTTCTTTCTTTGGAGCACCAGCCATGACGGCCCATTCCAACATCTATCCGACCAAGGCCCTGCAGGAGCTTGACGCGGCCCACCACTGGCATCCGTTCTCGGACATGAAGTCTCTCAATGAAGAGGGCAGCCGGATCATCACCAGCGCCGACGGCGTCTGGCTGACCGATTCAGAGGGCAACAGGATCCTGGACGGCATGGCCGGTCTGTGGTGCGTGCAGGTGGGCCATGGGCGCAAGGAAATCGCCGAGGCCAGCTACCGGCAGATGAACGAGCTGGCCTATTACAACACCTTCTTCAAAACGTCCCATCCGCCGGCGATCGCCCTGTCTGAAAAGCTTGCCAAGCTGGCGCCCGATCACATCAACACCGTGTTTTACTGCTCTTCCGGATCGGAGGCCAATGACACCGTGTTCCGCATGGTCCGCACCTATTGGGACAAGATGGGCCAACCGGACAAGAAGGTGATTATCGGCCGCTGGAACGGCTATCACGGCTCAACCCTGGCCGGAACCAGCCTGGGCGGCATGAAAGCCATGCATGCCCAGGGTGACCTTCCCGTAAGCGGTGTCCACCATATCGACCAGCCCTACTGGTTTGGCGAGGGCCAGGACATGAGCCCGCAAGAGTTTGGGCTTGCGTCTGCGAAAAAGCTCGAACAGGCGATTGACGAGATCGGTGAAGACAAGGTTGCCGCTTTCATTGCCGAGCCGATCCAGGGAGCTGGCGGCGTCATCATTCCGCCCGACAGCTACTGGCCGGAAGTCCGGCGCATTTTGAACGAGCGAAACATTCTGTTTGTGGCCGATGAGGTCATCTGCGGCTTCGGCCGGCTGGGCGAATGGTTCGGCTCGACCTATTTCGGCATGACCCCGGACCTGATGCCGATCGCCAAGGGCCTGACCTCCGGCTACCTTCCCATGGGCGGTGTTCTCGTTTCGGACCGGGTCGCGGACGGCTTGATGAAAAGCGGCGACGATTTCAATCACGGCTACACCTATTCCGGCCATCCGGTCTGTGCGGCAGCCGCCCTTGCCAATCTGGAGATCATGGAGCGCGAGGGCCTGGTCAACCGGGTCAAGACCGATATCGGCCCTTACCTGAAGAGCCGCTGGGAGAAACTGGGGGATCACCCACTAGTGGGCGAAGCCCGCATGACCGGCCTCATGGGCGCTTTGGAACTGGTGCCGGACAAACAGGACCTGCACAAAAGCTTCCCGGAGACCGGCACGGTTGGCACACTCTGCCGCGACATTTCCTTTCGGCAAGGCATGGTCATGCGCGCCGTGCGTGACAGTATGATCATTTCTCCACCCCTTGTGCTCAGCCATGAAGAAGCAGACATTCTGGTGGCAACGGCGGAAAAGGCCCTGGATGAAACCTACCGGACCTTGAAAAAAGATGGCTGGCTGGGCTGACCCCGGCCTATCTCCAGACCACACAAGCGCGGGCGGGAGTGTGCCGCCCGCTTGGGTTCCACCCGTCTTTTTTGAAACTGCACAAAATCTGCACATGGCCTGACACGGCCCTGCAAGCCCCTCCGGCAAAAAGGGTCTGTTCCCTGGGGCATTCTGCGGCTGACCCTTTGCCTCAAAGCCCCGCCGACCAACCCGACTGCGAGGTGGCTGTCATGGTTTTGCGCTTGTTCAAGGTCCCGCTCAGGTTCCGCCCCTGCCCCTTTACGCCTTGGTCTGCCGACCGGCTTGCAGAACCGGTGCGCCGCCGCTGGCGCCGGGCTCCAGTTCTGGACCGGTCCCTGCCCCGCAGCCTCGCCCGCGATGGCTGGTGGCTGGAAACCTGAGCCAGCCTCGGCTATCTCTTGAGAGAAAGCCGGTTTGGACAGCCCCTGTCATTCAATGGCGTTGCAGCCCGGCAAGGCCAACTTTTCTTCGGAAACGTTCAGTGCAGACCAGAACCATTCTCGTTGTCGATGATGACCCGCATATCCGGGATGTCATCTGTTTCGCGCTCCAGAAAGCCGGCTACAGCCATGAGATCGCCACCCACGGCAAGGAGGCGCTGGACAAGGCTGTCCTGTTCACCCCCGCTCTTGTCATTCTGGATATCGGCCTGCCGGAAATGGATGGTCTTGACGTCTGCCGGGAGCTGCGCAAGACCTCCGAGGTGCCGATCCTGTTCCTCTCCGCCCGGGATGATGAAATTGACCGGATCATCGGCCTGGAGCTTGGCGCCGATGACTATGTGACCAAGCCGTTCAGCCCGCGGGAGCTGATTGCACGGGTCGGCGTCATTCTCAAACGCTATGGAGCCCCTGTCTCCGCCGCGTCTTCGGACGTGTCCCGGCTTGAGCAAGGATTGATCAGCCTTGAAAAGGAGGAACGGCAGGTGCGGGTCGACGGCAGCGCCATTGGACTGACGGCCATTGAATTCGACATTCTGACCACCTTGATGACCCGGCCCAAGATCGTCTTCACCCGGGACAAGATCCTGGAACAGGCCTACCGGGACAATATTCACGTTTCAGACCGCACCATCGACAGCCATATCCGCAACATCAGAGCCAAGCTCGGAGCGGCCGGCTGCAAGGATGCCATTGAAACCGTCCACGGGGTCGGCTTCCGTCTCGGTCCGTGCGATGCAGCGGGCTGACCTGTGCTGAGCCTGTTCCCCCGCGCGTTCCGGGACCGCTGGCGCCCTCCGCTCAGCCTCGTGATTGCCCTGGTTCTGGCCATCATGCTGCTGGTGCCGCTTGCCGGCATCGTGTTCTTCCGGGTCTATGAAAACCAGCTGATTGAAACAACAGAGGCTGAGCTGATTGCCCAGTCGGCCGCAATCGCAGCAACGACCGCCCAGCTTCTGTCCCAGTCACGCGCCCGTCAGATCCCCCTCGGCCCGGTCCGGACTGCAGCGGCGTCCCCGGAAAGTGGCAGCCCGTCTCCACAAAAGAAAGACCGGAGTGCTTCCTACCGCCTCAAAGGTGGATGGACACCGCAATTGCCGGTGCTCAATCTCAACAAGACACCGGTCCTGCCAAGCCGGCCGGAGGCACGACCCGCCTCCTCGCCGGTTGCACGTGTTTATACAAAGGTCGGCAAGCAGCTTGATCCGATCCTGCTTCAGACCCAAAGGCTGACCCTGGCCGGGTTCCGGGTGCTGGACCCCAAAGGCGTCGTGATTGCGGGACGGACCGAAAAAGGCCGGTCGCTCGCCCATGTGATGGAAGTCAAAAGCGCCCTTGCCGGGCGCTATGGCAGCGCGCTGCGCAAACGGGTGGTCAACAATCCCCAGCCGATCTACTCCCTCAGCCGGGGCACCAGCGTGCGGGTGTTTGTGGCCCTGCCGGTGCTGGTCGACGGGCGGGTGGCCGGGGCGGTCTATGCCTCGCGCACGCCGAGCAACATCTTGAAGGAAATGTTCCTGAAGCGGGAAACCGTCTTCTGGGTTCTGGCCTTCATTCTCGGCGCCACCTTCATCGTCGGCGCTATCTTTTCCCGGGGCATTTCCGCGCCGATCAAGGCTCTGACGGAGCGCTCACGCAAAATTGGCCGCGGCGACCGGGACGCGCTTAAGCCGCTGGCCCTTCATGGCAACCGGGAGATCCATGAGCTCTCGCAGAGCATGCTGGAGACGTCGCAAAAGCTGTTTGAGCGCAACGACTATATCAATACCTTCGCCAATCATGTCACCCATGAGCTGAAGACCCCGCTGACCGCCATCCAGGGGGCGGCCGAATTGCTGCGCGATGGCGGCGGGGACCTGACGGAGGCCGAACGGGCAAAATTTCTCGGCAATATCCTGACCGACACGGACCGGGCCTCGCGGCTGCTCAACCGGCTGCGGGACCTTGCACGCGCCGAGAGCGTCCAGATCGGCGGCAATTGCCGGATGGGCAATGTGCTGGAGACCAGCCGCGCCCGATTTCAGGGCATTTCCATCGACATGACAGCCGATTGCCTGCTGCCGCTGTCGGCGGAAAATGCCCGGATCGTGTTGGAAAACCTGATCGACAATTCCCGGCGCCACGGGGCCGACCGGATCGTGTTCATACCGGACCGGTCTGCCGACGGGCTAGTGCTCACGGTCAGGGATACTGGCACCGGGATTTCGCCGGGCAATCAGGATCAGGTGTTTGATCTGTTTTTCACCACCCGCCGCGCCAGCGGCGGCACCGGCATGGGCCTGGGCATCATCCGCGCCCTTCTTCAGGCCCACCACGGCACCATCACCCACGTACCGCAGGACAAGGGCGCCTGTTTCGAAATCCGGTTCTTGCCGGTGCCCAGCTAAGATAAAGCAGCCCCGCACGCTGTGAGGCTGTCACACATATATTGCTGTGCGCATTTCAACCGCGTGAGGGACCCTAGGCAAAACCTGGGAAAGCGCTATTCTGCCGCCACAGCCACATCGCGGACGGAGCGGCGGGCCCAGGGGCGGGTGCCCTCGGGGATTTCGTCCACTGTGCCGACCGGCTGCAAGTATTTGGTGACTTCCGGCCACTCGCCAGCTTGAAGCGCCTTCAGCACTTCCGGCTTGGACAGTTCGAAAGACGACACCCCGCAGCGGCGGGCCAGCGGCACCTGATCCAGGATATAGCTTCCAACCGCGCGGATGTCGCCCTGATACCCGATCCGTTCCCGCAGCACGCGCGCTGCGGAAAAGCTACGGCCGTCCGCAAAGCTCGGGAAGTCGACCGCCACATGAGCCAGCCGGTCCAGATAGGGCTGGATCAGCTCCACATCATCTCCGGCTTCAACCAGAACCGCTGTTTTCCCGGAGCGGGCCAGAAAAGCGTCTGCTGCGTCCAGAAACTGCGTCTGCGGCACCAGCAGATCCGCCTCATCGCTGGCCGGTTGCGCGGCATCTGCCTCTAACCGGGTCCAGCTTTCTTCGGCGAACTCACCGTCCTTGAAAATCGTGGCCATTCCTGCGTCCTCACATTCCAGAGCATTCCGGTCTCACACAAAGCCCGAGGCTCACTCTAACTCGTTGTTCTTGCGGCAGTTCCGGAGAAAAACCGGTTTTCCCCTTCCCGGACCTGCCCTGATTCCGGCGCAGGTCAGATCCCGCTGCCGTCAATTTCCTTGCCATGGGTCGGCCAGTGGATACCACACTCGGTCTTTTCCTGTCCGCGCCAGCGCCCGGCACGCGGGTCTTCCCCCGGTGCGACCTTGCTGGTGCAGGGCAGGCATCCGATGGACGGATAGCCCTGGGCCACAAGCGGATGGGGTGGCAGGTCATGGGCGCGGGCATAGTCCAGCACCTCGGCCGCCGACCACTCGGCCAGCGGATTGACCTTCACGCGCCCGGCGTCAATCTCGAAATGCTCCAGACTGGAACGGGTCGCGCTCTGATGCCGTTTGCGTCCGGACACCCAGGCTTCAAACCCGGTGAGCGCCCGTTCCAGCGGCACCACTTTACGGATATGGCAGCAGGCATCCGTATCGGACATCCACAACATGCCCGCGGGGTCCTTCTCCGCAATATCCTCCTTTTCCGGCTTGAAGGTTCTGACATCGCTGAGGCCAAGCCGGAAGACCAGTTCATCCCGGTAAAGAAGCGTTGCCGGAAACAGCTTCACCGTGTCGATAAACAGGACCGGCGTCGTGGGATCGATCTGCGCCACCATATGCAACAGCACCGCGCTGTCCGCGCCGAAGCTGGAGACCATGGCAATACGGCCGGCAAATTGATGCCGGATCGCACCGCGCAAGATCTCCTCGGCCGGGGCATCCTCAAACTGCGTGTTCAGTGCCGCAGCTTCTGCCTGAAGACCGAGTTCCGGATCCACTCCGAGGGAAAATGTATCATGCAGCGCCATAAAGGGCCTCCTTGAAGGGCTCCTCCCCGACCCGGCGGTAAGCCTCCAGGAAGGTTTCCTCCTTGCCCGATCTCAGACCGAGATAGGTGTCCACAAGGGTCTCAATGGCATCGACCACCTCATCTGAGGAAAAGCCGCGGCCAACGATCTCACCAATGGACGCGTTTTCATTGGCGGAGCCGCCAAGCGTCACCTGGTAGAATTCCTCGCCCTTCTTCTCCAGGCCGAGAATGCCGATATGTCCGACATGATGGTGCCCGCAGGCATTGATGCAGCCGGAGATCTTGATCTTCAGCTCGCCAATCTCCGATTGGCGCTCCGCCGTGCCGAACCGCTCCGAAATGCGCTGAGCGACCGGGATCGAGCGGGCCGTGGCAAGGGCACAGTAATCCATGCCCGGGCAGGCGATGATGTCGGTGATCAGACCCGCATTTCCCTCGGCAATCTCCGCCGCCGTCAGACGGTCGAACAGGGCGGGCAGGTCCTCCAGTTTCACATGGGGCAGAATGACATTCTGCTCGTGGCTGATACGGATTTCGTCATGGCCGAACTGCTCCGCCAGATCCGCGATCACCTCCATCTGCGCATCGGACGCATCGCCCGGGATGCCGCCGATCGGCTTCATGGACAGGGTCACGGACGTATAACCGGGAACCCGGTGCGGGTTGAGATTATGGGCCAGAAATTGCGCAAAGGCGGCATCGCTGGCGCGCCGCGCCTCGACGGCCTCGGCCTCAGGGGCGCCCACTTCCAGCGGTGGCGGGGCAAAATACGCCTCGATGCGGCGCACTTCCTCATCCGGCAGGCGCAGAACCCCGAAGCGGATCTTTTCAAATTCCGCCTCAATGTCCGCCTTCAGCTCGTCCAGGCCGGTCTCATGCACCAGGATCTTGATCCTCGCCTTATACTTGTTGTCGCGGCGGCCATAGCGGTTATAGACACGCAGGATCGCTTCGGAATAGGCTAGAAGATCTTCTTCCGGCAGGAAGTCACGCACCTTGCGGCCAATCATGGGCGTGCGGCCAAGCCCGCCGCCGACAAACACCACGAAACCGACTTCCCCCGCGTCGTTGCGGGCCAGCTGCAGGCCAATGTCGTGGACCTGAACGGCGGCCCGGTCATTCGGCGCACCGGTGATCGCAATCTTGAACTTGCGCGGCAGGAACGAGAATTCCGGATGCAGAGACGACCATTGCCGCAGGATTTCCGCATAGGGGCGCGGATCGGCGATCTCGTCCGCCGCTGCCCCGGCAAAGTGGTCCGCCGTTACATTGCGGATGCAGTTGCCCGAGGTCTGGATGGCATGCATTTCCACTTCGGCCAGTTCTTCCAGGATCTTCGGTGTGTCTTCCAGCCTGGGCCAGTTGAACTGAATGTTCTGGCGTGTGGTGAAATGGCCGTAGCCCTTGTCATAGGTGCGGGCAATATGGGCAAGCTTGCGCATCTGGCGGCTGTTCAAGGTGCCATAGGGAATGGCGACCCGCAGCATATAGGCATGTAGCTGGAGGTAGAGCCCGTTCATCAGCCGGAGCGGCTTGAACTCGTCTTCAGACAATTCGCCGGCCATGCGGCGGCGGACCTGATCCTTGAACTGTTCCGTGCGCTGATTGACAAAGCTGGCGTCAAATTCGTCGTAGCGGTACATCTTGAACTCTCCTTGCGGGCGCTGCCGGGGCCGTGAGTGCTGGCGCAGCCCTTCCCTCGTGGTGGTGGGTGATCAGGCGGAAACAGGCTGGGCCTGTTTACCGAGCTCCGGGTGTGTGGTCGGGCCTGCGGCGCGGATGCGCTCGCGCAGACGCACCGGAACAATGACGCCGTCTTCCCGGGTCACCGCCATGTCATAGACCCCAACGACCTCCTGGTTCCGTTCAGCCTCCTGACCAAGGGCGAGGCCTTCGGCAACGGCCTCCTTGCCGTCATAGACCCGGGCCAGCGTGACCCGCTCGACCCAGGTGCCGTGTTCTCCAAGCCAGACGACATCGCCATTCAACAGGCGGTTGGCGGTAATGACTTTCATCGCGTCTCTTTCTTGCCTCAGGCAACCGCCGCGCGGGCCACATCAAGCGGCGCCAGCGGTTCGGCCTTGTGAAGGGCGGCGTGGCCAACAGCCTCGCCAATGACAATCAGGACCGGGCCGTCAATCTCCGCCCGGTTCGACAGGACCGCCAGCTCGGACAAGGTGCCGGCAAACAGGCGCTCGTCGGAATGGGCGGCGTTTTCAACAACGGCAACGGGAGTTTCCGGCTTCAGGCCGGCGCTGATCATTTTGTCAGCAACAGCTGAGGCCACCGTGCGGCCCATATAGACAGCAACCGTCGCGCCTTTCAGGGCCAGCCCGGCCCAGTCGGGCAGGGTTTCGGACTTGGCATTGTGGCCGGTGGCAAATACCAGATTGGAGGCAACTCCGCGCAGGGTCAACGGGATCTGGGCCGAGGCTGCTGCCGCAAAGGCAGCCGTGACACCCGGCACGATTTCGAAACCGATCCCGTCTTTCCGCAGGGCATCCATCTCTTCCGCCGCCCGGCCGAAAATCATCGGATCACCGGCTTTCAGCCGCACCACCTTATGCCCCTTGCGGCCCAGCTCCACCAGCAAATGGCAGATCTCCGACTGCGGGACGGAATGGGCGCCCTTGCGCTTGCCGACAGAAATCCGCTCCGCATCCCGGCGGCCCATGGCAACAACGCTTGCCGGCACCAGCGCGTCATGGACAATCACGTCCGCCTCCTGCAGCAGGCGCTGCGCGCGCAGCGTCAGGAGATCTTCCGCACCGGGGCCTGCCCCGACCAGCCAGACAAAGCCCGGCTCATCGGCCATGCCGTTCAGGAGACGCTGCGCTTCGGCGCGCGCCACACCGGCCCGCCCGGCATAAAGGTTGGTTGCGACAGAGCCGGAAAAGAAACGGGCCCAGAAAGTCCGGCGCAGCGCGCCATCGGCAATCACCTTTGTGGCCGCATCACGGAAGCTTTCCGCCAGCCGGGCTAGCTCTCCGGTGGCCAAAGGCAGCATTGCCTCAATCCGCGCGCGGATGTGGCGGGAGAGAACCGGACCAACCCCGGTGGAGCTGACGGCAACAGCAATCGGCGCCCGGTTGACCAGCGCCCCGGTGTAAAAATCGCACAGCTCCGGCTTGTCGACCGCATTGACCGGCACGCCCATGATCCGGGCGGCGCCGACCACCGCTTTATCAAGCGCAAGATCTTCACGCGCGGAAAACACAAGAGCGGCCCCGGTCAAATGGGCGGGACGGAAGTCTTCGGCCAGATGGTCTGCCTGGAACAGATCGACAGCCTCCTGAAGATCCGGTTCGATCTCCCGGGCGATCACAGTGATCTGCGCATTGGTCTCGCCCAGAAGACGGACCTTCGCCGCTGCCTCGCCGCCATGGCCAACCACAATCACCTTGCGGCCCGCCACCTTCATGAACGCCGGGAAGACGTCCAGCCGGTCTTCCGGCTTTTTCAGCGTTTTCACTTTGTCGCCACGGCGGATTGCCATCGTCAAGGGTCTCCAATCCCAGTTTGATGGCTCTAATGTAGAGGGCTGCAGCCACCGGTGCCGGGCACCGGTTTTCAAAGCTTGGCGCGGAAGGGGAATAGTTTTTTCCGTTCCCGGCATTTGGCCGATTCCGGTTTCCGGAGCTGCAAAAACTGCCCTTGCGGCAGGTGGAAAATCCGGACGCTGTCTGGCGAAATCCGGCACGTTTTGCGTGACGGGGCTGGCTTTGAACGCTATGACTTCGCCCGGACGCGACCCATCCAGACAAAGATCGTAAATATGTCTTCCCTCAAAGCCTTTCTCGTGGCCGCCGCCACATCCTGCTGCCTCCTGAGCGTTGCCCTTCCCGCCAGCGCCCAGGAGACCCCTCCTCCTGCCTCGGCAACCGGTGACGCCTTGTGGCAGACCCGATGCGCCGGCGGCTCACGCGCCGCCGATGCGCTGATTTGCGAAGCGTCCCAGAGCGTTCGCGTCAAAGACAGCGGCCAGTTGCTCTTCAAGGTCGATATCATCTATCCGGCCAACAAGGCCGCCCCGGTGCTGCAGATGCAGCTGCCGCTGGGGTTCTATATTCCAGGCAAGATCAAGCTGTCGGTGGACGGCACGCCGATGCGCGACCTGGATGTGGGCACCTGTGACGGCCGCGGCTGCTTCCTGTCGGCTAAAGCGACGCCAGACATGATCGAGGCCATGAAAGCGGGGGCAAAGCTAAAAATCGATTTCGCCCCGGCAGCCGGTAGCCGGCAAGCTGTTGAAATCCCTCTGACCGGCTTCAGCCGCGCCATGGCGGCAATCCAGTAGGAGCTTGATGCCAACCTCACCAAAGGGGCCGGTCCCGGATCTGATCCGGGACGGCGCTCGCGGAACCCCGAAGCCCATTGGAAATGGTGAGATGTCCCGGTTTTCGCAGACTGGATCCTGTCACGGGCTTCGCTGGGCCGGGACGGCACCCGGAGCAACACGCCGGTTTGCCCCCGCCGTCATTCCAGCGAAAGCAGCAATCGAGTGCGCTGCGTGGGAAAACTGAGTAGCGGGCAGCTGACGGGCCACACCCAGCACACGCGTCTCAGCACTTGCGATAGGAGCGGCCATACGGCCGCCTTTGCGTCCTGACATTCCCGGCTGGCAGATGGGCGGCCAGCCCGTGGGACGAGGAGTGGCGCGGTGGTCTTAGAGGATCCGAACCACTCCTGAAAGACAGAAATCTTATTTCATCGCCTGAAGGACGGAGACGAAATTGGCAACGGCTGCGCCACCCATGTTGAAGATGCCGCCGATTTCCGCGTCCTTGACCTGAATGTCCCCGGCGGTTCCGGTGAGCTGCATGGCGGTGAGCACATGCATGGACACCCCGGTGGCGCCGATGGGGTGGCCCTTGGACTTCAAGCCCCCGGACGGGTTGACCGGCAGCTTGCCGCCCATTTCGGTCCAGCCTTCCAGAACCGCCCGTGCCCCTTCGCCCTCTGCCGTCAGGCCCATGGCTTCATATTCGATCAGTTCGGCGATGGTGAAACAGTCATGTGTCTCGACAAAGGACAGGTCCTCAAGCGCCAGATTGGCATCGCCCAGAGCCTCGCCCCAAGCCTTGGAGCAGCCTTCGAATTTTAAGATGTCCCGGCGGGACATGGGCAGGAAATCCTGCACATGGGCCATGCCGCGGAAGGCCACCGCCTTTTTCATACCAAGCGCGGTCGCCGTGTCGGTCAGAACCAGAGCCGCCGCCCCATCGGACACAAGTGAGCAGTCCGTGCGCTTCAGCGGACCGGCAACATAGGGGTTCTTCTCGCTTTCCGCCCGGCAGAACTCAAAGCCAAGATCCTTGCGCATCTGGGCATAGGGGTTGTTCACCCCGTTCTTGTGGTTCTTGGCGGCGATTCTGGCCAGCGCATCGGACTGGTCGCCATATGTCTGGAAATAGGAATCGGCAATCTTGCCGAAAACGCCGGCAAACCCGGCCGGAATGTCCCCTTCTTCCTTCAGATAGGAGGCTTTCAAAAGGTTCTTGCCAATTTCCGGTCCCGGCGTCGTGGTCATCTGCTCCACGCCAACCACAAGAACGATACGGGCATCTCCGGAGGCAATCGCGCGCACGCCCTGGTGCACGGCCGCAGACCCCGTGGCACAGGCATTTTCCACCCGTGTAGCCGGTTTGAACCGAAGCGCCGGATCAGCCTGAAGCACGAGCGACGCGGTGAAATCCTGGGCCGAAAACCCGGCATTGAAATGCCCGAGCAGGATTTCATCGACCTCTTCCGGGGCAATGCCCGCGTCGTGAAGCGCTTCGACCGCCACCTTGACGATCATGCTTTCCACCGTTTCGTCCGCATGTTTGCCAAAAGGCATATGGGCCCAGCCCACCATTGCTGCCGTCATGAGAGTTCCTCCAGTTGGTCTGACCGGTTGCCCCGCAGGGGTATCCCCCTAGCAGCAGGGACCGCCTGTCCGGTCCGGTATCGACTTTATACCAAAGAGAACCCGAGAAGCCCCTCTGAAAGAGGGCCAACCCGTCTGCAGGCTAGACCGGCGCTCCAGCTGAGCGGACAGGCGCACGGCTTCAAACCGGGCGGATGCCTCCCAAACTCACTTTGGCAGAAATGACAATTTGTTGATCGGGACAGTTCCAGCTTCCCGTCGGCATTGCAAGAAGAAATTGACGAAAACGTCATTCAATTTATATTATATTTTTTATTTCAATGTCTTATTTTATTTTCAAAATGAGATTTCGGGTATCTTCAGTGGCACCCCTCGTCAAAATTGCGTAAAAATTCAGCAAAACCCTACGGAATCTTTCATTGACCTGTCACGAGAAGCGTTTATTCATCTGCGCGTTCCGGACAAAATCGTTTTTCGAGATTTTTCAGACGAGTCACCGGCCCTGAATTTCAGGGCCGGTTTTTCGTTTTGGCACAATAGTTTAAGATTGAGGACTTCGCCGCCTGCCGCGATTTCTTGGGGCCCGCGCACCGGTCGGCTCCACGCCCGCGCCGTGCCTGACAATCTCTGCCTTTTGTGCGCCTGCTGCAGCAGCCCCCGTCTTTTTCAAAACGCCATCTTGACCTGAAGATCCCCTGTCTGTAGCGGTTCAAAGCGCTTTGAAATTTTGAGTGCCGCACGGGACGCGGCGTGGAGACCCTGCATGTTTGAAGATGCCGACACAGCCCGCACGGACGCCTCCCGGCAGGCCAAAGATCTGGACTGGTGGCGCGGCGCGGTGATCTACCAGATCTATCCCCGCTCCTTCAAGGACAGCAATGGCGATGGCATCGGAGATCTCAACGGGATTACCGGGCAGATGGACTATATCGCCTCACTCGGGGCCGATGCGGTCTGGCTATCCCCCTTCTTCACTTCGCCGATGAAGGATTTCGGTTACGACGTGTCGGACTACGAATCCGTCGACCCGATGTTCGGCACCCTGGCGGATTTCGACCGCATGACCGCCGCCGCCCATGCGCACGGGCTGAAGGTCATGATTGATCTGGTGATCTCCCACACCTCCGACCAGCACGCGTGGTTCAAGGAAAGCCGGTCGTCGAAGGACAATGCCAAGGCAGAATGGTATGTCTGGGCCGATGCAAAAGCGGACGGCACCCCTCCCACCAACTGGCTGTCGATCTTTGGTGGCCCGGCCTGGGAATGGGACAGCCGCCGCTGCCAGTATTACATGCACAATTTCCTGGCCAGCCAGCCGGATCTGAACTTTCACAATCCCGAGGTTCAGACCGCCGTGCTGGAGGCGGCCCGGTTCTGGCTGGAGCGGGGCGTGGACGGCTTCCGCCTCGATACGGTGAATTTCTATTTCCACGACGCCGCCTTGCGGGACAATCCCCCGCTCAGCGCCAATGAATTGCCGTCAACGGTCGATCCCACCAACCCTTACGGCTTCCAGGAGCATCTTTACGACAAGACCCGGCCGGAGAATCTTGAATTTCTGGAACGGTTCCGCGCGCTTTTGGACAGCTATCCGGGCACGGCCTCGGTCGGAGAAATCGGCGCGGATGGCCAGGCTGTCGAGCTGACGGCCTCCTATACGGAAGCGGACAAGCGCATCCATATGGCCTATAGTTTCGATCTTCTGACGCCCCAGCACGGCGCCAGCTATATCCGCCAGATCGTTGAAGACATGACCCATGGCATTGAAGGCGGCTGGGCCAGCTGGGCGCTGTCCAACCATGATGTGATGCGGGTTGCCACCCGGTGGGGAGCAGAGCTAGACCCGCACCGGTTCGCCCCGCTGGCAACGGCCCTGTGTGCCTCCCTCAGAGGCACGCCCTGCCTCTATCAGGGCGAAGAACTGGGCCTGCCCCAGGCCGATGTGCCCTTTGACCAGCTCCAGGACCCTTACGGCATCCGCTTCTGGCCGGACTACAAGGGCCGCGACGGCTGCCGCACGCCCATGCCCTGGCACGGGGACCGCGTGCATGGCGGCTTTTCGGAGGCCGCCCCGTGGCTGCCGGTTCCCGTGGAGCACCTGGCCCTTGCAGCGCTTGATCAGGACGTGGACCCGGCCTCCATCTTGAACCGGAACCGGGCCTTTTTTGCCTGGCGCAAGCAGCAGCTGCCGCTTTTGAAGGGGGACATTGTCTTTGCAGACAGTGCCGGGGAGACCCTGGTCTTTACCCGCAGCCATCAGGGCGAAACCCTCCTGTGCGCCTTCAATCTGGCAGACGCGCCTGCGGTGATCGACCTGGGCAAGCGGGCCCTTGATCTTCTGCCCGTCCCCGGCTTTTCCGGCTCCCTGGAGGGTAGCACCCTCACCCTGCCGGGGCTGGACGCCGCCTTTGCCCGTGTGAAACCCTGATCTTGCGGCTTCAAAATCCGGCCCGGTGCGGCTAAAAGAACGCACCGGGCCAGACCCCGCTCCGTTTTCAAGACTTGCCGGACCCTTCCATGAGCGACCGCCTGCCCCTCTCCGTCTTCATCATTGCCAAAGACGAAGCCGACCGCATTGCAAGGCCGATCCAAAGCGTGATCACTTGGGCCGATGAGGTGATCGTGATTGACAGTGGGTCAGCCGATGAAACCGTCAAGGTGGCCTCAGAACTCGGCGCCCGGGTGCTGCATCATGACTGGCCCGGCTATGGCCCGCAAAAGCGCTTCGGCGAAGACCAGTGCCGCAATGACTGGCTGCTCAATCTGGATGCGGACGAAGAAGTCACACCAGAGCTGGCCGCCGAGATCCAGGCGAAATTTGCAGATGGCAGCTACAAAGCGGCGGATGGCTGGCGGATCATGATCCGCGACATCTTTGCCCATGAGGCAGACCCCGCCGCCTGGGCCTATGGCTATCACCAGATCCGGCTCTACGACCGGCGCAAGGGCCGGTTTTCCGACTCCATCGTGCATGACACGGTGCGCCCGGATGACGGGGCAAAAATCGCAGATCTGTCCGGCATCATGGCCCACCGCTCAATCCGGTCACTGGCGTTTCAGGTCGGCAAATACAACCGCTACTCCGGTATGCAGGTGGAGGATATGCGCGCCAGGGGCCGCAAACTGCCGCGCAGCCGGCTGCTCACCGAATTTCCAGTCAGTTTTCTGAAAGCCTATTTTGCCCGCAAATACCGCAAATATGGCTGGTGGGGTCTGATCCTTGCCGTGAACTACGCCCACGCCCGGTTTCTGCGGGTTGCCAAGGCCTATGAGGCGGAGCTTTCGGACCGGAAGGACGGCAAACCCCGCTGACGGAACCCCGCATCGCGCGCGCTACCGGTCAGTGGAGGGACCTATCCCACGGCCTCTTCTGACGCCATCTGACGCTCCACCCGGATGGGCTGGCGCACACCGGCAGTCTGATCGAAATGGACAAGGCGGCGGATGGTTGTGGGTGTCAACGTATGGTCACGCGCCAGTACCAGTTCGTGGCTGTTTTGCGTCAGCACATCATCGACCAGGATGTCGCCCGGCCGGAGCGAGCGGATGTGGCATTCGATGATGCGCATCTTGCGCTCTTCGGGCACGTCATCCAGCAGCACTTCCTTTGCTGCGGCCAGAAGATCGGGATCATATTTGCGCCGGTTGATGGTCAGCGCTTCAAAAGCAGCCGCATCCGGCCCGTTTTGCGGGCTGGCATACCACAGGTCCGTCAGCAGCTTGATGATGCGCGAGACCACCGGAATATCCGTGCCCTTTGGCCCGTCTTTTGGAAAGCCGGAGCCGTCAAAGCCGCGGGAGGACAGGTAAAGCTGTTCGGCCACCTTTTCCAGTTGCGGAATGTTCAAAAGAAGATCCCGGGTCTGGGCGGGGGACCGTTCCAGCACGTCCCGTTCCTGTTCCGTCAGGCTGCGGGCTGCCCGGTAGCGGGCCAGGATTTGCTTGGGCAGCAGCGCTTCACCGAGCGGCGACAGCAACACGGCCATCTCCAGTTCCCAGGTCTTGCGCATGCCCATCTTGCGGGCCAGTTTCAGCGCCTGCTTGCGCACTAGCCCGGTGCGCTGGAACGCCTCGGGATGAAACAGACCCAGCATGTCGATCAAAAGCTTGACCGAACCTGCGAGTGTCCGCTCCAGCATGCCCCTGTCCTTGACCAGTTGCGCATGGTGGGCCAGCGCGCTGTCCAGGGCCGCAGCGAGGTCCTTCTGCTGGCACGGCTTTTCAAGATACATGAAGGCATGGCCTTCATTCAGCGTCTTCTTGATGGCCTCAGCAGAAGTTTCGCGCGTCAGCATGACCCGCGCGGCCTGCGGCGCAATTTGCTCGGCTGCGCTTAAGAAGGTAGAACCGCTGAGCCCAGGCAGATTGTAGCTGGAGAACACAACCGCGGTTGAGGGATTTTTCTTCAAAAACACAAGGGCTTCTTCCGGGTCGCCGAAACTGGCCAGCCGGTAGAAATCGCCAAACAGGCGCTCGAATGCCGACCGGACCGCTGGGTCCGGATCCATTACGACAATCAGCTCGGCCGCCTTATCCATCAAAGCCCCCTTTTTCCGGGACTGGCCCTTGTTCTGGGGCCACTCCGCAACGGGTGATCCCAAAGCATGCCACAATAGCGATAACAAAATCTTGCGTTTCTGTTCCGTTTCCGGGCGCTGTTTCCTCCAAAAGTCGCAGAGACGCGGAACACCCCTGTGGCGTTTTGAAGCGAAGGCTCTATAAGGCCTCATGCTTGATGTCCTGATCCTTGGTGCCGGCCCTGCCGGGCTTTATGCGGCCGACCGGCTTTCGGCCGAAGGCCATCGCGTTGCGGTGGCCGACCGGATGGCCTCGCCTGCGCGCAAATTCCTGATGGCCGGCCGGGGCGGGCTCAATCTCACCCACAGCGAAGACCTGCCCCGGTTCCTGTCCCGCTACCGGGAGGCGGAGCCCTTTCTGGCGCCGATGATTGAGGCCTTCCCCCCGGCCAAGCTGACCGGCTGGTGCGAGGGGCTCGGACAGGAGACCTTCACCGGCACAAGCGGCCGGGTGTTCCCGAAGGCCATGAAAGCCTCGCCCCTGCTGCGGGCGTTGTTGGGCAGGCTGCGGCAGAATGGGGTGACGCTGATGATGCGCCACAGCTTCACCGGGTTTGCGCAAGAAGAGACTGCCGGGCAAAGCAGGACAAGGGAAAGCGCCCCTGAAAGCACTCTGGCCGTGCAGCTTGAAACGGCAACCGGCGAGACGATCACCGTTCCGGCGCGTGCGGTGCTGCTTGCCCTGGGTGGTGCAAGCTGGCCCAAGCTTGGGTCCAATGCCGCCTGGTGCCCGGCGCTGGAAGACAAGGGCGTTGCCCTTCACCCTTTCAAGCCCGCCAATTGCGGCTTTCAGATCGCCTGGAGCGCGGTTCTGAAAGAGCGCTTTGCAGGTGCCCCGCTGAAACGGATCGGCCTCCGCCTTGGAGACGACACAGTGCTGGGCGAGGCGGTGATTTCAGACCAAGGACTTGAGGGCGGCGCTGTTTATGCCCTCTCCGCCGCGATCCGGGAGGCCATTGCCTGCGAAGGATCAGCCCGCATTGCCCTCGACCTGCGCCCGGCGGCCAGTGAGGAGACACTTGCCCAAAAGCTGGCCCGCCCGCGCGGCAAACAGTCCTGGGCCACCTTTCTGAAAAAGACCCTGAAGCTCCTCCCTGCCGAACAGGCGCTGTTGCGTGAGGCCGGCCCCCTGCCCGGCTCAGCCGAAGCCCTGGCCGGACGGATCAAGAGCCTGCCCCTTTCCTGCAAGGCGCCCTATGACATCAGCCGGGCGATTTCATCGGCAGGCGGTGTTCCGCTTGACGCGGTCGCCGGGGACCTGATGCTTAAGGCGGTGCCGGGGGTGTTTGCCGCCGGAGAAATGCTGGATTGGGAAGCCCCGACGGGTGGCTACCTGTTACAGGCCTGTTTTGCCACCGCCCACCGGGCCAGCGACGGGCTGATGGCCTATCTGGAAACGGCAGCCGGAAAGGACCTCAAATGACCAGACTTTATGTGGATGCGGATGCCTGCCCGGTGAAGCAGGAGGCCGTGCGCGTCGGGGAGCGGCACGGGGTGGAGATTGTCTTTGTGTCCAACAGCTGGATGCGGCTGCCGGAGGGCGACCTGATCAAGCGGGTGGTCGTGCCCGAAGGCCCCGATGAGGCCGATAACTGGATTGCGGAGAGGGCAAGCATCGGGGATGTGGTGGTCACGGCGGACGTGCCGCTGGCCGCGCGCTGCGTGAAGGAAGGGGCTCTGGTGATCGGCCCCACCGGCAAACCCTTTCGGGAAGAAGGCATCGGCATGCGGCTCGCCATGCGTGACCTCAATACCCATTTGCGCGAGGCTGGCGAGATCCGGGAAGGCGGCCCGGCCTTCACCAAGGCGGACCGGTCCCGCTTTCTCAACCAGCTTGAAACGACCATGCGGGCTGCCAGGCGCCTGTCCGGAACCACCCCATGAAAAGCCCAGCAAGGTGGGGAGGCACACCTTGCAGGGCTTGGCCGGTTGCACGGTGTCCCGTGCCGGGACCGGCTTAGCGGCAGAACTTGTACTGGCCGGAATAGGCCAGGAAATAACCGGTGTTCGGATTGAAGGACCGGTATTTGGCGTGGCAGTAATTGTACCAGGCCGGGGTCCAGGGCGCCGGGCGGTAGGTGACAACCGGAGCCGGATAATAGGCCGGGGGCGGAGCATAATAGCGCGGTGCCACATAGCGCGGACGGGAGAGCGCTGAGCCGATGATAGCGCCTGCGGCCAGGCCTCCGGCGATGCCGGCTCCAACCCGCCAGCCGTTCCCGGCATGTGCGGTTTCTGTCTGGGCGGTCAGCGTGACACCGGCGACAAGAGCCAGCGCAGAAGCGGTGAGTGCGATTTTCCTGAACATGTCGGTGTCCCTTCGGTTCTGTGAGGCGGTTCGTCGTTGCCTCAGCTCATGAAAGGACTTTAGCCCTGACCGGTCTTTGGTTCTGTGACCGCAGTCACAGGCTGTTTCTTTGGCAATTCGCCCCCTTTGCACCCTTGACAAACCTCCTTAGGACGAATTCTCACGTTTCTTTCACTTGCCTTGCCCGCACCTCGGACCTACATTGCCGGGCATCGGCGCGCGTTGCGCCGTACGGGACATGACGAAAGACCCGGTGAGACTGACTTCGGTGACGCTCTTTTAAGCGCTGCTCTGAAAACCCAAGCTTTCCGTTTCTTATTGACTTCTCGTTTTCTCGCGTCCGCCGGGAATCCGGCAGACGCCAAACCAACGGAAAGGTTTCTCCATGCGTGAGAACGGCACCATCAAGTTCTTCAACCACGACCGTGGCTTCGGCTTCATTACGCCTGAAAATGGCGGCAAGGACGTTTTTGTTCACGTAACCGCGTTCGAGCAGGCCGGTATCGGAACGCCCGTCGAAGGCGCCAAGATCTCCTTCGTCGCTGAAGACGACCGCCGCGGCCGCGGCAAGCAGGCAGCCCAGCTGGAACTGCTCTAAGTCTTTCATGTCACAGGCGGCCAGACAGCCTGCCTGAAAACGCGAGTTTCGAACGGGGCCCCTATGGCCCCGTTTTGCTTTTTGTGCCGGATCTTTTAGGGCAGATCGCGTATGATCCGAGACAACTGCGCGCCCTCTATGTGGCTTTTGGGTGAAAGTGGCTTTGTGGCAGCGGCAGCGCCTCGTCAAATGGACCAGCGCCGTTGATGACGTAGCCTCTGGCGACTTTCAGGTTCCGCGCCACGCCCCAACCTTTCAGAACAGCGGCCCGCAAATCCGGATCCGGTTCCTCAAAACTGCCTCCGCACTGCAAAATACAAGACTCGACCAGAATGGTCCCGAGCACTTGTGCGCCATCGCCCAACCGGGTTTGACCAAGCAGCGTGGGATTGTTGCTATAACGGCCTCTGTCCCCAATCTCGATAAAGGCGCCAGGACGATTCGACTTTGCAGTAAAACCGCCATCGCCGAACTGGTTGTGAGACCCGACGGTGATATGGCCACGTGTTGCCAGAAAAAGAGTGCCACTGTGGAAGATATTTTCGTCACCGATCCGCATTTCAGCTGCACCATCGGCCTGAAGCGTCACGCCCGGATAGAATATGTTGCCCTCTCCGACCTGAATTCCTGCGGAAATGAGTACGGAAAAGGGATCAAGAACCCTGTTCCTGCTGCCCAGGTCCATGGTCTCTTCCAGGCTCAGGAAGCCCATGGCGCGGCGAACGTCATCCACCTTTGAAAAGGTCTGTTTCATGTGGTCGCAGCCCTTGTGCCCCGCGCCTGCAGCGCACAGACGGGGTCATTTCAGCATACACTCCAGAAGTTCGGCTTCGCCGATCACACCGACAATCGCGCCGTCTTTTTGAACCACCACCGGGTCTGAGCTGGATTTTTTCAGCCGGGCGATCTCGCGCACCGGCGTGCTGCTCTCACAGGTCACACCGCTGGCCAGCGATCCCGGCAGGCTGCCAGGCGGCACCATGATGTCGCGGGCGCGCAGCACATTCAGCGGGTTCATGTGGCTGACGAAATCAGCCACATAGTCATCCGCCGGGTTCTTGACGATCTCCTGCGGTGTGCCCAGCTGGACCACCCGGCCGCCTTCCATAATGGCGATGCGCGAGCCAATCTTGGCCGCTTCATCCAGATCGTGACTGACAAAGATGATGGTCCGGTTCAGTTCCTTTTGCAGGTCCAGCAGCTCATCCTGCAGCTTGTCACGGATCAGCGGGTCAAGGGCGGAGAACGGCTCGTCCATCAGCAGGATCGGCGCATCGGTGGCAAAGGCGCGGGCAAGGCCCACACGCTGCTGCATGCCGCCGGACAATTCATGCACATATTTTTCGCCCCAGCCGTCAAGGCCAACCAGCTTCAACTGCGCGGCCACCTTGGCGGCCCGGTCCTTTTTGGTGAGACCCGAGAGTTCCAGGCCGAAGCCGACATTTTCCGAGACCGTACGCCAGGGCAAAAGACCGAATTGCTGGAACACCATGGCAATGCGGCCCCGGCGCAAGGCCCTGAGTTCTGCCGGGGAACAGGTTTCCGGGTTCACATAGGTTTCGCCGTCATGAACCTTGACCTCCCCCCGGATCACCGGATTGAGACCATTGACCGCGCGCAACAGCGTGGACTTGCCAGAGCCGGACAGGCCCATGAGCACCAGCACTTCGCCTTCGTAGATCTCAAAATCCGCGCCGGCGACCCCAAGGATCTGGCCGGTTTCCGCCTGGATTTCCTGCCGCGTCTTGCGGGCATCAATCAGCGGCAGCGCCGTTTCCGGCTTTTCGCCGAAAACGATGTCGACACCGTGGAAGGACACGACTGCCTGGGATGTCTGACCGCTCATTGCCCGCCTCCTTCTTTTCTCCGGAAGAACCGGTCCAGCACAATGGCAATCAGCACAATACAGACGGCCACCTCAAAGCCCTTGGCGATGTTCACCGTGTTGAGAGCCCGCATGATTTCGACTCCAAGCCCCTCCGCGCCGACCATGCTGGCAATCACGACCATGGACAAGGACAGCATGATGGTCTGGGTCAGTCCCTCCATGATCTGCGGCAGCGCATAGGGCAACTCCACTTTCCACAAGAGCTGGAACTTGGTGGCCCCGAACGCCTCGCCGGCTTCAATCAGGGCCGTCGGCGTCGAAGACACGCCAAGCTGCGTCAAACGGATGGGGGCCGGAATGGCAAAGATGACTGTGGCAACCAGCCCCGGAACCAAACCAAGGCCAAACAGGATCATCGCCGGGATCAGATAGACCATTGCCGGGATCGTCTGCATCATGTCCAGAACCGGCCTTAGAAACGCAAAAAAACGCGGCCGGTGCGCCGCCATGACGCCAACCGGCACCGCCACTGCCATGCAGACCACCGAAGCGGCAAGCACCAGGGACAGCGTCTCCGTGGTTTCTTCCCAATAGCCCTGGTTGATGATCATCAGCAGCGCGGCCGCAACAAACAGTACGAAGGACAAAGAGCGTTTAACCACATAGGCCAGGGCGGCGACAATCACGACGGCGGCAAGCGGGTGCGGGGCCTGCAGCACCCACATGATACCGTCGATCAGGCTTGCCAGGACAGAAGACACCCAATCGAAGAATGCGGCGGCATGGTCTGTCAGCCAGTCGAATATGTCTTTGGTCCAAGGTCCAATCGGTATCTTGTGTTCTGTCAGCCAGTCCAACCTGCTGCCCCTTCTTGTTTTTCGTTCTTAAAAAGCTTGAACGCCGGCACTTTGGCCGGCGCTCTCGGTGGATTGTGCCTGCTTAAAGGCCAAGGGCGCCCTTGACGGCCGCGACACTGTCACCGCCATCAAAGGTTGTCACGCCGTCCAGCCAGGTTTCGAAAGTCGCCGGATGCTCTTTCAGCCAGGCGGCGGCAGCTTTGTTCGGATCTTCACCGTCTGTCAGGATCGCCCCCATGATCTCGTTTTCCATCGGCAGGGAGAATTCGAGATTTTCCAGGAGCTTGCCAACATTGGGGCACTCCTTGGTATAGCCAGCGCGCACATTGGTATAGACAGTGGCGCCGCCATAGTTCGGGCCGAAGACATCATCCCCGCCTTCAAGATAGGCCATGTCGAAATTGGCATTCATCGGGTGCGGCTCCCAGCCAAGGAACACGATATCCTTGTCCCGCTTGGTTGCCCGGGCCACCTGGGACAGCATGCCCTGCTCGGAGGACTCGACAACTTCGAAGCCTTTCAGGTCAAACAGGTTTTCATCAATCATACCGATGATCAGGCGGTTGCCGTCATTGCCCGGCTCGATGCCGTAGATCTTTCCGTCCAGATCCTCGCGGAACTTGGCAATGTCCTGAAAGCTCTTCAGGCCTTTGTCATAAGTGTATTGCGGCACGGCCAGGGTGTATTTTGCCCCTTCCAGATTGGCCCGCACAGTCTCCACGGAACCATCTTCGCGATAGGGTTTGATGTCCCCTTCCATAGTCGGCATCCAGTTCCCGAGGAACACATCGATGTCCTTGTTTTTCAAGGATACATAGGTCACGGGTACGGAGAGCAGCTTCACATCCGGCGTGTAGCCAAGCGCTTCCAGAACCACGGAGGAGGCCGCAGTCGTCGCCGTAATATCTGTCCAGCCCACATCAGAAAAACGCACGGTCTTGCAGCTTTCCGGGTCGCTTGCCAGCGCCGTTCCGGACAACATCAGGCCAATTGCAAGACCTCCAGCGAGTGTCGCTGTGAATTTCATGAGTAAACCTCCTTCGGGAAATTGGATTCGTTCTTTGCTGCAAGAAGCGAATGTGATCATGGGCAGAACCGCCTCTGGTGTTTTGTTTAACAGGCTGCCACCAAACAATCCAAACATCCGTGGAATTATTTTGCAAGTTTTCATTGATTGACTGATCAATTAAAAATAAGACACCAGGAACTTCGGAGAAGACAATGCCCAAGGTTGGAATGGAGGCGCAGCGGCGCCGAAGCCTGATTGACGCCACTGTCGATGCGATTCACGAACGTGGATACACAGACATTACAATGGCGGAGATCGCGAAACGCGCGGGTGTGTCCGGCGGTCTGGTGCATCATTATTTTGGCTCAAAAGATCAATTGCTTGCCGCAACCATGCGCCATCTTCTGACGGAGCTCGGCCGCGCGATCCGCAGCAATCTGGCCACGGCCGCAACGCCCCGTGAGCGCATCTCCGCGATCATTCACGGCAATTTTGCGCAGGACCAGTTCAAGCCTGCCGTCATCGCCGCCTGGCTGGCCTTTTACGTGCAATCGCGCACCACACAGAGCAACAGCCGCCTTTTGAAGATCTACTCCTCAAGGTTGACGTCCAACCTGACCCACAATCTTAAAGTCTTCATGCCGGCACATGAAGCGCGCCGGATTGCCGAAGGCACCGCTTCCATGATCGACGGTGTCTGGATCCGTCAGGCCCTGCGCAACACCCCCTCCGACCGTCACGCAGCCATTGCGCTGGTGGAGGATTATGTCGAAACACAGATTGCCGCCCATGCGGCCCTTCAGAACGGCCGGACAGCCGGAGCTTGAGCGAATGACAGACAGGTTTGATTTCATCATCGTAGGCGCCGGATCGGCAGGCTGCGCGCTCGCCAGCCGGCTGTCGGAAGATCCGGCCAACAAGGTTCTGGTGCTGGAGTTCGGCGGCACGGATATGGGACCGCTGATCCAGATGCCTGCGGCCCTCTCCTACCCCATGAACATGCCGCTTTACGACTGGGGCTATGAAAGTGAACCGGAACCGCATCTGGGCGGGCGCAGGCTTGCCACGCCGCGTGGCAAGGTCGTTGGCGGCTCCTCATCCATCAACGGCATGGTCTATGTGCGCGGACATGCCTGCGACTTCGACACCTGGGAAGAGATGGGCGCCAGCGGCTGGGGCTACCGCCATGTGCTGCCCTATTACAAACGCCTGGAGCAGAACCCGGAAGGCCAGGCCGGCTGGCGGGGCACGGACGGCCCCCTGCATGTTCAGCGCGGCACCAAGTGGAACCCCCTGTTCCATGCGTTCCGCGACGCCGGACTGCAAGCCGGCTACGGCGTGACGGAGGATTATAACGGCGAACGCCAGGAAGGCTTCGGCGACATGGAAATGACGGTCCACAGGGGCCGCCGCTGGTCCGCCGCCAATGCCTATTTGAAGCCCGCTCTCAAACGCAGCAATCTGACCCTGATCAAGGGCGCCCTTGTGCGCAAGGTGCTTATTGAAAACAACCGGGCCACCGGTGTCGAGTTTGAAACCGGCGGCCAGATCCGGGCCGCTTATGCCGGCCGCGAGGTGGTGCTGTCGGCCTCCTCCATCAACTCCCCGAAAATCCTGCTGCACTCCGGGATCGGCCCGGCCGGCCAGCTTTCCGCCCTCGGCATCGACGTTGTTGCGGACCGGCAGGGGGTTGGTGCCAATCTGCAGGACCATCTTGAACTCTATATCCAGCAGGCCTGCACCCAGCCGATCACTCTTTACAAACACTGGAACCTTGTTTCCAAGGCACTGATCGGGGCGCAGTGGCTGTTTTTCAAGAAAGGCCTTGGCGCATCCAACCAGTTTGAAAGCTGTGCCTTTATCCGCTCCAAAGCCGGGGTGAAATATCCCGACATCCAATATCACTTCCTGCCTTTCGCCGTGCGCTATGACGGCAAGGCGGCCGCCGAGGGCCACGGCTTCCAGGCCCATGTCGGCCCGATGCGTTCAAAATCGCGCGGACATGTGCGCCTCACCTCGAATGATCCGCGCCAGAAACCCTCCGTCTTCTTCAACTACATGTCCGTGGACGAAGACTGGGAGGATTTCCGGACCTGCATTCGCCTGACCCGGGAAATCTTCGGCCAGGAAGCCTTTGCCCCCTATCGGGGCAAGGAGATCCAGCCGGGCGCCCATGTACAGAGCGACGATGCCCTGAATGATTTCATCCGCGAACATGCGGAAAGCGCCTATCACCCCTGTGGCACCTGCCGCATGGGGGCCAAGGACGATCCGATGGCCGTGGTTGATCCGCACTGCCGGGTGATCGGGGTGGAGGGGCTTCGCGTCGCCGACAGTTCCATTTTCCCGCTGATTACCAATGGCAACCTGAATGGCCCGTCCATCATGGTGGGTGAAAAGGCGTCCGACCATATATTAGGCAAGGAGCCGCTGCCAGCGTCGAACCAGGAGCCCTGGATCCACCCCGACTGGGACCACAGCCAACGCTAAAAAACATCGGGCCGGATCCTTCGGACCGGCCCCAAGCAGGAGCACTTCAATGCGCGCCCAACCCCAAGCTTCCCACTATGTCGGCGGCTCCTATCTGGAGAGCCGCTCCGGCACCCCGTTTCCGTCCGTTTATCCGGCCACCGGCGAAGTTATTGCGGAGATCCGGCCCGCCGACGACGCGGTGATCGAGGCAGCCCTTGCCGCAGCCAAACAGGGCCAGGCCGTCTGGGCGGCCACACCGCCGGCCGAACGCGGCCGGGTTTTGCGCCGGGCGGCGGACCTATTGCGGCAGAAAAACCATGAGCTCTCCGTTCTGGAAACCCTGGACACGGGCAAACCCTTGCAGGAAACGCTCGTTGCCGACGCCGCCTCCGGCGCAGATTGCCTCGAATATTACGGCGGCCTGGCGGCCACGCTGACCGGCGAGCATATCGATCTTGGCGGCTCCTTTGCCTATACCAAGCGCGAGCCGCTCGGCATCTGTTTTGGCATCGGCGCCTGGAACTACCCGATCCAGATCGCCTGCTGGAAGGCCGCTCCTGCGCTGGTCTGCGGCAATGCCATGATCTTCAAGCCCTCGGAAATTACGCCCTTGAGCGCCCTCAAGCTCGCCGAGGCCTTGAGCGAAGCAGGCCTTCCGGACGGGGTTTTCAACGTCATCCAGGGCTTCGGCGATGTGGGCGCCAGGCTGGTGGCCCATCCGGACATTGCCAAGGTCTCGCTAACCGGCTCGGTGCCGACCGGTGCCAAGGTTGCGGGCCTTGCCGGGGAACACTTGAAAAAGACCACTCTGGAGCTTGGCGGCAAGTCGCCCCTGATCATCTTTGATGACGCGGATCTTGAAAACGCCATTTCGGCGGCGATCAACGCGAATTTCTATTCCACCGGCCAGATCTGTTCCAACGGCACACGGGTCTTTGTGCACACGGCCCTTAAGGACCGGTTCCTCGCCCGCCTTGCCGAGCGGCTCCAGGACGCCGTTCTGGGAAACCCGCTGGATGAGACCACCACGATAGGCCCGCTGGTCTCCAAAGCCCAGCTCGACAAGGTGCTGTCCTATCTTGAGATCGGCAAACAGGAAGGCGCGCGTCTTGTCTGTGGTGGCGGCGCTGCAACCGTAGCCAGCCTGCCGGATGGTTATTTTGTCCAGCCGACCGTTTTTGCCGATGTGACGGACGGCATGCGGATTGCGCGGGAAGAGATTTTCGGCCCGGTGCTCAGCCTGCTCGACTTTGACGATGAGGACGATGTCGTTGCCCGCGCCAATGACACGGAGTTCGGTCTGGCAGCCGGTGTGTTCACCAGGGACATCCAGCGGGCCCACCGGGTCATTGCCCGCCTGCAGGCGGGCACCTGCTGGATCAACACCTACAATCTCACCCCGATCGAAATGCCCTTTGGCGGCTACAAGAAATCCGGCATGGGCCGCGAAAACGGCCATGCGGCGATCGACTATTACAGCCAGGTCAAAAGCGTTTATGTGGAGATGGACGGGGTCGAAGCCGCGTTCTAGTCGCCCGACTGTGAAGATCGTCTCGATTTCCAGCGTGTTCCGAACGAGCTTCAGAGTCATGGGAGTGACCAGCACGCCTATGTTTCTAATGTGTTTTTCGGAATTGAAATGCGCTACGGCGCGCGCTGCGCAAATGAGGCGTATTTCAATTCCACCACACTAGCCGGCGCCGTTCATCCGGTTTCAAATGGTGTTGTCTTTTGCGCTGAAACCTCTGTTGTCAGGCAGCAAAAGACAAAGCCTGGTAGATGCGGTTTGCTCCTGGAAACGGCCCAAACCGGCAGGCCAAACCAGACCGGGATCGTTTTCACATTGCACTTTACGGCCGTCCGCACAAGACTGCTCACCTGAAGCTGAAGTTCGACTCCTTTTACCGCGGGCTTCGAACGGCCTTCAGTTTCGAAAGACATACTCTCTGGAGCCTTCATGCCCCCCCCTGTGCTCGATCCCGCGCCACGCAGCTATGCGCCGCATGTCCACCTCCTGAAGCGCTCCGCGCGCGGGCCCTCCTGTGCCCCGGTAACCCAGACCCTTGAGGAGCTTGAGTCCTGGCTGCTGCATGAGGCGACCCGCATCGACAATGTGATGTTGATGTTCGAAGAGTTCATGTGGCGCTGCAAGGCGGCCGGTCTCGGGATCGACCGCTGCACGCTGCATTTCGGCACGCTGCACCCTCGCGTCATCGGTTTTTCCTGGTTCTGGAGCAGCCTTGACCAGTTTTGCGACGAGATTGCTGCGGACAGTGGTGCCATTCAGCAAGCCGCTTTCACCCGCAACCCGCTCTACAAGGTCATCATGGAGGGGGATACCATTCGGGTGGATCTGGAAAGCGAAGAGGGCCGCACCTCTGCTCCGCTGATGGAAGAACTGGCGGAACAGGGCTTTACCGCCTATATCGCCATGCCCCTGAGCGCCACCGGCAAAACCTTCAACGCCATGACGCTGGCCACCTGCAGGCCGGGCGGGCCCTCGGACACCAACAAAAAGGTGATCCGCCAGCTGATTGATCTGCTCGCCCTTCATGTGGAACGGCATATCGTGCAGCGGATCGCCCGCAATGTCGCCGACACCTATCTGGGCCCCATCGCAGGACAGCGGGTGCTGGACGGCGAAATCCGGCGCGGCGACGGCGAGGCCATCGAAGCGGTGGTGTTCATGGCCGATATGCGTGCCTTTACCCAGTTGGCCGACCGGCTGAGCGGGCCGGAGGTGACTGCCATTTTGAACGCCTATTTCGACCGTGTCTCGGAGGCGGTGCTGAGCCATGGCGGTGACATTCTGAAATTCATGGGCGACGGGCTGCTGGCGGTGTTCGACCAGAAGGTTCTTGGCGAAGGTGCAGCCGCAACAGCTGCCTTGAAAGCAGCCAAAGCAGCGCTTGCGGCCATCGACGCCTTGAATGCGGCCCCGCCTGAGGATCTGCCGCCGGCAGACTTCTGGCATCCGCTGAAGATCGGCATCGGCCTGCATCGTGGCGAGGTCTTTTTTGGCAATGTGGGCGGGGAGGAAAGGCTGGACTTCACGGTTATTGGCCGGGCGGTCAATGAAACCAGCCGCGTGGAATCCTTGTGCAAGCCCCTGGGCCGGGAATTACTCCTGACAGAGCCTGTGCGCGCAGCCCTGGACGACGATCTTAAAACCGGGCTGACCACCATGGGCGATCATGTGTTGCGCGGTGTCGGAACACCTGTGTCTATTTTTGCGGCCTGAACGCGGTCGCCGGGCGCGGCACGCTTCATCTCGCGCTGTTTGAACAGGCGATCCCAGCCCGCGCCGGACGGAGTGTCCGGAGCGGGCTGAGACCCTTTATTTCGTCAGAATCAGCTTGCCCTGCTTGGTGATGGACAAACGATAGGTTTCTTCATTGTGCAGGATCTGAATCTGCCGCAGGCCGCTGAACAGTTCACGCGAATCGAATTCTGTTTTCGGCTGCTGCAGCATCTTGCTGGCCAATGCGTGCCGGGAGCCACTGGAGGTGGTGATGGAGAGGCGGCGCTTCTGGCTGTTCGCTGTAAGTGTCATGCGCGAAATTCGGTCCCTGGCCTTTGCTTTGCCCCCTTTTGATGCTTGATCTCAAGGGGGTCCAGATAAGAACAATTAAAAGGTGAGTATCTAACTCAACTTTATACTTGACACTCATACTCAAGTTTTCCTATCAAGGCAATGCCTGATCGAAACAGAACTGGAAATCGCGTCCTCCGGTTCTGCTCGAGACGGAGTTTTCGGGAAACCGAAGACACAAAATGCCAGGCCAGCCAACCGCCCTCTCCTCTCCCTCAGCGGCTAGCCAGCCCGGCCTTTTCCTCCCCCGCCCAAGGGGAATTTTTGGCGTACCCTTTCTCACCAGACATCTCGCGACCATTGTCCAGATCACAATGGATATTGCGGACATGTTCAGGCAGGTGCCTTGTCCCCGCAGGCATGAGCGGAGACTTGTCTTGTCTGCCGCACTCCTTCAAACCACACGGTAGCCCCGCCTCAAAGACGGCCGCATCCTTTCCTGTCAGAGGCGGGAGGTTTCCTGGAGAGGCGGAAAGTGTGGGTGCCGCTTCTTTCAAGACCGGGACGGCGTTGGTCCCGGCGCACACAAAAAAAGCGCCAACCGGATGGTGGCGCTTTTGACCCGTAATCGTCCACAGCGTCAGGCGTTGGCAGCGACCGGGCTGTCGGCGGCGTCGATTTTCAACAGGCCGCGCATGCCGAACCTGTCCTCCGACAGATCCGCAACCGACTTTCCGTCCAGCACTTCCATGAAGGCCTCCAGCGCTTCATGCAGCAAGCCGTTAAAGCCGCAGGACAAGATCAGCGGGCAATCCTTCCGGCCGGAATCAAAACACTCCGCCAATGCGAAGCTTTCTTCCGCAGCACGGACCACTTCCCCCACCGAGATCTGCTCCGCCGGGCGGGCCAGCATCACACCGCCATTGCGGCCCCGAATGGTCCGGATCAGGTTGGCGTCAACCAGAACCTTCATGATCTTGAAAAGGTGGGTTTCAGACATGTCAAAGCTGGCAGCGATTTCCGCAACCTTGCTTGGCTTGTCCGGGTTCACGGCGCAATACATCAGCGCACGCACCGCGTAATTGGTCTGTTGTGTCAGGCGCATGCGCTAAGATATGCGGTGCCTTTCCCGAAACGTCAATGCTAAAAATTGAATGCAGGAGTGCAGTTTTAAGAAATTCCACCTGCTCACGATAGGTCAGGCAGGTTGTCCCTGAGAAAAATATCAATGCCGATGCGCTCCTGATCCGCGATGATCGGGACCCCGTCGCACAGGGCCTTCAGAACCCGGATCGCGCTGCGGATCTCGTGGCCCGGGTCCTGGGCGATCACCGCGTCCATCACCCCGCTGCGCAGCGCATCGCGGGTATAGGGGGTGAGCTCATGGCCGACAAAAACCGGCCTTGTCCCGGGCGCCACCGCCGACAGGGCGCTCAGCGTGCCCCGGTTGCCCGCCCCCACATTGTAAAGTCCGGCCAGACCGGGATGCTCTGCAAGAAGCTGGGTGACCAGATCGTGATTGCGCCGGTTGTCGTCCCGGCCCTCGCGCACGCTCAAAAGCTCAAGATGCGGAAATTCCGTCGTGATCACATCACAGCAGCCCTGGTAGCGCTCCGCATGATCGCGCAGCCCCCGGGACCCGGCAATCAGGCCGATCTGCCCGGCCCGTTCGGGCAGGAACCGGCCCATAAGCCGGCCTGCGGTGCGCCCGGCCGACACATTGTCGATGCCGACAAAATGCCGGCGGGCGGAGCCCGGGTGGTCGGAAACAAGCGTGACCACCGGCACGCCCCGGTCCTGCAGCCGGTCAATTGCTGCCCGGACTTCCGCAAAAGCCGGGGCGACCACGGCCACCCCATCGCAAACCGACCTGTCCAGAACCGCCAGCGTTCCGGCAACCCGGTGCCCGTCAAAAGCATCGATCGGCTCCACATGAACCTGCAGCCGGTCGCCCCCCATGGTCTGGGCATGGGAGGCCGCTTCCCGGGTCAGATCCTCCATGAAGGCGTTCGGCCCTTTGGGAATGAGAAAGTGCAACCGGTAGGCCTGTTTCTTGGCCAGACCGGCGGCAAACACATCCGGCGTGTAGTTCAGCGCCTCCACCGCCCGAAGGACCTTCTCGATGGTCACCTTGCGCACACCGGGCCGCCCGTTCAGCACCCGGTCGACCGTTGCCAGGCTGACGCCTGCGGCGGCCGCAACATCGTGAATGGTGACCCGCTTCATCCGCTCCCCACGCCCGGTCCTTGTTTCCCGATACCAATATATCCTTGAAACAGCTCCGGTCACCCGAAATTGCTGCAGTGCAGGATTCCGGTCTTCAAGCACCTTTCCTCACACGGCCTGCCCGGCCGCGTGGCCCGACGACCAGGCCCATTGAAAATTGAAGCCGCCGAGATGGCCCGTCACATCCACCACTTCGCCGATAAAATAGAGCCCCGGCACCTTGCGGCTCTCCAGCGTCTTGGAGGACAGCTCCTTCGTGTCCACCCCGCCAAGGGTCACTTCTGCCGTGCGGTAGCCTTCCGTACCGACCGGGGTCAGCTGCCAGCGGGTCAGCTGGTCCGCGGTGCGGCGCAGAACCTTGTCGGACTGGTCCGCCAGACGGCCTTTGAGGTGGAACGCCCCGGCCAGTTCATCGGCCAGCCGGTTGGGCAGAAACTGGCCGATCACCGTCTTCAGGTCCTGTTTCGGGGTCGCCTGCCGGGCGGCCTTCAGCCCGTCAAACACATCGGCATCGGGCGCCAGATCCACGCGGATCGGCTGGCCTTCCCGCCAATAGGAGGAAATCTGCAAGATGGACGGTCCGGAGAGCCCCCGGTGGGTGAACAGCAGCCCTTCGCGGAATGAGGTCTTGCCGACCGAAACCCGCGCATCCAGCGCGACCCCGGCCAGACGCCCGCATAAATCCTTGTTGGCGTCCGAAAAGGTCAGCGGAACCAGAGCCGCCCGGGGCGGCACAAGCCCCAGGCCGAACCGGCTGGCGAGCTCATAGCCGAACCCGCTCGCGCCCATTTTGGGGATCGAGGGACCGCCGGTTGCCACCACCAGCGCGCGCGCCCGCAAAGGGCCTTTTGAGGTGGCAACGGAGAAATGGTCATCCGGCTTGTCGACGGCCTTGACCTGTGTCTCCAGCTGCAGGGCCCCCCCGGCCACCTCCAGCTCGTCCAGCAGCATCCGGATGATGTCCTTGGCGCTGTGGTCGCAAAAAAGCTGACCTAGTGTTTTTTCGTGCCAGGCGATGCGGTGCTTTTCAACCAGCGCCAGAAAATCCTGCTGGGCATAGCGCTTCAGGGCCGACACGCAAAAGCGCGGGTTCTGCGACAGGAAATTCGCCGGTGTGCAGTGAAGATTGGTGAAATTGCAGCGTCCACCGCCGGAAATGCGGATCTTCTCCGCCGGGCGCTTGGCGTGATCGACAACCAGCACCTTGCGCCCGCGCTTTGCCGCTTCAATCGCACACATCAGCCCGGCAGCCCCACCGCCCAGCACCAGAACATCCAGATCTCGCATGGCCGGGCTTATAGCGGCTTTGAGCGCAGCGGGTAAGAGACAATTGCAACCAGCACCAAGAGCCCCGTTTGGGCAGCCCGGACAGATGGACCTGTCACCGCCGGTGCAGTTGCCCCATGCCTGTCACAACGCGTTCTGTCCAAACGCGGAGAAAATCAACGCAGGCCTTGTCCCCTCCCTCTCTTGAGGAAGGCCGATAGCCCATCTCACAGCCTTCCTCAGGATGAAGGTCTTTTTCGGCAGCCGTTGGAGAAAAGCCCCTTTCCTCGTGCGGCCGTCCACGGCTTGACCGGGGCTGACCGGCGTGGGATTGCGACGCCTTTTGCCAACCGCGAGCCTTTCATACATAGCGTAATTCCGGCGGCCACTCTCCTGAGCCTATGATGCGGGGTCGTAGCACACGCCCCAAGAGGGCTTAAAGGAGAGTGGCCGCCGGAATGATGCTATGTATCACTCTTCCCCCTCAAGATGAGGCCGGCATGTCCCGCAAGCTCCGCACAAAAGCGCATCAAAAAACCGGCGGCCCTTGCGGACCGCCGGTCTTTGAACGGGTCTCGCCAAGAGAGGCGTATTACTTCATTTCAGCGATAACTTCATAGCCGTCGGAGCCGACTTCAAACAGGGCATAGGTGCCAGGCACATCGCCATTCGCGTCGAAGTTCAGGTCGCCGGAAGCGCCTTTGTAGTCGATGGCCTTACCGGCTGCGATCAGCTCTTTCGCCTTTTTCCATTCGCCCGGCAGGATGGCTTCGCCTTCGCCGTTGGAGACTTCGCTCACAGCCGCTGCCACTGCATCCTTCTTGCCGCCAGCCTTTTCGATAGCCAGTGCCATGAGGAAAGCGGCGTCATAGGACGTGTTGGCAAAGATCGCATCCGGGTCGCCGCCGGAGGCCTTGAAGGCTTCGTTGAAAATATCCAGCGCGTTGGACTTTTCCCCGACCGGGGACGAGGCCACGAAGGAGGTCAGGTTTTCAGCGCCCAGTTCATCGATTACCGCGTCGGACTTCATGCCGTCACCACCGACGAATTTTTCAAAGAAACCGTTCTCCAGCGCCTGACGCAGAATGGTCAGGCCGGTACCGTCGCCATAGTCGAAGATCACCAGCGTGTCGGCGCCGCCCTTGGCGAGTTCTGCCAGGTTGGAGCGGTAAGACGCCTTGCCTTCCTCGTGGGCCGCAAACTGGGTGATTTCGCCGCCGAGCTCATCGACATATTCCGACTTGAACGCATTGGCGAGGCCGGTGCCATAGTCGTTGTTGAGATAAGCAACAGCAACCTTGCCATAGCCCCGGTCCTTCAGCGTGCGCGCCAGAGCACGGCCCTGGTAATCGTCGGACGGAACAGTCCGGAACACGGTGCCCTTGTCGTCAAGGCCGGTGATTTCCGGGGACGTGCCGGACGGCGTGATCAGGGCAATGCCTGCCGGGATGCTGACGGTGCCGGCCGCAGCCAGAACTGCGCCGGAACAATGGGGGCCAACGATGCCAATGGCACCTTCAATATTGACCGCCTTGGTGGCCGCATCCGTGCCGCCTTGCGGGTTGCAGGCACTGTCGCCGACTGCCCCGACCAGCTTTTCATTGTCGCCGATGCCGCCTTGCTCATTGACCTGGGTCACGGCAAGCTGGGCCGCGTCGATCATGGCCGGAGCCATTGCGGCAATCGGGCCGGAAATGCCGCCCAGCAGACCGATGGTCACATCAGCTTTTGCTGGAACGGATGCCAGGGCCGTTGCGGTCATCAGACCTGCGGCCAGCGCAAGAAACTTGGTTTTCATCAGAACTACCTCCTCATTGGTCCCGTCTTTGCCGGGTTTTGAAAGAGCTGATCCCGCATTTCAAAAACACGGGGTCACAGGGCGGGCCTAGGACCGGTCCGCTCCCGATTTTGTCACCCGCCCGTCTCCCCGCAGCGGTTCGGGAAGAAGGCCCTCGGGCCGGAACCGCAGCACAAGCTGCAACATCAGGCCGATCAGGAACAAGCGGATATATTTCGCCTGAACCGCATATTCATGCGGAAGCTGGTCGGTTGCAATCTCTGAAACGGACCAGATGATCCAAACCACCGCCGCGCCCACAATGGCGCCCCGGTTGTTGCCCGACCCGCCCAGAATGAGCATGATCCAGATCAGGAAGGTCGCCACCATCGGATCGATGGCTTCCGGCGTGATCGAGCGGTTGAAATGGGCAAACAGCGCCCCGCCAAGGCCCATGAGTGCCGCTCCGAAGATAAAGGCTTCCAGGCGGCGGAATTCCACATCCTTCCCCATGGCCTTGGCCGCGTCCTCATTGTCGCGGATAGCGCGCATCATGCGCCCCCAGGGGGCATTGAACTGGCGCTCGACCAGAAGATAGACCGCAATCAGAACGACCAGAACGATGGCCAGATAGGCGATCTGCGAACCTGTATAGTCCAGATCCCCGGCTGGGCGGGGAATGCTGGAGATCCCGCGCGCGCCATTGGTAAGGTCCGGTTCGGACTTGATCACAAGGCGGATGATTTCGGCGATCCCGATCGTGGCAATGGCGAGATAATCGGAGCGGAAACGCAGGCAGATCTTGCCAATCGGCCAGGCCACCAGCGCAGCCGCCACCATGGCGCCGGCCCAGCCTATCAGGATGGGCAGGTCAAACCCGCCAAGCCTCCCGTCTGCGGGTGCGGTGGTCAGGATCGCGGACGTATACGCGCCAACGGCGAAGAAACCGGCAATTCCCGCGTTGAACAGCCCGGCAAAGCCCCACTGGATGTTTAGCCCCAGGACCAGCAAAGCATAGATGCCAATGAAGATCGCCATGAACAGCGCGTAGTTCAAGAGACCCAGAAATTCCATAACCGGCCCTCCTAAAGCACCTTGCCCTTGAGCAGCCCGGTCGGGCGCACAAGCAGCATGAACAGCAAAATCGCAAAGGCCATGGCGGCCTTGTATTCACTCGGGATCACCAGAACCGACAGCTCTTCGGCGATCCCGACAATCAGGCCGCCGAGAACAGCACCTTCCACCCGGCCAACCCCGCCGAGGATCGCTGCGGCAAACATGGGCAGCAGCATGTGCCATCCCATCATAGATTTCAGCTCCGTGTTGATGCCCAGAAAGAAGCCGGAGGCGGCGCAGAGCCCGCCCGCGATGATCCAGGTCAGCATGACAACCTTGCGATTATCGATGCCGGACAGAAGCGCCAGATTTGGGTTGTCGGACATGGCCCGCATCGCCTTGCCCCATTTGGAGCGGGTCAGGAACAGATGCAGCGCCCCGACCAGAACCACCATGGCCAGCACCGTATAAAGCTCCCGGTCCCGGATGCGCAAAAAGCCGAAATAGGTCTCCGGGCGCACAATGCCGCGGGTGTAAGTCTGGGTGTCGACACCCCAAACGACCTGCACCACAGCACGGACCATCAGTGCGATGCCAAGGGACGCCATGACGGTCACGATCTTTGGCCGCTCGCGCAGATGCTCGTAAAAGACCTTGTCGATGCCAACCGAGACACCCGCAGTAACCAGGATCGCAATCGGCAGGGCCACATAGGGCGAGACGCCAAGGCCGGTCACAATCGCAAGCGCGAGGAAGGCGCCGAGAGTCGCGAGATCCCCATGCGCCAGATGCGCATAGCGCAGGATCGCGAAGATCAGGGTGATGCCGACAGCGCCAAGGGCATAGATGGACCCGAGCACGACGCCCGGCACCACATAGAAATTGAGAAGTTCGAAAAGATCCATTCCGTATCACCCACCCAGGAACATTTCGGCGACCTCCCGGTCGGCCAGAAGGTCCGCGCCGGTGCCTTCATGGCGGTTCTTGCCCGCGGCCAGCACATAGCCCCGGTCGGCAAAGGCCAGAGCCTGCTTGGCGTGCTGTTCCACCAGCAAAATGGCAACGCCCGTGTCACGCACATCCCGGCAGATCTGGAAGATCTGTTCCATATATTTCGGGGACAGACCGGCGGTCGGCTCGTCCAGAAGCAGAAGCTTGGGGTCCAGCATCAGGGCCCGGCCCATGGCCACCATCTGACGCTGGCCGCCAGACAGGCTGCCCGCCATGGTCTTCCGCCGTTCCTTCAGATCCGGAAACAGCTCATAGACCCGGTCATAGGCGGCCGACAGATCGCCGGTTTTCAGAAAGCCACCCATCTCAAGATTCTCGTGGATCGACATCTCCCGAAAGATGTTGTCCACCTGGGGCACATAGCAGATGCCCCTTTGCACAATCCTGTTGGGCGCCCAGCCGGTGATATCGTCGCCGTCAAACAGGATCCGGCCACCCCGGATGATCAACAGGCCAAAGACGGATTTCATGGCCGTTGATTTGCCGGCCCCGTTTGGCCCCACAATCACGACAATCTCGTCCCTGGCCACGGACAGGGAGACCTGCTGCAGGATGTCCGCTTCCCCATAGCCCCCGGTAAGCTGTTCCATCGACAGAAGCGCCGTCATGCGGCATCTCCCGTGGTTTCGCCGAGATAGGCTTCCAGCACTTGGGGATCGGAGCGCACGGTCTCAAAATCGCCTTCGATCAGAACCCTGCCCTCGGCCATGCAGACAACCGGAGCGCAGAGCTTTTCAATCATTTCCATGTCGTGTTCGATCAGGATGAAAGTATAGCCACGCTCCTTGTTCAAAATGGCGATCTTGGCCTCCAGCTTGCGCAGCAAGGTCCGGTTGACCCCGGCAGCCGGCTCGTCCAACAGCACCAGCTTCGCATCAGTCATCATGGTCCGGCCAAGTTCCAGAAGCTTTTTCTGGCCGCCGGAAAGGTTGCCCGCCCGCTCATGGGCCACGTGGGTCAGCTCCAGAAACTCCAGCGTCTCATAGGCCAGGCGCTCCACGTCCGCTTCCGACGTCTTGACCCGTTTCCAGGAGATCCAGTTGGCAAGAAGACTTTCACCCGGCTGCGCCGGGGGTACCATCATCAGGTTTTCAAGGGCGGTTAGCTTGTGAAACTCGTGCGGGATCTGAAACGTGCGCACGAGCCCCTTGTGAAACAGCTGATGGCTGGCCAGCGCCGTTACATCTTCCCCCAGAAAGCGGATCGTGCCGCTGGTCGGTTGCAAGGCGCCTGCAATCAGATTGAAAAGAGTAGTCTTTCCGGCCCCGTTGGGCCCGATCAGGCCAGTGATGCTGTTTTCTTCAACGCGGAAACTGCAGCCGTTCACGGCTCTGAACCCGCTGAAATCCATGACGAGCTCGTCAAGCTCTAGCATTCATGCTCCTAGCCGCCCCCCGGAAGCGGTCTTTCTTCAGTCGTTTGGCCGCGCCCGTTCTTTTGAACATTCTGAAGCAAGCCTCCCAAGCCCGCACATCGCAGCTTTCTCACCTTCTAACTTCATTCGCAGATCAAGCAACCGGTAAAATCCGGCCCAAACCTTAAAAAAGGCAAGATTTTTCAAATTCCGCACGTACTGGAAACAGACTGTTCTCAGCAGGACGGCTCATTTGCTTCTTTGCACTCTCGCGGGATACTGGTATTCGCGGCACGACACAATTCAGATTACTCTAGGTATATTTCACGATAAATTTATGACTTATCCTCAATCAATTCGAATTTATAAAATATAATAAACCCGGTACCATCAATTCTGGTTTAGATTTCAAATTTCAGCTACTAGAGAGCGATGAGCGTTGCGTTGGAAAAAAATTAAAACCAAGAAAACGCGGCCCTTCCTCTGGAGAAAACACTGTTAAAGCGTGCGGAAGTGACTGTACCAATAGAACCATCGGCCCCGGTTGCGCCGTCTTCCCTGCTTGCGCAGGGCCAGGTGGAAACCGGACTTTTGCTGGACATTTATGACCGGCTTGATTCGGCTGTGTGGATTTTCGATTTCGATCACAAGCGCTATCTGTGGGCCAACAAGAAGGCGCTGGACAGTCTCGACGCCGAGACTCTGGAGGAACTGCAATTAAGGGACCTGTCCGCCGACATGTCCCGCTCCGTCGACCAGCGCCTGCGCCAGTACCAGCAAGATTTCTGCCGGGGGGACACGCGGTTTTCGGAAGTCTGGACGCTCTATCCAAAAGGCAAACCGAGGGTTATGGAAGTGCTGATGAGCGGCATCCGGCTCCGGGATGGCCGAATGGCTCTGCTGTGCGAAGCGCGCGACCACCAGGCCCAGCAGCCGGAAACGATCCGGAGCATCGAAGCGCTGCTGCACACAACGGTCATGATCTCACTGTTTTCCCAGAGCGGAGAGCCGCTCTACCGGAACACGGCAGCCCGTGCGACCAGCCCGTCCCAGGAAACCAGGTTTCACGAGCGCTTCGTGCGCTTGCGGGACATACAGGGCCTGCTGGACAAGGCAGACCGCAACGGCATGGTAAAGCGTGTGGCGCAGGTGAAGACCGCGGCCGGCCCGCGCTGGCATGAACTCACCATCCGGGCCTGCCACGATGCCGTCACCGGGCTTCCAGCCTATCTCGTCAGCGAAATTGACGTGACAGAGCTGCATGAGACCAAGGAACGGGCGCAATATCTGGCCAGCCACGACACCTTGACGGGTTTGTCCAACCGCACCTACCTGCAGGACCGTCTGGCCCAGATGCTGGAGAAAGCGGCGCAGAAACAGCAGACGGCAACGCTCTACCTGTTTGATCTTGACGACTTCAAACAGGTCAACGATTCCTTCGGCCATGCGGCAGGTGATGCCCAATTGCAAATCGTCGCGGAAGAACTGAAGCTTCTGGCCGGACCACATGACGAAATTGCCCGTCTGGGAGGCGACGAATTTCTGATCTGCCATCTGGAACGCCCTGACAGGGACAGGCCCGACTGGTTTGGCCAGGCGCTGCTTGAAGCTTTCTCACGCCCCCATGCGATCGACGGCAAGCACCGGACAATCGGCTTGAGCATCGGCTATGTCCACTATCCGGCCGATGGCCAGGACATTAACCAGCTAATGCGCCATGCGGATCTGGCCCTTTATCAGGCCAAGGCGGCCCCTGGAAACACCTGCAAACGCTATGACGAGAGCATGCGCCTGCTCCGCGACCGGCAGCGCACCTTGAAGAAGGATCTGGAGCACGCCCTCCAGAATGAGGAATTTGTTCTTCACTATCAACCTATTGCCAGCACATACTCCAACCAGGTGGTGGCGGGCGAAGCCCTGTTGCGCTGGCAGCATCCCGAACAGGGCCTCATCGGCCCTGACACATTCATCAAGATTGCCGAGGAAGCCGGGCTGATCAACGCGGTCGGTGCCTGGACCGCCCGGGAAGTCGCCCGCTTTCAGCAGCGGCTGAAAGATCTGTCCACGCCGCTTCCGCTGACCTTGAACGTGTCGCCACGGCAGCTCTCCGACGGCCCGTTCCTGGGTTTGATGCAATCCTTGCCAGAAACCGGCGGCTGCGACCCCACGCAGGTCACGCTGGAAATCACCGAATCCGTCATTCTTGGTGACATCCCGAATGCACGCGAAACGCTGAAGGCCCTTAAGCAAACCGGATACCGCATCGTCATTGATGACTTTGGCACCGGATATTCCAACCTGGCCTATCTCCACAACTACCCGATCGATGGTATCAAGATCGACCGGATGTTCATGGAAGATATCGCCTCTGGCGGGGCGATCGTGAAACTGATCCTGTCCCTGGCAAAGGCCCTCGATGCGAGCGTTGTTGCCGAGGGTGTTGAGACAGAGGCACAGCGGAACTGGCTGGCTGAGAATGGCTGCAGCCACTATCAGGGCTATATTCTGTCCCCACCGGTCACAGAGGACCGGTTCCTGGCCATGCTTGGAGCTTTTCAAAACACCCACGAGGCCGTTGCCCCAAAGACCGGGACATCCTGAGCAGCGACCCTTAGGTGACCTTGGCGCGGGTCATGAATTCAGGTCGGTTCCAGCTTTCGGTCTTCAGGATCTCCGCCAGAATATCAACCGCATCGACAATATTCTGATGGGAGAGATAAAGCGGCGTGAAGCCGAAGCGCATCACGTCCGGTGCCCGGAAATCGCCGATCACACCACGTGCAATGAGCGCCTGCATGGCCGCATAGCCCTGCTCGAAGCGGAACGACACCTGACTGCCCCTGGCGGACGGATCCCGGGGGCTTGCCAGGGTCAGCTGCGGGCATTTGGCCTCCACTTCCGCAATGAACAATTCACTCAAGGAAATGGATTTGGCCCGGATCTGCGCCATGTCTACATCTTCAAACACATCCAAGGCGGCATGAAGGCTGGAGAGGGCCAGAATGGCGGGTGTGCCGACTGTCATGCGGGAGATGCCCGCAACCGGCCGGTAGTCAAGATCAAAGGCAAAAGGCGCCTCATGCCCCATCCAGCCGGTCAGCGGGGATGTTACCTTGTCCAGATGGTCCGGCGCCACATAAAGGAAGGCGGGCGCCCCCGGGCCGCCATTGAGGTATTTATAGCCGCAGCCAATGGCGAAGTCAGCCTTGGCACCGAAAAGGTCCACCTCAATGGCCCCGGCCGAGTGGGCCAGGTCCCAGATCGCCATGGCCCCAACGCCATGCGCCTTGGCCGTCAGCGCCTGCATATCGTGCACCCGGCCGGTCCTGTAGTCGACCTGGGTCAGCATCATGACGGCAACGTCTGCAGTGATTGCCGCCTCGACCTCCTGAGGATCGACAATCTTCAATTCGTGGCCCTGGGCCAGAAGCTCCGTCAAGCCCGAGGCCACATAAAGGTCAGTCGGGAAATTGCCATTATCCGACAGGATCACCTTGCGCTCCGGGCGCAGCGACAAGGCGGCCGAAAGCACCTTGAACACATTGACCGACGTGCTGTCGCAGGCCACCACAGTACCGGACGGAGCACCGATCAACCGGCCGATCCGGTCACCGGTGCGCTGGGGCAAATCGATCCAGCTGTGGGTATTCCAGGCGCGAATCAGACTGTTACCCCATTCTTCGCGCACGGCTTTGGCAACCCGGTCCGGCACATGGGCCGGTAGAACCCCAAGAGAGTTGCCATCCAGATATATGACCCCGTCCGGGATCAGGAAAGCGTCCCGCTTGTGTTTCAACACGTCTTGAAGGTCGGCCGGGTGCGTGGAAGTCATGGAAGGTCCGTGTGGTGTGACAGTGAGTAAGGAGGCCGCACGCTATCAAAGGCACGCAGTGCAAACAACCACGCTTCCTCCCCCTCCGGTTGTCTCTTGCGGCTTCCTCCCCGCCTCCCCACAGGCGGCCCAAAGGAAGCCCCCCAAGGAAGCGCATCTGGGTCTCATGTCGCAATTAGCACAAAAAAGCCCGTTTGATCACGGCCTTGAAGCTTGGCGTCTGGTAGTCTGAGCCCGGACAGGAGTTCGAGGCAGGAAAGTTTCAGGACCGTTCGCACGTCATGTTCATCAGCGTCTTCGACATTTTCAAGGTCGGCATCGGACCGTCCAGCTCACACACGGTCGGCCCTATGGTGGCCGTTCACACCTATCTGGATCGGGCGCGCGGTCTGGCCGGAGCGCAGTTCAAGGCCTCCCGGCTCACGGTAACCCTGCACGGCTCGCTTGCCTTTACCGGCAAGGGGCACGCCACCGACAGCGCTGTCTGCCTAGGGCTTTTGGGGGCGAAACCCGACACGCTCGACCCGGACGCTGCCGGACCGATGCTGGCCGGCCTTCACAAGGTCCGCAAACTCCAGATCCAGGGCCTGCCGGAGCTGGACTTTGATCCGAAGCAGGACATCATTTTCGACTACGGTCCGCCGCTGCCGCTCCATGCCAATGGCATGACCTTTCAGCTTCTGGACGACACGGGTGGTTTGGTGGACACGTTCGTCTATTATTCCATTGGCGGCGGCTTTGTGGTCAGCGAGGCCGAGCTCCGCCGGACCACAAATGAGCCGGTCAATGAACTGGCGGTCCAAAAGGTCCCGTTTCCCTTTGCCTCGGCCAAGGAAATGCTGGAGATGGGCCGCCAGTCCGGCCTCTCCATTGCCGAGATGAAACTGCAGAATGAATGCGAGGGCGGCCCGCGCGAAGTGGTGGAGGAAAAGGTCGACCGGATCTGGTCCGCCATGGATGCCTGCATCAACAGGGGCATCCGCCAGAGCGGGATTTTGCCCGGAGGCCTGAAGGTCAAGCGCCGTGCGGCTGACATCTATCAGAAGCTGATCCAGGAAGGCCGCAGCGCACCGCCCTTTGAGCACAATGTCATGGACTGGCTCGGGGTCTATGCCATGGCCGTCAACGAGGAAAACGCGGCAGGCGGACGGGTGGTCACCGCCCCGACCAATGGCGCCGCCGGTGTCATTCCCGCCGTCACCCGCTATTATCTCGACCATTGCCCCGGTGCTGATCAGGCCGGTATACGGGTGTTTCTGCTGACAGCCGCGGCTGTCGGCGGCATCATCAAGGCCAATGCCTCGATCTCAGGGGCGGAGGTTGGCTGTCAGGGAGAAGTCGGCTCGGCCTCGGCTATGGCCGCTGCAGGACTGTGTGCAGCGCTCGGCGGCACCAACGAGCAGGTCGAGAACGCGGCTGAAATTGCGCTGGAGCATCACCTCGGCATGACCTGCGATCCGATCGCCGGGCTGGTTCAGGTGCCCTGTATCGAGCGCAATGCCCTTGGGGCCGTCAAGGCGGTGACCGCCGCATCCCTCGCCCTGCGCGGTGATGGCTCCCACTTCGTGCCTTTGGACGGCTGCATCGAAACCATGCGCCAGACCGGCATGGACATGATGGAGCAATATAAAGAGACCTCCCAGGGCGGCCTGGCGGTCAATATTGTCGAATGCTGATGCTGCGAAAGTTAAATCCGGTCACCTGCGATTTGCTCTCAAAATCCCGAGATCAAGTCCCATCCGGACGGCCAGCTCAGGACAGTCTTGCGTTCAAGTCTTGTTTCCGCTTCAACTGATCGTCAGAGCAATTCCGGCGGCAACACCGGTCCCGATTTACTGGAATTGCCAAGGAGCCGCCGGAGGAGCCCTTGCCCGTTTTCATCACACCGTTGACCGCAGGTCTTTTGACCCTTGTTTACATCTTCCTAAGCAGCCGGGTGATCAACATCCGCCACTCCCAGCGCATTGCCCTTGGAGACGGCGGCAACAGGAGGCTGCAACGGCGTATCCGAGCCCATGGCAATTTCGCCGAATATGTGCCGCTGGCCCTGCTTCTTCTGCTGATGCTGGAACTGATGGGCGCTGCGCCCTGGCTCATCGCAGGACTTGGGCTGCTTCTGCTGACCGGCCGCTCCCTGCACGCCTACAGCGTCAGCCAGGATCCGGAACCGCTGCCCTTCAGAGTCGCTGGCATGATCCTGACCTTCACCACGCTGTCTGTGGCGGCACTCGCCAATCTTGTCCTCGCCCTTGACGCCGCCTTCACCAGCGGCGCTCCTGTGTGAGCACAGTCATATCTGCTGCAGGCGGGTCTTGTGGGCATGGGCGATATGAAGCCGCGCGGCGGCTTCCGCCGCATCGCTGTCGCCCCGGGCAATCGCCGTGACAATGGCCGCATGCTCCTCAACCGCGGTTTCCCGGCGCTCGGGCGTGTCCAAAGTCGTTCCGGCCATCAGGATCAGGGACAGGCGCAGATGTTCGATCAGATCCACAAGATAGCGGTTGTGTGAGGCCAGGCACAGCCGCCTGTGGAACTCCCGGTTGGAGCGCACAAGGCTGTCCTTGTCGGCGATGCGCTGCCGGTCCGCGCGCACCAGATCCTGCAGGATCTCGACTTCCGGCTCGGAGGCATGCTTGGCGGCAAGGCCCGCTGCCGTTCCTTCCAGCACCTCGCGCATGAAATAGACTTCGTTGATCTGGCCATGATCCAGGGTCGGCACGACCATGCCACGGTTGGGCTCGTGAATGGCCAGCCCCTGGGCCTCCAGCCGTTTCAGCCCCTCGCGGATCGGCGTGCGCGACACGCCGAACTCCTCCGCCAACTCAGCTTCCCGCAACCGGTCACCGGGTTTCAAGACCCGCTCTTCGATCAGGCCGATCAGGCGCTTGTAGATTTCAGATCCGTTCATTTCGTCTGGTTACCGGCAAGTTCGCCCCTGCGCAAGGGAGCCAAAGGGGTACCGGTCCATCTCAGCCTTTGCCGGGCCGGTACAAAACCCCGCCGATCACGGGCTGCGCCGCCCCTGTGGTGCCGGGGAAAGTTGCCGGAAGACCGGCCTGATGGCGCGCGCCCAGAAACGCCATCGCCTGCGCTTCCAGCGCATCGCCATCGATCTGATAGTCGTCCACAGGCCCCACCTGGCCGGACAATCTGTCCTCCAGCGCCTGCATCAGAACCGGGTTGAGCCGTCCCCCGCCACAAACCAGCCAGAGCTTCGGGCGCGCAGGCAAGAGCTGCTCCGCCCGCGCAATCGCCTCCACCGTAAAGGCCAGCAAGGTGGCCGCACCGTCCTCAAGGCTCAGCCCTTCCGCAAACGCGGCGGAAAAGCTGTAGCGGTCCAGAGATTTCGGGCCGGGGGCGGACAGGAACGGGTGCTTGAGGGCGTCTGTCAGCCGGGCTTCGTCCGCCTGCCCTTTCAGCGCGATCCGCCCGCCGTCGTCAAAATTTCCCGCCCCATGTGCCAGGATCCAGTCGTCCAACAGCGCATTTCCCGGGCCGATATCAAAGGCCAGAAGCGTGTCACCGCAGAGAAAGGTCAGGTTGGACACCCCGCCAATATTCAGGAAACAGAGTGGCTGGTGCCCCTCCTGCAGCACACTGCGGGCAAGGGCCTTGTGGTAGACGGGAACCAGCGGAGCCCCCTCACCGCCCGCCGCCATGTCTGCGTGCCGGACATTTCCAATGACCGGCACGCCCAGCGCATTGGCCAGTGCCTGCGGATCGCCCAGCTGGACGGTCTCCCCAGCGCCCGGGTCATGCCAGACCGTCTGGCCGTGAAAGACGATCAGATCCGGCGTCAACTTATGCTTTGACAGAAAATTCTGCAGGGCTGCTGTGTGATCCTCTGTCACCCTGACGCCAAGGGCCGGCCAAGCCTCCCGGCCTTCGCCCATGCGCCGGGCCGCCGCAAGCACCTGCTGCCGCGTGTCATCCCGGTAGCTTGCCGTTTCCGCCGGTCCGAAACGGCTCACGGTCCGGCCATCAGTGCCGATTTCCGCCAGATCAATGCCATCAGCGGAGGTTCCGCTGATGGTGCCGATGACAGACCAGTCCGTCATAGGCTGGCGGCCACCTTGTCCAGACTGTCCTGGGCAATGTCGAACACCTCATGCACCTGGGCTTCGGTGATGATAAGTGGCGGACAGAAAGCCGTCGCGTCCAGCATGGCACGCGAGATCAGGCCGTTTTCCTGGAACAGCCCATTTGCCTTCGCACCGAGGGACCCGGGCGTGTCCGCGTGGGAGGGATGGGAGAGCTCGGCCGCCCCGATCAGGCCGATGCCCCGGGTTTCCACCACCAGAGGGTTCTCGGCCAGCCCTGCCAGTCGGCTCTGGAACACGGGTGCAACCTCGCGCACATGGGCCACCAGCTCCCGTTCCTCAATGATCTTCAGATTTTCCAGCGCGACGGCAGCGGCCACCGGATGGCCGCTGCCGGTATAGCCATGGCCCAGAACACCAATGCGGTGGGATTCATCGGCAATCGGCTGGTAGACCTTGTCATTGATCATCAGCGCGGAAATCGGCTGATAGGACGAGGACAGGGCCTTGGACAGGGTCATCATGTCCGGCTGCAGATTGTAAGTCTCAGTCCCGAACATGTTGCCGGTGCGCCCGAAGCCGCAGATCACCTCGTCGGCGACAAACAGGATGTCGTATTTTTTCAGGACCGGCTGAACCGCTTCCCAATAGCCCTCCGGCGGCACCACCACCCCGCCTGCGCCCATGACCGGTTCGGCAAAAAAAGCGGCGATGGTCTCCGGCCCTTCGGCCAGGATCATATCCTCCAGATCCTGTGCGCAGCGTTTTGCAAAATCCGCCTCGCTTTCGCCCTCCGTCTTCATGGTGCGGTAGTGCGGGCTGGTCGTGTGCAGGATCTGCGGCAGCGGCAGATCGAAAGACTTGTGGTTGTTGGGCAGGCCTGTGAGGCTGGCAGAGGCCAGTGTCACCCCGTGATACCCGCGCATGCGCGAGATGATCTTTTTGCGCTGTGGCTGGCCCAAGGCGTTGGAGCGGTACCAGATCAGCTTGATCGCCGTGTCATTGGCCTCTGATCCGGAATTGGTGAAATAGACCTTGGACATGGGCACCGGCGCCATGCCGATCAGCTTTTCGGCCAGCTCGATGGCCGGGCCGTGGCTTCTGTAGGTGAAGGTGTGATAGTAGGGCAGCTTTTCCATCTGGCGGGTTGCGGCCTCGACAAGGCGCTTTTCACCAAAGCCGACCGCGACGCTCCACAGTCCGGCCATGCCCTCGATATAGCGCTTGCCGCTGAGATCCTCGACATAGATGCCCTCGCCCTTCTCAATGATCAGGGCGCCGTTTTCTTCCTGACGGCGGGCATCGGAATAAGAATGAAGCTGAAAAGCGATATCGCGGGCTTCGAGTGAATTCGGCAATTGCGCCATGAAACGCCTCTTGGAAACTGTGCAGACCGGAAGGACCAGACCACAAGCTGCCCCGCTGTTTCGGCCGGGGACGGACGGGTCTGGCAGTGGATCTACAAGACAGGGCTGTTCCGCTGCTTTGAAACCGTTCTGGACCACAGCCCGGACGCACCGGCGTGACCTTTCCAGCAGCTGACAGCTCAGCCTTGAGCCTTCCCACCCTAGAACCGCTCCGGCGCCAATACAATGAGGATTTTCCGGTGCTTGGACAACTCATGGCAGCGCACGCATCAATTTCTTGCCGACGTAGCGGAAATCAGGTCCAATGCCACCATATTTACGACCCTTTTCTGAACTTCAACTTGCTTTTCTTCAAAAATGGGCAGCCCGGATGAAAATTGGTCTCAAATCGTTTTTCTTCGCCAGTGTTTTTGCTCTGACCAGCGGTCTGGCAGGGTTTCCGGCGGCCATCGCGCAAGCGGCCACCGGCAAGATCGCCGTTGTGGTCGGCAACAACAATTATTCCTCGTCCCCTCTGGCGAACGCCTCCAACGACGCAGCACTTGTCGCGGAAGTCCTGGTCCAGGCTGATTTTGAGGTGAACCTCTTCTTCGATCTGTCCAAGGATGAATTCAGCGAACTCATCAGGAGAATGGACGAGACCTTCGACGGCGCGGAAGTCGCCGTTTTCTATTTTGCCGGTCACGGATTTCAGGTTCAGGGCCAGAACCAGCTTCTGGCCGTGGATGTGGACACAAGCTCGGCAGAGTCCGTCAATGCCAAGGCCGTCCAGCTGCGCAATGTGATCGACGCGGCCTCCACCGGTCCGGAGGGCGGCCTGCGGCTGATCATCATTGATGCGTGCCGGGACGATCCCTTTTCCGACCTTGACCCGAAATTCCAGGCCGGGTTGTCCTATTCGGAAGCTGGCGGCGAGGAAACCTTGCTGGCCTTTTCCACCAGCGCCGGCAAGCTGGCCCTGGATGGTCCGGCCGGCACCAACGGGCCTTATGCGATCGCCCTCAGCCGGGCGTTTCAGGACGCCGATGCGTCGCTGTTTTCGATATTCCGGAAAGTACGGCAGCAGGTGCGCGTTTCAACCGATGGCCTGCAGATCCCCTGGGTGATCGGGTCGGTGGAAAAGGAACATGTTCTGAAAGGTGCAACCGTGCAGCAGCCGGACGACGCCGTCGTCAAGGCGGGCGAGCGCGACCTTGACGCCGTCTTGTGGCACTTCCTGAGCAAATACAGCACCAAGGAAGAGCTTCAGCGGTTTGTCAAAGCCTTTCCCGCCAGCCGCCATGCGGGGGACGCCCGCTCTCTCATGCGCGGACTTGAAACCGGCGGCCAGCAGGCCTCACGGTCCGCCTTTTCAGTCAGTTTCGACGCCGAGGACAACAGCCAGCAGGCTGTTCTGGACCGGGCCCGGAAAAAGCGCCTTGAAAAACTCACCTTCCAGCCGCAGAGCAACATTCCGGCCGAATTGTTCCGCCTCTGGCCCCAGGATCTGCCCGATGCGGCCGGGGGCCTGAAGACAACCGTCACCCTGTGCGACCTGCTGGCGGCCCAGCCGGCCGACCCACAGCGCGTTGCCCCTTCCATCCGCGACGGCCTCGTCAATATCCGCGACGCGGCGGTCAATTGCGGCTTTGCCCTTGTGGCAGACCCTGGAAATCCGCGTCTGCAATTCCAGCTCGGCCGCGTTCTGGATGTGGCCAAACAATATGAATGGGCCCGTGTGTTCTACAATCTGGCAGCCGAGCAGAACTATTCCGCAGCGCTCACCCATCTCGGCTACATGCATTATGCGGGCCGGGGCCGCGAGGTCGATTACGACAAGGCGCGGGACTATTACCTGAAGGCTGCAAAACTCGGGAACCTGCGCGCCCGCACCAATATGGGCACGCTTTATATCAAGGGCCGCGGAGCGCCGAAACGGCCGGATGAAGGCATTTTATGGTATCGGCTGGCCTCCGCCATGGGCTGGGTCAATGCGCAAAATGCACTTGCCGATCTTTACCGAAAAGGCATCGGCGTCGAGCAGAATTACAGCGCCTCGGCCGCCCTTTACCGCCTTGCGGCCGAAAACGGCCAGCGGGAAGCGATGAACAGTCTCGGCCGCAGCTATCTGAATGGCTGGGGTCTGGACAAGGACCGGCAACAAGGCCACCTCTGGCTCACCCGTGCGATTGAGGCCGGTGACCGGTTCTCCCCCTATTTTCTGGCAAAGGACCTGATGGGCCAAAAGCCGGACAAGACAGGAAAGACCCGGATCTTGGAGCTGCTGACCCTGTCCGCAGACCGGGGCTTCAACCAGGCAAACTTTGAACTGGGCCGGGTCTACAGGGACGGCAAGATCGTCAAGAAGGACCTGACAGAAGCCTATTTCCATTTCCGCATCGCGGAGCTGAAGAAATACAAAAAGGCCCCGGAAGAGGTCGAAGCGCTCAAGTCCAGCCTGAGCAGCGGCCAGATTGCCGAGGTGGAAAAACGCATCGAGCAGCAGCTCCAGCTCAACGGGCTTTGAGCGATGCCCCCTGCCCCTCAGCCCTCTCTTCAGTCCCGGTACAAGGCGCTGCTGGAGGATCTGGACAAGGAGCACCCGGCCTATCTGAAGGCAAGGCGTTTTCCCAAGACGGGCGCGGCTTCGGCCCTCGACAGGCTATCGGATCTGGCCGATCAGATCGGTCAGACCTTCAGCGGGCCGGACCTGGAACCGTTCCTGACCTGGCTTCAGGACAACGCCGGACCGGCCACGCTCACAGCGCTGAATGCCGGTGCTTTCAGTGCCTTGCGGGCCGGTCTGTGGCAGACCGCACGGACGCTGGCAAATTCTGTCAATGACCTGGACCACCATGACCTTGCCGCCCAGCGTCTGGCGGATGCGGCGGACGCCCGGCAAAACCATCTTGAGCTGCCGGTGGACCAATGGCTGAAAGGCCGGTTTTGCCCGGCGCCCTTCGAACAGATCGAAACCCGCTCCAACCGGGCGGTTCATTTCTGCTGTTCGGCCTGGCAGCCCGTTCCGATCGGAACCCTCGACCAGACACCGCTGGAGGCCTGGAACTCTCCAACCGCTCAGGAAATCCGCCGCTCCATACTGGAAGGGGATTACAGCTATTGCAGCCGCTGGCACTGCCCCATGATCAGCGGACGGCGCCTTTCGGAAAAAGTCCTTCCGGAAACAGGCCCCGGCGAGACACGCCCGCTGGAGACTGTCAGAACGCACAGGCCAGAGCTCCGCCCCGCCCTTGAAATGGCGGCCACGCCCAAACGGGCAATCCTGTCCCATGACCGGAGCTGCAACCTGTCCTGCCCGAGCTGCCGGAAAGACGTTCTTCAACTGAAGAAGGCCGAAGCCGAAAAGCTGGATGATCTTGTGAATGGACGCTATGCCGATTTTCTGTCGAAGGCCTCAAAAATCAAGGTCACCGGCTCCGGCGATCCCTTCGCCAGCCGGCATTTCCTGAATTTTCTGAAGCATTTCACGGCAGCCAATTCCCGCAAGGAACGGCTGCAACTGCACACCAATGGCCTGCTTCTGGACGAGGCAACCTGGAACAGGCTCGATCTTTGGGGACATGTTGACAGCATCTGGATCTCCATCGACGCAGCCCGCGCCAACACTTATGCCAGCGTCCGCAGGGGCGGCCGCTTTGACCAGCTCCTGGCCAATCTCCGTTTTCTGGGAGACCTGCGCCGGGCCGGGGCGTATGGCAAACTGCGGCTGGATTTTGTGGTCCAGCAAAGCAACTATGCCGAGATCCCCGCCTTTGTCAGCCTGGCGCAGCATGTTGGCGCCAACGGGGTCTATTTTCTGAGGCTCCGCAATTGGGGCACGTTTGACGCGGCCACCTTCAAACAGATGAGTGTCTGCGAGGCCACCCATCCGGAGCATGGTGCCTTTCTGGAGGTGCTCGCCGATCAGCGGCTCACCAGTCCCTTTGTCGAGCTGGGAAGTCTGCAGCCCTTTGTCGACAAGGCCCGCTGTCTGACCAGGAGCGTGCCGCGTTCATCCGCATTTTAACCCCTTTGTCTTTTGCGGTGACATCTCTGATTTCAGGCAGCAAAAGGCAAACCCGATGATACGCGGTTGGCTTTAAGGCGCCTGTTCCAGGAAACTGTCCAAGTCGTCTGACGGATCAGGGACTGGCCGGTTCTTTGCGGTCTGCGCCCCCACCCGGTCCAGAAACCGGTCCGGCCCTTCCCCGGCAAAGAACTCAAAATCAGGCGCCCAGTTCTTGCGCATGCGGCCGAAGCGCCGTTCAAGATAGAGCCGCCACGCACCATCACTCATATGAATGGCCTGTTCCTGCGGCGCCGGCACTACCTCCACGAGATATCCCTTGCGCAAGACCGGCGAGAAACCGGTGGTGTCACACACCACGACGACGGTCGAAAAGGCTTGCAGGGTGGCAGACATCCCGTCCAGTTTGCGGTCCCGCGTGTCTTCCTCGATGCCGAGCGCCCAGACAAGGGCCACCGGCTTGGGCCGGGCCGGGTCCGCAAGCAGCAAGGCCTGTTTTTTCCGGCCCGCGGTCCAGCGGCCATAAACAAGAAGGGCAACTGTCAGTCCCTTGTCCCGGAGCCAGTTGAAAAAACGCATTATGCTGCCCCGCCAGGCTCTGGTGCGGGCAATCGTGCCAGAAGGGCTGCATGCCCGGCAATTTCGGCAGCGCCCTGCCAGTCCTGCGCCCGGCCCCGGCAGGTGGCACGCATCTCGTCCCGCACAGACTCTGTCAGGATCTGACGCAGGCAGATCTCAAGGCCATAGGGGTCAAAGGCATTTGCGCTCAGACACAGTCCTGCCTGCGCTCCAAATGCGCTTCTCGTTTCCTGCAGGTCCATTTCCGGAGCGGTGTTGGGCACGAACACCGTTGGCAGTGCAGCCGCCAGGTTTTCGTGGAAGGAATTGTAGCCTGCGGCCGTCACCGCAAAGTCGAACGCATTCAGATACCGGCCGAGAGGAAACAACCTTTGAATGTGATGCCGCTCGTGGGCTGATGTGTCTCCTGCCTGACTGATGGGAGAGCGGGCTTCAACAAGATGGCAGCCGGTGCTGCGGGCAAGAACTGAAAGGACCGTTTTCCGGACAACGCCCATGTCAAAATTCTGTTCCGCCCCCAATTGAACCAGACCAGCAAGGGCGTCTTCCGGAAGCCCGAGCAGCTTGCGCGCTGTGACCCGGGAAAACGCGGTGCTGGCATCGGACAGCAGCACCGGTGCCACGCGCACCACATGATCCAGCCCGGCATCAGCATGTTTGGGATCAGCTGCGGCAGCCATCTCGCCAGGCTCGATCACCAGATGGAACCGGTTGCCCCGGGAGGAAACCTCCGGGGCAGGATGGCGCCAAAGCCCCCTGCGGACCCAGACGCTCGGCGCCTCCTGATAGGCTTCAACCGCTTCTAATAGCCCCTGATAGGGAGTATTGCCGTCAAAGATGACCAGATCCGGCTGATAGAACCCGAGCGCGTCGCGCAACTCCTCATAAAAGAAGCTGTTCCAGGCTTCCACATTGGATTTCAGGCGGCGGTGAAAAGGCCGGAACTCGACGAGATATCCCATTTTCCGAGCAACGGTCACCGCTTCCGACAAGGAGAAAAACACCACTTTCACCTGAGGGCCGAAGGCCTGGGCGATCGCCAGCTGGCGCGTCAGATGCCCCAGCCCGACGCCGTTGCTTGTTACGACCAGAACCACGGGCTGCCGTTTGGCGCTGATAGTCCGGGCAGCACCAACACCGCCTTTGCCGGCTGTCATCTTGCCCACAAGCTCCAGATATCTTGGCTTGAAGGCGTCAAGGCCAAACGCCTGCTGTGTAAAGGACCGGGCCACGTCTCCCTGACGGGCCCGCTGCTCCGCATCCTCCAAAAGCGCTTCATACTGATCCGGGGCGGCTTCCGGGGTGCTGTACAGCGCAGCCTCTTCAAACCAGTCCTTGAAATAATGCGGGACGACGGCCGGAAGACCGGCGGCCAGCGCTTCCAGAACGCCATAGCCAAAAGCCTCGATCCAGGCCGGGCTGTGAAAATAGCTGTAGACATGAAGCTGCTTCAGGAACCGGTCCACGGGCACGCTTCCAAATGGATGCAGGAACCAGTTGCCGGGAACCGGTTCAAACCGGTCCAGATATTGAGGCCCCATGCCCAGCATCCTGAATTGAAACCGCGGGTCATCCGGATAGGCTTTCCGGGCGGTCTCCGGCTCGGGCCATTTTTCCAGCTCGGGGCGCGAATGCCGCCCGATGACGAGCGGCCCGTCAACGGGACCAGCCGCTGCGCGCGGAAAGTCCTCAACATCGATCAGGTTGAACCAGGTGCCGCCGTGCAGCAGATGCCCGAGGCCGAGTTGCTCGAACCCGAGCCGCACGGTCGGGCCGACGGGCAGGACCGTAAGACCGTGCCGGAACAGATCCTGTGCAAGTCCCTCAAGCTGCTGGGCAGGATAAGCTGGCTGGCCGAACCGGTCCTGAGGCGGATGATGAGCCACCAGCGCGCACAGATCAGCGCGGAACCTGGGCACAAAGGGCAGTGCCGCGCTGAGAAGGCTTGGATGATAGATCAGGGCGACCCTGGCCTGCGGCACAGCCGTTTTTTCGACGATCGTGACACCGGCCCGCCGGATCTCCGCAAGGAGTTTTGCATGAGGCGGGCGGGCCTTTGCCAACAGCGGCGAAAAAACCGGGATCAGCCCAAGGCGCAGCCCGGCACGGGCCGCCGCCCGCAACTCATATAGCAAAGCCGTTGAGGTGCCCCCGGGAAACCGGAGATCCGCCAGATATAGAATGTCGAACGTCACGACACGGGACCACCGCGACGAAACCTGGCCCTCAGCTCGGGTTTGCGGCAGGACACGGCCAGAGACATGCTCAGTATAATACGCCGCCGGGGCGGCTCGCGGAGGTGCGCGCAATTGTGTCGCTGGATTGGCTGGAGGCGCCCTGGTCCTGCGACCCTTTGATCAGCACCCCGCACGCGCTGGTCATCACCGCAGCCAGTCCATAGGCCAGAGCCTGTTTCAGAAAAGACATATTGGAACCCACAAGAAAAAAGTGATCGGAAGTATAACACGTAACGCTACGTCATTATCCTGAGCAACCTGCCTTCAGACGTCAAGCCGGGCTTTCCGCCCTCTGCTCTTCTCCACGCAAGAGCCGGTATGTCCTTTTGCGGCCTCTTTCGTGCACCGATGCCTTTTCGGCAGCCGGCTGTCGCCAAATCAGAGCTTTTCGGGGCGGGAAAAGAGCTGTTTCCTGAAGGCAGATCAGGAGACCCGAGATGACGACTGCCCCGTTCAGCGACACCGGTCCGGCGAACCCGGGCCTTCCGCTCATCGATCTGTCCGGTTTTGGCACCGGCATGGCGGACCGGGATCAAGAGATTGCAGCGCAGATCCGCGCCGCCTGTCTCGACAAGGGGTTCTTCTATGTCACTGGACACGGGATCGCGGAGACGGCTATCGAAGACCTCCATCAGGCGGCAGCTGCGTTTTTTGCGCTTCCGCAAGATGAGAAAAACCGGGTCAGCAAAAGCCTTTCCCCGTGCAACCGGGGCTATGAGCCCCTGGCCGCCCAGACGCTTGAGCCCGGCGCGCCGCCGGATCAAAAGGAAGGCTATTATATCGGCGTCGACATCCCGCAGACCGATCCAAGGGTAACGGCCGGAAAGTTCAATCACGGCCCCAATCAGTGGCCGGAAGCTCCGGCCGCATTCCGGCCTGCTGCGGAGGCTTATTTCGGGCAGATGGAAGCACTCGGCACCCGGCTGATGCGCGCCCTCGCCCTGTCGCTGGATCTGAAAGACGACTATTTTTGCGGGTTTACCACCAACCCCATGTGCACCTTGCGGCTTTTGCACTATCCGCCGCAGCGGCCCCAGGCCGCGCCGGACGAAAAGGGGTGCGGCGCCCACACGGATTTCGGCGGCCTGACCCTTTTGTGGCAAGACAGTATTGGTGGCCTTGAAGTCTTTGATCAGGCGTTAGGCACCTTTGTGCCTGCCCCGCCGGTCAAGGGCGCTTATGTGGTCAATCTGGGGGACATGATCCAGCGCTGGACCAATGGGGTCTACCGCTCCACCCTGCACAGGGTGATCAACCGCTCCGGACGCGAGCGCTATTCGATCCCGTTTTTCTATACCGGAAATCCGGATCACGAAGTGCGCTGTATCGAGGCCTGCCTGACCCCGGGAGAGACACCGGCCCACTCGCCGGTGACCGTCTCACAGCATATTCAGGAGATGTACCGGCGCACCTACAGCTAATACATAGCGCAGGACACACCCGGCGTCCGGCACGCTTTGCCGGAAACCGGATGCGATCTTTTGAAGACCAGCTTATTTCTTGCCGAAATTCGCGCCAAGGCGCATCTGGATATAGTCGTGGCCGGTCATCGGCTCGTATTTTTTCTCCGGCCCTTCCAGAACCGTATCCATGTTTGCCTGGGCGAAATAGGCAATGGAATAGCGGGGTCCCAGATATTCGTCTGGCTTGGGCATGCGCACCCGGTGCAGATTGGACAGGAGCTTGTCATCGGACCAGCGCATCAGCATATCGCCGATATTGCAGGTCACGACGCCGCCTAGGGGCGGCACATCGGTCCAGGCTGTTGCCCGGCCCTTTTCATCCTTGCCCGGGCAGAGCTGCAAGCCGCCCTGGCCTTCCTTTTGATGCAGCAGGGTCAGGCAGTCGAAATCCGTGTGGGCCCCGGCCCGCCAGTATTTGAAATCCTCGGGCTTGGCATCTTCCATTCCCAGATAATGCAGCAGACGCAGGGTGGACTGATATTCCGGTTTTTCCGGGTCATGGCCATTGGTGAACGTGTCCGGCGCAAAGGACAGCTTTTTGGCAAAGCACGACAGCACCTTCATGGCCAGCGCCCAATTGTGCCGCTCAAAGGCCAGCATGGTGAGCTTGAAACCCTCCAGTTCCTCCCCGGTGGGCCACAACTCTTTCATGCGCGGCAGGGTGATCTGATAGCTTTCCTTCCGGTCCGCCGTGCCGGTGGACGGGCGGATCTGCGCCATATATTCCCAGCCCGCATTTGTGCCCGGTTTGAGCGGATACTGGGCCTTGGTCTCTTCGGGCAGATCAAAAAATGCCGCCGACAGGTCAAACGCCTCATCAATCAGCGACTGGGGAATGCCGTGATTGACCAGCTGGAAGAAGCCGATCCCGGTGGCAGCCTCCCAAAGCTCTTCCGTGATCGCGTCCTTGCGGCTGAAAAAATCTGACATGTCGATCTGCGGAACATCCCGCTCGACCTCCTGGCCATAGCCGCCAATGCCTTTTTCCTTCTCCAGCTCGGCCAGATCATAAGATGTCTCAGTGCTCACAGGTCTCTTCATTTCCTCAGGGTTGAGGAGCAATGACCCACGCATTCTGCGGAAAACTCACAGAACGGCGCTGACAGCTTCTACTCCGGTTCAGGCAGTGCGCATTATACTGGCGCGCACTGCAAAAGGGCATCCTTACGATGTGTTCTTAAACGTCGGGCGGCCTCGCGGGCCTCCGCCTCCAGCTCCTTCAGATCAAGATTGGGGAGCCTGCCGCCTGTCACAAGCGGCCTGCCGCCAACAAAACTGTCGCGCACCACAGCAGCCCCGGTCAGGACCGGAGCCAAAGCAGGGTCCTGAAGCCCCATATTGCGCGGGTGCGACAGATCAAAGACCGCAATATCGGCTGCCATACCCGGAGCCAGCCGGCCGGACCGGTCATATCCGAGGCACCTGGCACCGCCTTCACTTGCCCAATGGAGCACGGTTTCCGGCCGCACCGCTCGAACGCCCTTGACGGCCCGGTGGAGGCAAAAGGCCGAATACATGGCTGCCCCCATATCGGCGGCCTCATTGGCGGCAGCCCCATCCACCCCGAGCGAGATCGTGCCGCCTGCTGACTGCAGCTCGTCGGCCGGGGCAAGGCCTGATCCAAGCCGTGCATTGGCCTGGGGGCAATGGGCCATGGCCGTGCCCGTCTCCGCCAGAAGCGCAATTTCAGCGTCAGCAAGGTCGACCAGATGGGCATACCAGACATCCGGTCCCGTCCAGCCCTGTTTGGCCAGCCAGGGCACAGGCCGCTCCCCGTGGGTGCGCAGGGTGTAGGTCGCATAGCCATCGTTTTCCGACAGATGGGAATGGAGCCTTATGCCCAGCTCCCGCGCCGTCTCAGCCAGCACCGGAAGATCCGCCGCCTCGAAGTTGAAGGTCGGGGTTGTCGGTGCCATCACCACCCGGCGCATGGCGTCAGGTGACGGATCATGCCAGCGTCGCACGGCGGCGCTAACCCCGTCCAGAAACTCTTCAAGCGTCTCGTGGAACGGGTCCGGCAGGGCCGGATCGTCAAAAGACGCTCTGGCCTTGGCATTGCCGCCCCGGGCCAGCACAAAGCGCACGCCGAAGTCTGCCGCCGTCTCGAACAGGACCGCCGCGGGATCATAGTCATAATGGCTGGAAAACACATAGTGATGGTCACAGACCGTGGTCGCCCCGGACAGGACCAGTTCCGCCAGACCGATGCGGGCAGAGGTTCTCAGGATCTGGTCATCAATGAAAGGCCAATAGGCATAAGGCACTTTCTGGAGCCAGACATCCAGGGCCTCGTTCAGGCCGTCCGGCACCGCTTTCAAGACTGACTGAAACAGATGATGGTGCGTGTTCACGAGACCGGGGGTGACGGCACAGCCGCGCGCGTCAATCACCTGTTCTCCCGGCTCCGGCGCCAAGGCCCCCATCTCGGCAATCACACCGCCGCGCACACGCAAGGCACCGGAAAAACGGCCGCCTTCGGCATCTCCCGTCAGACCATGCTCGATATTGGCAATCAGGAATCCGGTCACCATCCCTCCTTTGGCAATGACCAGGGAAAGACCCGTTTCTGAACCTGGCTGACAATCTGAAACAGGGTCAGGGACATGAGGATCAACAGCACCAGCCCGGCCCAGGCCTGGGGCAGCTTGAACATGGAGGTGGAGAACTGGATGAAGTAGCCGAGGCCCTTTTCAGCAGCCACAAACTCGGAGACCACGGCCCCGATCACCGCCAGGGTGATGGAAATCTTCAGGCCGGAAAAGATATAGGGCGTCGCATAGGGCAGCCGGATCTGGCTGATTTCCCGGGTGACCGGCGCCCGCAGCGAGCGGGACAGTTCGATCAGTTCCGGCGGGGTCGCCATCAGCCCGGTTGTCATGGAAACGACCAGGGGAAAAAAGGAAATCATGAAGGTAATCACCACCCGCGGGGCATCATCCGTGCCCAGGACCACGATGATGATCGGCGCGACCGCCACCACGGGCACTGACTGGATGACCACAAGCAGAGGATAAAAAGCCCGGCTGAGCAGTTTCGATTTGGCGAGCCCGATGGCAATGGGCAGGGAAATCAGGATCGACACCCCGTAGCCCAGAAGCGCCACCCGCAAGGTGGCCCAGATATGCTCCAGCCAGCGGCCGGCGCTGATCCGGCCATAGCCTTCCAGAATGCGGCTGGGCGCCGGCAGAACATAGGCGGGCACACCAAAGAGCCTTGTGCCGAATTCCCAGACCAGCAGGAGGGTGACAAAGGTCATCAGCGGCAAGACAACCGGCATGCGCGCCAGACGCTCGGAGAGTGGCAAGGTCAGACGGTCTTGGCTGTCTTGCCCCGGTGTGCCTATATCTGTGTGGGCGCTCATGTCAGGCGGCGACTTTCTTGATCAGGAGCCCGCGCAAATGGGCGATATAGTCCTGCATCTCCGGGGTTCTCAAGGCGTCCTCGTCCCGGGGCCGCCCCAGCGGGACCGGCAGGTCTTCCAGCACATGGCCCGGCCGCTCGCTCATGACGACCACCCGGTCGGCCAGGAGCACGGCTTCGGGAATGGAATGCGTGATGAACAGCACCGTCTTGGGGCTGTCCTGCCACAGGAGCAAGAGTTCAAGGCCCATGGCGTCACGGGTCAGGGCGTCGAGCGCGGAAAACGGTTCATCCATAAGCAAGATATCCGGGTTCAGAAACAAAGCCCGGGCGATCCCGACCCGCTGCTGCATGCCGCCGGAGAGTTCTGCAGGCAGCCGTTTCTCAAAACCTGCCAGCCCAACCTTGGCAATCACGTCTCTTGCATGGTCCCGGTCGGCGGCGCTCACCCGGCCCCGGGCGTGTTTGGCCGGAAACACCACATTGTCTTCCACATTGGCCCAGGGCAGCAAGGTGGCCTGCTGAAACACGATGCCGACATCATCCCTTGGTTCGCTGACCTTGAGCCCGAAGACCGAGACCTCGCCCCGGCTTGGGCTCATCAACCCTGCCGTCAGGCGCAGCAGCGTGGACTTGCCGCAGCCAGACGGACCTAGCACAGCCACAAATTCGTGCCGGGCGATGGTGAGATTGACATTTTGAAGCGCCGTCAGCGCCCCGGTATCGGTCAGAAAGGTCTGGCCGACACCGGAAAACGTGATGGCGTTTTGGACACGCGCCACGGCTTACTCCGCCGGCAGGAACGAGCGGTCAACCGCCGTTTCCGGGTCCAGGGATGCCGGATCAAAGCCTTGTGCGGCGGCCACCCGGGTCCAGGTTGCCGCAAGACGTCCCGGCTCCAGCGTGCCGAGCCCGTCCTTGTCAGTCACCTTGTTGAAGATCAGCTTGGAGGCATCCAGCCAGGAGCCGGTCACTTCCTCGGCCGCCAGTTCCGGCACCATCGCTGCCACAGCTTCCCCGGCCTTGCCAGGATTTTCTTGCGCAAATTCAATCGACTTCTTGAAGGCGGCCACGAAACGTTTGGCCACGTCCGGACGGTCCTTCAGGAACGTGTCATTGGCCACCAGAGAGGCCGAATACATGACAAGACCTGCATCTGCCCAGGGCAGGATCACGATTTCCTTGCCCGCATCCTTGGCCTGATTGGTGTAGCGGGTGACATCGGTCAGCCAGGCAATGATAGCATCCTGCTGGCCGGTCATGAGCAGCGGCCCAAGAGCGCCCGGATCGGCCTTGGTGAGCGTGATGTCCGCTTCGCTCATGCCATTATCGGCCAGTACCAGCGGCAGATAGACGTTGGAGGCGGTGAAAGGAGATGTCGCAATCTTCTTGCCTTTCACATCCGTCAGCTTGGTGATCCCCGTATCCTTGGTGGTGTAAAAAGCGTGGGGGCCTGTGTTGAAGATCGACATGACCGCCGTCACCGGCACGTTTTCGGTGTCTTTGGCCGCCAGAAGCGCCCCAAGTCCGGCCGAACCGATATCTGACGATCCGGTCGCGATCTTGGTGATGGCTTCCGAGGAGCCCCGGCCCGGCTCAATCGAGATCTCCAGACCGGCCTCCTTGCAGAAGCCTTCCTGGATGCACACGTAAATCGGCGCCTTGTCGCCCCCTGGCAGCCAGTCCAGCTGGAAGGTGACCTTGTCGAGCGCCAGTGCCGGTGCGGTGAAGGTGAGCGACAACAGGGCCGCAGCAAAAACACTCTTTGACTTCAGCAGCATATACGTACCTGACCTTTCCTGTTCCTGGCCGGTCTTCCGGGCAAATGCCCGACCAGCCTCCTGGGCCTCCTGGGCCGGGGGATGCGGGCGCTTACCAGAAGCCCTGATGCGCCTTGATGATTTCGTCTTCGAGTTCGGGATAAGGACCGCGCACCTCGACCTTGCGCTGTCCCGCGTCAAACACGGTGCGGCAGGGCAGCGCCATGGTGAGATTTTCCGGATTGTCGCCGGTCAGCTCTGCCAGCCGGACTTCCGTTACACCATAGACCAGTGCGCCAATGCCGGCCCAATAAGTTCCGCCGGCGCACATGCTGCAGGGCTCTATGGAAGTATAAAGTGTGCAGCCCTCCAGAAAGTCCGGCGCATAGGTACGCGCCGCGCGGCGGGCGAGGTTGAGCTCCGCGTGGCCGACCCCCTTGTCATCCAGATAGGTATTCCCCTGGCGCAGCAGGATCTCGCCGGCGGGCGAGACCAGAATGGCGCCGAAAGGATGGTTGCCGCAGGCCTTGGCCTCTTCGGCCACCTTGATGGTTTCCCGCAGCAGGGCGATATCATCCAGCATTGCCACATCTCTCCAGGCACCCGCCTCCCTTTGAGGCATGCAAAAAGAATAAGCGATTGACCATCGTTCGAAAAAGAACAAAGAATTTCACGGTGCGTTAGAATTTTTCTTACACGGAGAGGCAGCCCATGTCGGCGTTTTCGCGGGAACTCCGGTCGTTCATGATCGTCTCCCAGTCCCCTTCCATTCGCGACGCGGCCGCTCGGCTGAACATTTCCGCTCCGGCCCTCAGCCGTCAGATGCAGATCCTGGAGCGCAGCTTCGGCACGGAACTGCTCATGCGCACCTCCAGCGGCATTGCCCTAACACCAGAAGGGGAAGAGCTGCGCCGCCAGGCTTTGGACTGGTTCGCCTCCGAAGCCAAGATCAACCAGCAAGTCCGCCAGAAACAGCAAAGCGCGGGCCTTACCCTGCGCCTCGGCATCATGGAGTGTTTCATCGAGGCGGTCATTCCACCTTTTGTCGCCGGGCTGGAAGAGATCTACGGCCCGGTTGAGCTGGACCTGCTGCGCGGCTCCACCGACGATCTTCTGGCGGCGGCCGAACGCAGCGAACTGGATCTGGTGGCCGCCTTCAACGTGCCGTCCCTCACCCGGCTGATCACCGTTACCAGCTATGATTATCACCTGGGTGTCGTCTACGCTCCCTCGCTGGACCTGCCAGGCGACGGGCCGGTTCCCTTACAGGACGTGCTCGACTGGCCGCTCTGTCTGCCCAGCGCGGGCCTGTCGATCTACAACCGCCTGCTGGCCGAAATCTTAAGCGTCCGGGTCAATCCGGCTGTCGCGCTCAACACCAATTCCATCAATGCGATCCTGGCCTATTTGCGCATGGGCAAGGGTGTGAGCCTGCTCACATGGCTCGATGTTGCCAAAGACGTGGAGGCGGGCACCCTCCTCTTCCGCCCCCTGGCCAGCCGCCGCCTGACCGAAACCTTGAGCCTTGCCGTCTGCCGGGGCAACAATCTGGGCGACAGGACCGGGACTGTCATCGACCATCTGGAGAAGGCGATCACCGCAGTCGGACGGTAGCGCGCAAGATAAAGGGCAAGGTGGTGAGAAGGGGGCGGCTCTGCGCAAGGTGTCTGCCCCGCCTCCGCCGCAGCAACCCCGGCAAAAATCCCACCGAATTGACGCAAACTTGACGCTGCGATTACTCCCGCCTGCTTACCTTGGCCCATAGTGAGTTCTATCTTGGATTTTAGGATGCCAAATACGCATCTTTTGCAGACCCGCGCAGAATTGCGTATCATTCCTGCATTTATTTATGGTGGCAATGCTTCAAGTCCGGTGGGGGCAAGCATGAATATAAGCCCGCAGAACGATACTGATCTTGAAATTTTTCTTTTCGGGCCTCCTACAGTGCTGGACCGCAAAGGCAATCAACTCACGCCCAAAAACCAGAAATCCAAGGCCATCGTTGCCATGCTCGCCCTGGCTCCCCGCGGGTCCCGGTCCCGGGTCTGGCTGCGGGACAAGCTCTGGAGTGACCGCAGCGAAGACCAGGCCGCTGCCAGTTTGCGTCAAGCTTTGCTGGACATCCGGAAAAGCTTGGGAACAGACTACAAGGACATCCTTATCACGGACAAATATTCGGTCACCATGGACCTGTCGCGGGTCCGCGTGGACGCGATGCAGTTGAGGCAGCAGGCCGACCGGGGACTGCTCCAGATTTCCGAGGAGCATCGGGAAGTTTCAGAGCACTTTCTGGAAGGGTTCGACATCTGCGACCCAGAGTTCGAAAGCTGGCTCACGCTGGAACGTCAGATCTGGGAACAGAAATTTGAGGAATGGTCAGGGGCGGACACGCGGGACGGACAGCTTGATACGGCATCCGATGACTGGCGCAGCAATGACCGCCGCACCAAGCCGTCAAGCTGGAACGCGGCCTCCCGCAACAACAATCAGACAAGACGCGCAAGCGGATCTTCGGGTGAAACCTGGGCGATCGGGCTGCAGGACGTGCCGCCTCACCAACCTTGCGCCTCTCTCTTCCGCCAGAAACTGATGCGTAATCTTTACGAGATGGGCCGCATCCCCGTTTTAAGCATCGACCCGCATATGCAGGCCAAGGCCCGGCAAGACGTGGCAATGCCGCTTTTCATCCGGATGAATGAAGTCACTCTGGAAAACGAGGTGCGGCTGACCGTTGAACTCGTTTCAAGAGAGAACGGTGTCACGCTTTGGGTTTCCAGCCAGGCCTTCACAAAAACAGCATTTGAGGATCCGACGTCCTCAAACCTCAACGCAATCGTATCCCAGACCGTGATTCAGCTCGGTCGTCTTCTGCAAAGTCTTGCCTTTAGTCCGGACAGCGCCAGAGCAGGCGTTCTGATTGAGTGCATCTATCAAATTTTCGGGCTGTCCGAAGACCACTTGAACAGCGCCGACGAGAAACTTCAGACCCTCTTGAAACACCAGCCCAACGCGCAGACCTATGCCTGGATGGCGTTCTCCAAATCATTCCAGGTGGGGCAGCGTTTCACGCCTGACGCTGCAGCACAAATTTCTGAAGCCCAGTATTATGCGACCCGCGCGCTGGAAGAAGACGAGTTCGATCCGCTCGTATTGTCCCTCGCAGCCCACATTCACTCCTACCTGTTCAGCGAATTCGACCTTGCCGCATCGCTTTATGAACGTGCCCTAAAACTCGATCCCGAACAGACCTTCGGCTGGGATCTTTATGCCACCTTGAATGCTTACGCCGGGCGGAACAGCAAGGCACTCGCCATGGCGTCCTGGGCTCAGCATCTGGGAGCAAACACCCCTATCAGCTATTATTTCGACACGACCAAATGCATCGCCGCTGCACTCGCAGGCGATCACAAAAGCGCCATTGCAGCCGGAGAACGGGCGCTGGTCCAACGCCCGAAATTCAATTCCATTCTTCGCTACCTGATTTCAAGTCATGCCCATCTCGGCAATGTGCAGATGCTGGAAAGCCTGTGTCAGCGCCTCAACGAGGTCGAACCGGACTTCTCCGCAAAAGTCCTTCAAGGGACCGGTTATCCGGGCTTGGGGACTGAAGGAGGACTGAACTTTCTGAAAGGTCTGCGCAAGGCCGGACTAGACTGATCTTTTACTCATTTTCAGATCGGGGGACGAAATGAAGACCATAGATACTGACCTGCACACCTGCAGCTCCATAGCCGACTTCCTGAACCGGAGCCGGATCACGATCAGCGAGACCGGACTTCAATTCGGTGCAATTCCAGACAGGCCTGTCGACATCTCGGTGACGCCGCCTGCAGGTGCGCAAGGAGCCGGCGGCGTCAGTGCCGTGCGCATGGTCCTGAACAAGTCCGCGCTCAACAAATCCGTTCTCAACAAGAATAAAAACAAGAATAAAAACAAAAACAAGGTGAAAGCCCCAAGCGCTCAAGGGTCTAATGGGGCCCTCATGCCGACAGAAGCCCTGCTCCGTCTTCATCGCGCTGGTCTCAAAAGCCCGGACAGCCGCTTGCCGGACGAATGGACCCAAGTTGCCTTGCCGCCGCCACCGGGTCCCGATCTGAGCCGGCTCGAGACACAGCTTCTGTTGGAGATGCAGAAGAACATCAAAGAAAGGCAATTACGCCTGCCCGATATTGTGCAGGAAGCAACGCTGGACCTTACTGCCTTCACCCGGCCGCTCGGGATTGACGGCCTTGCCGGGTTCGAAGCTACAGAGACCCTGTTTCTAGAGCTTCTGACCATGACCGAGTTTATTGGCCTCTTTTACAAGCAGAGATTTGGCAGACTTCGCCCCAATCAGGTCGAACCAGGCCTCAGGCCGCTTCTCGCCAATCCGGCCCATGAGGCGTATCCAAGCAATCACTCCTTCCAGTGTCATACGATTGCCTACGCCTTCAACACGATCCTGCCTGAGCATCCCGCAACACAGACCTTGTCGGACGTTGCCTTGAACGTTGCGCAGAACCGCGAATGGGCGGGCTTGCACTATCCAAGCGACACTGCAGCCGGCAAAGAGCTCGCGAGACGTTTCACGGACCGCTTCGCCCAGGCCTTCGCCGACCGCTATCAGGCTGTTCAGCAAGAATGGATTTGAAGAAGGACAGATGCAATGAACAAGGTAGTCCTGAATTCCGAAACCGACACCAAGGGCTTTTATTTCCTTTGGCATCTTGTCGCCTTGGGCGTGATCGTGCCTGACGAAACGGGTCTGTCGTTTGAGACCACTTTGTGGGACGAGCTGGAGCGAAAGGGAGAGACCCGGCCCGCACGTGTTGCCATGATTGATGTGGGCTGCAGCCCGGATCATCCGAACCTGCAGGGCCGTATCGATACTGAACGGTCAATCGATTTCACCGTTTCCCCATATGGCACACGGACAAGCGCCTGCGCAGAAGAGCAACCTAAGGGAAATTTCTCCGGGCTGAACACCGGCGACCTGACACTTGAGGGCCTTTCAAAAGACGAGCTCGCCATCTTCGGGGACATTGCCCAGCAACTGGAACAGTCGAAGGGCGATTTACGCACAATCGGGGATATCGAAACCTTATTTGCCTCCCACGGTACCGCCGTGAGCGGCCTTGTCGTTGGGGGCCCCGAGCCCTCGTCTCCCGATGCGGCGCCCACACCCGGCGTGATCCCCTATTTCGGGGTCGACCCGTTTTCCCAACTGATCTCCATCCGCACCGGATTTGACAATGATCCGCTCCAGTTCATTGCCGCTCTTCTATACGCCTGGCATCAAAAGGCAGACGTCATTGTCATGCCACGCGGGCTTCCGGACCCTGAACACAATCCGGTCGACAAGAACGACTTTCAGGGAAATCTTGAACGCTGGGAAAACCGGGAAGCGGCAGACCTGATAGAGCGCATCAACACCCTGCAAAAAACAGCGGCCGACCTGCGCCCGACCGAGCCACAGCATTCCCTGACAGGCAAAAGGTTGTGGCATATCGTGAGGTCATTGTTTGTGGCTGTCAGCAGCCACATTCCGATCGTTTGCGCGTCAGGCAATGAAGGAGAAAGCCAGCTTATTTACCCGGCTAATCTGGCAAACCGCGAAAACGGCATCATCGCCGTTGGCGCGGTGACCGGAAAGGGATATCGCTCCGGATACTCCAACTATGGGGACGGCCTCACTGTGGTTGCCCCATCGGACGATATGACCGTCTTCAACCGGCATCAGTTGCGTGACACGGCGAAGAATACGACGTCATTCGAATACCTGTTACCCAGCAGCGCAAAGAAAATTCCCTATAGCCGCATGTGGCTTCTGAGCACCGACATCCCCGGCCGCTTCGGCTACGACACCGGCGACGACACCCCTGAGGACACCCCTGCCCAGAGTGGGTACTATACCCAGTTTGGCGGCACATCTGGGGCCTGCGCCCTCGTGGCTGGAGTCATCGCGTTGATCCGCCGGGCGGAACGGCTTGCCGGCACATCCGGCTGCGTCATGGATGGCCGTGATGTGAAGGCACTACTGATCAAGACAGCCCGGAAAGACATGGTGGTCGGCGGCGAAACACTTGCCCTTAAAACAGACGCGATGAACACGGACGGCGAGGACGTTGCTGAACCTTCGCTCTTCTTCGGCAGCGGTCTCGTCGACGCCAAGGCAGCCCTGGAGGCTGTCCTCCCCTAAGCTGTTATAAATCTCCGTCTGAAAGCGGCCAATGGCCGCTTTCTTTTTGCTCCGCCGACGGTTCCAGCAATCCTGATCCCCTTCCCCGGGCGCTGGCCGTACCGCCGCTGAGCCACAACACGGCTCATCCGGCACGAAAGAAACCGGCCGGCATTTTCCATCCGAACTTATGCAATTTTGACGCTGTCTTTCCGTGCCAATCACGAAACTTACGTAAGGTAACTTTGCATCCCGGATGACCAGACCAAAGTCCTTTTCAGCACCTAATTTTGTTCCTGTCCGGTCACCCGGGACGTTTCCAAACCGCCCCGTCACAAGGGGCCTTTCGTCAAAATTATTTTTTAGGAGAGTGAAATGCCTGTGCAGAAAAGCCCGAGAATTGTCGTGATGGATGAAAACCTCACAGCCTCGGATGCGGGAATGAACCAGCTGTCCAGCGTCCTGAGTGATGTCCAGCCAATGGATGCCATGGCCACCTTGATGGGCGTGGATCCGCTCGAACCAAAAGCTGCGCTTGTGTCCGATGAAATTGGCACCTTGAATGTGGAATTGTCGGACAAGGAAGCCCGTGACCTGGAAAAGAAAACCGGCGTGGCTGCGGTCGAAGACGACGTCTGGAACCATGCGACTTCCCTCGGGGACGATGAGGCGGCAATGGGAGACATTGTCGATGACGATCCGGAGGCCGCCGAGGAAGTGGATGCGGCACAGGCCTTTCTTGAAGAAGATATGCAGCTGGAAGACAACGAGATCCGGGCGGCCGCAGAACGCTCCGATCAAATGCAGGCGGATTTCGGCGAAGACATCGATTTTGATGAAGACGGAGCCCTGTTTTCCCTCGACGCCGCAGCAGATACGCTGGTTTCGTCGACCGGCGAAGCCGCAGGCATCCCGAAGGACAAGCTGGCGAAGTTCATTCGCTGCGTGATCAAATGCGCACTCAGTGAACTGGCCGCCGGCAAGGCCGAAGAAGTGAGCGAGGACATGGTCTCCCGCATCATGAGCGAGCAGGGCGCGGACGCCGGTGGTCCTGCAGCTTCAGCCCTGCGCGACTACATCACCTGCGGTCTGCGGATCATCTACGTTCCCCATGCCTGGCGCTTTTCAAAGGGCGCCGGTGCCCGGGTCGCGATTGTCGATACGGGCATTGCGCCGCGCCATCCCGACCTGAGGGTCTTTGGTGGCGCCAGCTTCGTGCCTGGTGTCCGCTCCTGGGCAGATGATCAGGGTCATGGGACACATGTTGCGGGCACCGTTGCTGCCCTTGCCAACAACCGCGGTGTCGTGGGCGTCGCCCCCCATGCCCGTCTTTATTCGGTCAAGGTTCTGAACAGCAGCGGCTCGGGCAGAACCAGCTGGATCATTGCCGGTCTGTTGTGGTGCTACCGCAACCGCATGCATATTGCCAATCTGAGCCTTGGCGGCCGGTTCCAGCAGCATGATCCGAGCAAGTTCAGCCTCGCCTATGAACGGGCTGGCCGCCGGTTGCGCAGCAGAGGCATCCTGGCGGTTGCCGCTGCAGGCAATTCCGATGAGCCTGTCGGCAACCCGGCCCGTTGCCCATCCTTCATGGCCGTTTCCGCAGTCGACTGCAACCGCCGCAGGGCGCCGTTTTCCTGCTTCGGCCCGCAGGTTGAAATCACGGCGCCCGGGGTCAACGTCCTGTCAACCTTCCCGCAGACAGGCTACCGCAGGCTGAGCGGCACCTCCATGGCCACACCCCACGTGGCCGGAGTTGCGGCCCTGATCAAAGCCCGTCACCCCTCCTGGAGCGGCGACCGTATCCGTGTGCACATGTGGCGCACGGCCACCGATCTTGCCCCGGCAGGCCGGGATGTCGCCTTCGGCTTCGGACTTGTGAATGCATTCCGCGCCGTTCGGTGATACTTTCAGGTGGCGCCCCCTGGGGCGCCACCCCGTTTTTCCAACGGCCCGTCCAGCGGCTCGGCAGGCCCTGCTCCTGATGCCCCTGACGATCGGGTCCATGCATGTTTAGGAGGAGCCACTTTTGGACAAGCTCGATCCGAACCTGAAGGCTCAACTGGCCAAATCGCCGAATGGCAGCTTTCCCGTGATTATCACTTGCAAAATGGACTGCAGGGACCTGCTGACCCAGCTGAAAAAAACCAACACACCGGTTGGAGACCAGCTGCTCGACCTCAACATGCTGACCGGTATCCTTCCTGGCAAAGACATCGAAGCCTTGGCTGCCCGGGACGATGTGGAGCAGATTGCGTTCGATGAAGAGGCGTCAACGCTGTGAAATCTCTCCTTTCAATGGTGTGAGGCCGCGCTTCACGTCAAGGGCACGATCTGGCAATGGCAGCGTAAATTCCCTCCAGCGGGCGGCGGAAAATGCGTCCACTTCTGGCGCATGCATGAGAGCGCTTGACGGGCTTGGCCCGAACGGGGTTCTCATGCATGCGTCGCGTTTTTGCATCGGGATCAGCCTGCCTTTCGGGCTCGGCTTTGGGCGAGGTGGCAGCTGCCCCCGTTCACCTGGAGAATATTGACGTTGTGGCGGATGCGGTCGCGCAGCGCGCCGGTCAGAAGCTCGGAACAAAGGACGTGGAGACCGGAAATTGGCTGGTCAGCTTCATGCGCCGTGATCTGGGTTTCTTCGTGAGCGTCCGCTGAACCCCACCTCCCGCTTTTCGATTTTGCGCCTTAAGTGTCCACTTATGCAAATGGACACTTAAAGGCGCGTGATGA